>DASRUX010000035.1:0-4478 GCA_035655235.1 Rhodocyclaceae bacterium | reverse complement strand
TTTCTTTGGCTACTTTCTTTTGGCGAAGCAAAAGAAAGTACGCCCGCGCGTCAGGCGCGGAACCCTGGCCCGATGTCATGCAAACACCACCCTGAAATGCAGCGCCCCGGCCAACCTCCAATAAACGGCAAGAACAGGAATGACCGCCGAAGTGGCCACCACATCCACCACATTCCCCAACGCCCGCGAGCTCCCTCGCAACCGCCGCCAAGCCACATACCCAGTCAGCAGCAACCACACCGCCAGGGCCGCCACCCCAACCACTCCGTAGCCCGCCAGGAAGGAAACCACCCCCACCACCAGCGCCAAAACAATCCCGTAATACCTCACCGGCGGCGAAGCCGAAATCTTCTCCCGATAAAGTTCCGGATGCTTCTTGTACAGCAGCGCGTCATAGAACAGATTCCGATGCTGCTTCAGACAGGTCCCCGGCGGGGCCGTCCGGGCCGGGTGCACCACCACCGCCTCCGGTGCCTTGGCCACCTTCATCCCCCGCTCCAGCAGGGTGAAGTAAAGGTCCGAATCCTCCCGCCACGGCCGGGTGAAGCGTTCGTCGAAGCCGCCCGCCTGTTCCAGGGCTTCCTGCCGCACAAAGCAGTTGGCGGTGATGAATTCCGCCCCATGCAGCCCGGCAGTGTTGCGCTGGGCGTCGGTGGGGGCCTCCGGCAAAGGGACGATGACGTGCCCCCAGGCGGCCATGACCCCGGGGGCCATGGCCAGCCAGCCCTGGGTCAGCCAGTTGCGGGCGGGGAGGGTGTCGTCGTCGGTGAAGGCGATCACCTCCGCGGTGGCGGCCTGCCAGCCGGCATTGCGGGCGGCGGCGGGGCCCCGGTGGCCGTCCTCGGGACGGAGGTAGCGCAGCCGCGGCCCGGCGGGATGGCGGCGGGAATAGTCGGCCACCTGGAGGCGGGTGGCGTCGGAGCGGGCGTCGTCTACCACGATGATTTCGAAGGCCGCCGGCGCCAGGTCCTGGATTTCCAGGGCATCCAGGCAACGTTCCAGCAGGTCGGGGCGCAGGTAGGTGGGGAGCACCACGGAAATTTGGGGGCGCATCAGATTTTCTCCACGAGATAGGAGCCGATCACCAGGGCGTCGATGGGGGTCGAGTAGAAGGAGGCGATGGCGTCCCGGGGGCTGCACACCATGGGTTCGCCCCGGACATTGAAGGAGGTGTTGATCAGCACCGGCACGCCGGTGCGCCGGCCGAAGGCCTGGAGGAGGTCGTAGTAGCGCGGGTTGGCGGCCCGGGAGACGGTCTGCACCCGGGCCGTGCCGTCCACATGGACCGCCGCCGGGATGCAGGCGGCCCGGATCGGGTCCACCTCGTACACGAAGAGCATGAAGGGCGCCTTGCCGCCGTTGGCCTTGCCGTTCACGAACCATTCGCCGACCACCTCCTCGGGCACCACCGGGGCTACCGGGCGGAAGTCCTCCCGGTCCTTGAGTTCGTTGAGCCTGGCCTGCATGGCCGGGTCGATGGGCGAGGCGAGGATGGAACGGGCGCCCAGGGCCCGGGGGCCGAATTCCATGCGGTCCTGGAACCAGCCGACGATGCGGTCCCGGGCCAGCAGTTCGGCGGTTTGCTCCGCCACATCGTCAAGCCGCCGGTAGGGGAGCTTGGCCCAGGCCAGGGCCTGTTCGATTTCCATGTCGGAATAGGCGGGGCCCAGGTAGGCGTGGTCCATGGTCCACCAGCGGGGGCCGCCCCGTTCGCGATGATCCACCCACAGGGCGGCGCCCAGGGCGGTGCCGGCGTCGCCGGCCGCCGGCTGCACCCAGACTTCGTCGAACAGGCCGCTGTCCCGCAGCCGGGCGTTCATGACGCAATTCAAGGCCACGCCCCCGGCCATGCACAGCCGGGATTCGCCGCTCTTGTCCCGCAACCAGGCGGCCAGGTGGAGGACGGTTTCCTCCAGGGCCTTTTGCAGGGAGGCGGCGATGTCGTAGTGCCGTTCTTCCAGGGGCTCGCCGCGCCGGCGGGGCAGGCCGAAGCGTTCCTCCAGCTGGGCCGGCAGCAGCCGGTAGCCGCCCTCGTGGTCCCAGGGCAGGATGTCCCGGAAGTAGTCCTGGTGCCGGGGTTTGCCGTAGGAGGCGAGGGCCATCACCTTGTATTCGTCGCAGGAATGGAGGAAGCCCAGGTAGCGGGTGACCTCTTCGTACAAGAGCCCCAGGGAGTCGGGGAAATCCACCTGCCGGTAGCGCTCGAAGAGGCCGTTGCGCCACCGTCCCAGGGTGGTGGTCGCCCGCTCGCCCCGGCCGTCCAGGGTCATCACCGCCATGTCTTCGAAGGGGGCCGCCAGGAAGGCGCTGGCCTCGTGGGCCAGGTGGTGCTCCACCCGGTGCCAGCGGAAGGACTCCAGGCTGGCGTCGGCGAAGCGGGCCTGGAGATGATGGGGGGCGCCGCCCACCAGTTGACGGGGGGCGTTCACCAGGTAGGAATAGAAGAGTGGGTCCCAGGGGGCGTGCCAGTCGCCGTCGATCTTGGCGGCGGAGGGTTCCACCGGCAGGGTCAGGCGCTCCCCCTCGGGGCGGCCTGGCAGCAGGGACGGGTCGTAGGAATAGGCCACATGGTCCACCTCCCGGAGCGGGATGCCGGCCTCGGCCAGGCAGTAGTCGATGGCGTGCCAAGGCAGCTCCCAGGCCGAGAAGGGAACGGGGCGCTTGCCGTGCTTGATGCGGTTGAAGCGCTCCTCCTCGGCGGCGGCGAGGACCACCCCGTCCTGCACCAGGCAGGCGGCGCTGTCGTGGTAGGCGGCGTTGATTCCAAGGGTGTACATGAAAATCTCCGGACTAGGGAACGAGCCGGACCGGAACCGAACGCTCGGCGCCCAGTTCCAGCAATTCCTTCGCCGCCTGGGCCACCCGCTCGGGGTCCAGGAGGCGCAGGCAGTCGTGGTGGCCCTGGGGGCAGACGCTGCGGTAGCAGAAGCGGCAGGGCACGTCGTGGTAGAGCACCCGGTTCGGCACCTGCCAGGGGCCGTGCTGGGGATTGGTGAGGGCGTAGAGGTCCACCACCGGCGTGCCCAGGGCGGCAGCCAGGTGGACGGGGCCGGTGTTGTTGGCGATGAGGAGCGCCGCCGGGGCCAGCACCGCCCCCAGCTCCCCCAGGTTCAACTGTCCCGCCAGGGAAACGGCCGGGCTGCGGGTGCGGGCGGCGATGGCGTCGGTCAGCCCGATGTCGCCTTCGTCCCCGGTGAATACGATCTGGTGCCCGCCATCCTCGGCCATGCGGTCGGCGACGGCGGCGAAGTGCTCGGGCGGGTAGCGCCGGGAAGGGGCGCTGGCGCCGGGGTGGAGGACGATCCACTGCCGTTCCGGGTCGATTCCCGCCCGGCGCAGCTTGGCCACGGCCCGGGCGGCGTCTTCCGGGCAGATGCGGAAGGACAGGTGTTCGTCGTCGGTGACGCAGCCGACGTTGCCCACCAGGTCCAGCTGGCGGCGGACTTCGTGGCGGATCTGCTCGTGGGGTTCCGGGTCGGGCACCCAGTCGGACAGCAGGTGGTAGGGATTCTCCCGGCAGTGGGCCAAGCGCAGGGGAATCCCCGCCAGCCAGCACAGCAGGGCGGCGGGCAGGGGATTCTGGCTATAGACGGTGAAGATGACCGCGGCGTCGAAATGCCGGGCGAGCAGGGCGCCGGCCAGGTCCACCAGGTCCTCGGGGGCGGCGGGGGCGCCGGGGAGCCAGGGGGGGCTGGCGGTGACGACATCGTCGATTTCAGGCACATAGGGGGCCGCCGCCGCCCCGGATTCCGAGGTCAGCAAGGTGATGTGGCGCCCGCCCTGGCGCAGGGCGCGGATGGCCGGGGTGGTCATCAGCACGTCCCCCAGGTTGTCCAGGCGCACCGCCAGGATGCGGCGGGCTCGGTCCCAGGCGGCGGGGGATTTCAGGCTGTCCATGCCGGGGACTCCGAGGGGATAGTGTGGGCCACGATCAGGTCGGCCGCCTGGGCCAGGCTGGTGGCGACGAAATGGGGCTGGCGCTCCGGCCCGGACTGCCATTCGGTTTCCGATCCCACGTCCAGGAGCACCGTGCGGCAACCGGCCCGGCGGCCGGCTTCCACGTCGTCCAGGATGTCGCCGATCAGCCAGGAGCGGGACAGGTCGAGGCCGCATTGGGCCGCGGCCCGGAGGAGGAGGCCGGGCCGCGGCTTGCGGCACTGGCAGAGGAAGCCGTAGCGGGGATGGGGGCCGTGGGGGTGGTGGGGGCAGTAGAAAATGCCGTCCAAGGTGGCGCCGAAAATGGCCAGGCGGGCCCGGATGGCTTCCCACACCGGCTCCAGGTCCGCCTCGTCGAACAGCTGATGGGCGATGCCTGACTGGTTGCTCACCAGGATGAGGGCGTAGCCCGCCTCCTGGAGCCGGCGCAGGGCCGCCCCCGCCTCCCGCCGGAAGCGGATTTTCTTCACATCCACGTTGTAGGGCACGTCGTGGATGAGGGTGCCGTCCTTGTCGATGAACACCGCCGGCCGCCCCTTGCT
>DASRUX010000034.1:0-4845 GCA_035655235.1 Rhodocyclaceae bacterium | reverse complement strand
GGCCAGCGTGGCCAGGTGGATGAGATAGGGGGAATCGTCAGCCTTGGCCGTCGATTCGCCGGCCGGCCGCAGGGAGAGGCGCAGGTTGCCGCTGTTGGCGGCGAGCATGAGCCGGGAGGCGGCGGCTTCGGGCACCGCCAGGACGGCCGAGGCAGCGGAACGGCTGCGGCCGGAAGTCTTGTCGGCCAACCGTCCGGCGGCCTCCTCGATCTGCCCGGCCGGGGCCTGGGACGTGTCTCCGAAAGCCAGCAGCCGTACGTCGGATAGCACGACCTGGGCGGAACTGGCGTTGGCGGTTTCCTGGGCGCCCCGCAGGTAAAGGAGGATATCGACCCGGTCGCCGGGCTGGGCGAAACCGCCCAGGCCAACGACTTCATCCACCTTGATGGCGATGGCCCGTTCGCCGGACCGCAGCAGTTCCTGGAACTGGCCGGTGCTTTGCCGGAGGTGGGACTTGGTCAGGATTTCGCCGGCGGCGACGTTGGCGGCGGGTTTCTGCCCGACCACCATTTCGGCGGATTCGAAACTGCCGGCCGGCCGGGCGGCGATGGAGGCCAGGGTGATGTCTTCGGCCCGGATGGGCTCGCCGGCGGTCAGGGGCTTGAGGGTTCGGACGGCGGTTACCGTCGGTGGAGCCTGGGGCGGCGGGGGGGGCGGTTCAGAACTCAGGCGGTAGCCGATCAGGCCGGCGACGATCGCACCCAGCGCGAAGACCAGCGCCAACCCCCGTAGCAGCCAAGTCATGACCCCGATTTACCCTAATTTTTTTATGGATAATCGAGTATAGCAAAAGTCACACTTTCGGGGCTGTTTTGTAAGTCTGGCGTCAGCTCCCCCGCTGCATGAGGTTGGCCAGTTCCACGGCGGTCTTGACCCCCATCTTCTCGAACAGGTTCGCCCGGTGCACCTCCACCGTCCGCATACTGATATTCAGCTCGTCGGCGATGACCTTGTTGAACTTGCCGGCCAGTACCAGTTCCATGATCTGCCGCTCCCGGGTGGTGAGGGTGTGCAGGCGGGTGTTGATGGAGTCGGCGCTGGCGCTGGCGGCCCGGCGGCGGGCGTCGTGGTCCATGGCTTCCTGGACCCGGGTGGCCAGTTCGTTGTCGTTGAAGGGCTTCTCGAAGAAGTCGAAAGCCCCCTTCTTGAGGGCAGCCACCGCCAGGGGCACGTCGCCGTGGCCGGTGAGGAAGATGACCGGCAGCAGGGAGCCCTTTTCCTTGAGGGCGTCGAAAAGGTCGAGGCCGCTCATGCCCGGCATGCGCATGTCCAGGATCAGGCAGCCGGCGGTGTCCGGGGTCCAGGCGGCCAGGAAATCCTCGGCGCTGGCGTAGGTGATGCAGGGACTGCCTCGGGATTTGAGGAGCCAGGACAGGGCGTCGCGGATGGGTTCCTCGTCGTCGACCAGGTGGGCGAAGGCAGTCATGCGGGCTCCTCGATGGGCAGCGTGAAGATGAAAACCGTACCGGTGCCGGTGGGGGATGCGGCATTGTCCTCCGCCCACAGGCGGCCCCGGTGGAATTCGATGATGGAACGGCAGATGGAGAGGCCGATCCCCATACCTTCCGGCTTGGTGGTGAAGAAGGCGGTAAACAGACGCTTGCGGACTTCCTCGGACATGCCGCTGCCGTTGTCGCTGACCCGGACGATGATCTCGCCGTCCTGCCGGCGGGCCGAGACGCCCAGTTGCCGGTGCTCGGCCGGGGTGTCGGTCATGGCTTCCATGCCGTTGCGGATGAGGTTGAGGAAAACCTGTTCCAGCATCAGCTGGTCGGCCAGGGTGGCGGGCAGGGTCTCGATATCCCGCTCCAGCCGGATCTGGCGCTTCCGGGCCTCGGCTTCCACAAAGCCCAGGCAGTCCTCGATGGCATCCTCCACCCGGCAGGGCGCCCGCTTGGGTTCGCTCTTCCTGACGAAGTCATGGACCCGCCGGATGATGAGCCCGGCCCGCTGGGCCTGGACGCCCAGTTTTTCCAGGGCCTGGCGGATGTCCCGGGCATCGAAATTGTCGGTTTCCAGAAGGTTGAGGCAGCCGGTGTTGTAGCTGGCGATGGCGGCCAGAGGCTGGTTCAGCTCGTGGGCCAGGGTGGAGGCCATTTCCCCCATGGTGACCAGGCGGGAGGTGAATTGGAGCTGCTCCTGCTGCTGGCGGGCCAGTTCCTCGGCCCGCTTGCGTTCCGTCACATCCACCACCGAGCCCATCCAGCCGGTGTGCTGGCCGTTGCCGTCGATGAGGGGGGCTTCGTAGATGAGGGCGTGGAACAGCTCGCCGCTTTTCCGCATGAAGGTGATTTCGTAGCCATCCACTGGGGCTTCGCCGGCCATGACCACCCGGTGCATGGCGTAGGTTTCCTCGATGTGGTCCGGGAGCCAGTAGGGCATGGGCGGCCGGCGTCCCACCAGTTCGTCGCTGGAGAATCCGGTGATGCGGCAGAAGGCCGGGTTGACATAAATGATGCGGCCGGTGAGGTCCCGGGCCCGCATGCCGACGGTGAGGGAATCCTCCATGGCCTTGCGGAAGGCGTGTTCGGAACGCAGGGCCTCCTCTGCCCGGGAGTGTTTGCGCATCAGCTCGCGGACGGCCAAGAGGCTCCAGAAGATGCCGGCGCCCAGCACGACGATGGCCCCGGCGAGGAAGCGCTGCAGGGGATTACTGCCGGTCTGGTAGCTGGTGACCCGCAATTTCAGGCCGTAGCCGGGCGGCTCGAAGGGGATATCGTAGGTCTGGTTGGGCGTGCCCTGGATTTTGGACTTGGCGGCATATTCGATGTCGTTGTCGTCCACGATGAAGACCTGGTACTTCTCGGTGAACCACCAGGGGACGAGGTGGTTGAGGAGGGTGTCCATGGGATAGACGCCCACCAGCATGCCGTTCAGGCGGCGGTCGCTATAGACGGGCACCAGGACTTCGAAATACGCGGTGCCGTTGCTGGTGAAGGGCTCGCTGTAGGTGCGGCGGCCGAGGCGGGCGGCCATGTCGTAGGCCTTCTGGGTGGCCGAGGGGCCGAAGGCTTCGATTTCCTGGTCGGGGGGCTGGGCGGAGGGCAGGGCGTCCACGACGTTGCGATGGGCATCCAGCCACATCACCTGCCTCAGTTCCGGGTCGTTGCGCAGGAGATTGTTGATGCGTAGCTGGAAGAGCTTACGGTTGTCGGGCTGCTGGCCCAGGTCCAGGGCCAATTGCTGCATCTGCTCCTCGATGCTGGTGAGGTGGAAACGCAGGTCCTGCTCCAGCCAGAGAACGTCCTTGATGAGGGCCGTGCGCTCCTCCTCCACCTCGTTGCGGTGCAGTATCCAGAAGAGGCTGACGACTGCCAGGAGCATGAGGGCGATGCCGAGCTTCGGCAGGGCCAGGAGCCACCCCAGGCGACGGGCGCTAAATCTATGGATTTTCGGGGCTTCGGCCATGGGGCGCGATCTTACACCACGTAATTTTTTCTTCGCCGCCATTGTGGTTTTCCACAATTCGGATTTCCACAATGGAAATGACTGTCTACTGCAGTGATACTCCGCCCGCAACCCGAATGTGCGGGTCAGAATACCAAAGGAGAGGGATAGCTCATGGCCACTGCTAAGAGTGTTTTAAAAAGCTTGTACTTCCAGGTGCTGGTCGCCATCGCGATCGGCGTGACCCTCGGGCATTTCTATCCCGAGACCGGCGCGGCCATGAAGCCGCTGGGTGACGGCTTCATCAAGCTGATCAAGATGATCATCGCCCCGATCATCTTCTGCACCATCGTGGTTGGCGTGGCCGGCATGGAGGACATGAAGAAGGTCGGCAAGACCGGCGGCTATGCGGTCCTGTACTTCGAGGTGGTGAGCACCCTGGCCCTGATCGTCGGCCTGGTGGTCATCAACATCTGGCAGCCCGGCGCCGGCATGAACGTCGATCCGGCCAGCCTGGATACCAAGAACATCGCCCAGTACGCCACGCCGGGCAAGATGCAGAGTACCGTCGACTTCCTGATGAACATCATCCCCACCAGCGTGGTGGATGCCTTCGCCAAGGGCGACATGCTGCAGGTGCTGTTCTTCTCCCTGCTTTTCGGTTACTCCCTCCACACCTTCGGCGAGAAGGGCAAGCCGGTGTTCGAGCTGGTGGAGCGCGGTTCCCACATCCTGTTCGGCATCGTCAATGTCATCATGAAGGCTGCTCCGGTCGGCGCCTTTGGCGCCATGGCCTTCACCATCGGCAAGCACGGCGTCGGTAGCCTGGCCCAGTTGGCCCAGCTCATGGGTGCCTTCTACCTGACCTGCATCATCTTCATCTTCGGCGTCCTGGGCTCCATCGCGGCGTTCCATGGCTTCTCGGTCTGGAAACTTATCAAGTACATCAAGGAAGAACTCTTCCTGGTGCTGGGCACCTCTTCTTCCGAGTCCGCCCTGCCGCGCCTGATGGCCAAGATGGAAAATGCCGGCGCCCAGAAGTCCGTGGTCGGCCTGGTGGTTCCCACCGGCTACTCTTTCAACCTGGATGGCACCTCCATCTACCTGACCATGGCCGCCGTGTTCATCGCCCAGGCCACCAACACGCCTCTGGATATCACCCATCAGGTCACCCTGCTGGTGGTCCTGCTGCTGACCTCCAAGGGGGCGGCCGGCGTCACGGGTAGCGGCTTCATCGTCCTGGCGGCCACCCTGTCCGCCGTCGGCACCGTGCCGGTGGCCGGTCTGGCCCTGATCCTTGGCATCGACCGCTTCATGTCCGAAGCCCGTGCCCTGACCAACTTCATCGGCAACAGCGTGGCGACCCTGGTGGTGGCCAAGTGGTGCAAGGCCCTTGATACCAAGCGCATGAACGCCGTGCTCAACAATGAAACCCTGGACGAGGCCAACGACCCGGAG
>DASRUX010000033.1:0-9442 GCA_035655235.1 Rhodocyclaceae bacterium | reverse complement strand
TCGGTCTGGGGAGTGATGAGGGCGCAACCGTGGAGCAGCAGGGCGGCCAGGGAAACGCCCGCCAGGCGGCGGGCGCTTCCCCAGGCGCGGTCGAGGATCGCCGCCACTACTTCTTCCATCCCCAGACGTAGTAGATGGCCGCGGCGATGAGGATCACCGCCAGCAGGCCCCATCCCCAGTCGCTGCTGGCGCCGGCGGGCAGGCTTTCCAGCTTGCCGGCAAGGGAATGGACTTCCTGGTCGGTCATGGCGGCGACCCGCTCCGAGGCGGTCTTGGCGTCCAGGCCCAGGGACTGGAGCTGGCTCGATACTTCGGTGCGGCCCAGCACCCGGAGGACGGCCTCCCGGTCGGCGTTGGCGGTGCTGGAGGCGATGACCTGGTCGACGCCGATCATCCCGGCGTTGGCCGCCTGGAAGGACAGGGACATGACGGTGAGGACGAGCAGGCGGCAGAGGAACAGCATGGCTTTGGATTTCATTGAAGACTCCTTGGATCGGCTTCGGGTTGGGGCGCTACGGGAGCGCGGAGACGCCCGAAAATCCTAAGGGCGCGGGGTGGGGGCGGGAATACGCGGACAAATCCATCCTCCTTCGGAAATCCCGGGTAGTTCGAGCGGCCGCACACCGGCAAAAGCCCTACGCCCCGGACCTGAGCCGGGGCCGGGCGACGCCTCGGGCCAGGGAGCGGACCGCCTGGAAGGCGGCGATCATCTGGCGGGCGGTCTGGCTGCGGTACAGGCAGATATGCTCGATCCAGCGCTCATGGGTCGCCCAGGCCAACAGGTCGGGGGGCGCATTGGTGTAGCCCTCCAGGGTGGCACCGGGGTGGCGGGCGAAGCAATCCCGGATGAAGTCCCGCAGCAGCAGGCGGCCCGGGGAGAAGGCCGCCAGGGCTTCGTCGTAGGCGATCTTCATGGCCACGATCATGTGCCGGCCGGAGATGGCCAGTTGGGAGGCGGCCAGGTGCTCCCCCAGCCACAGTTCGTAGACCATGGCGTTCCCCGTCCAGGCGAAGTTCTCCAGCATGTTCCGGTAAAAGAGCCCCGGGGCATTGCCCCGGCCGATGGCGGAGCCTTCCCGCCCCTTCCAGCCGGACCATTCCAGCTCGGCGAAGCGCTCCAGGGCAGCGGGCAGGTCCTCGGGCCGGTCCAGCCGCACCAGCCGGGATGCGAGGCCGGCCTTGGCCACGCGGTTGTCCCGGCCGCGCATGGTTTCCCGCAGCTTCTTGGAGCGTTTTTCCCAATAGGCGTCGAAGGTCCCGTCCAGGACGATGCGGATGGTCAGCGCGTGGCCGTGGCGGTGGCAGGGCATGGGCCAGGCGTCGAAGGGCGGGCTGAAATCCGGGTCCTGGCCGAGAAAATCGACGCGGGCGGCCAGCCCCGGGAGGTCGGCCGCCAGGCGGGAGAGATGGCGGGACTCCGCCAGGATGGCCGGGCCGAGGGTGGCCAGGGGCGGGAAGAAGCTGGTCCAGATGCCCGCCTTGGCCGGCTTGAGGATGCAGGCGCCCTGGGCCTTGCCGTTCCTTTCCAGGAGACACAGGTGCTCGCTGCCGTCGCCGAAATGGCGCAGCAGGGGATCGAGGTAACGGCTGTCCAGGAGGGGATGGCCGGCGGTGATGCGGCGGTTCAATTCGTCCCACGGGTCGGCGTGGCCCGCCAGGGAACGGGGGAGGGGCTGGATGCGCCAGTGGAGGGTCGCCATGGTTTCACTCGCAGTCAGGAGGAACGGCTGCGAGTGTGGCAAGGTGGCAAGCCACGCTGAATGGGGCTTTCCCGGCAAGGGGCGGGCGGCAACGCCCCATTCCGGGCCGGCCCGGAAGTTATCGCCGGCTGACGATGACGATGCCCGCCACCACCAGGGCCGCGCCGGCCATCTGGTACAGGGAGATGGTCTCCCCCAGCAGCCACCAGCCGAAGGCGATGGTGAGCAGCGGGCCGATCATGCCGATCAGGGCCGAGTGGCCGGGCCCCAGGCGGCGGATGGCGGCCGATTGGGCGAACACCGGCAGCACCGTGGAAAAGGCCGCCATGGCGAAGCCCCAGCCATAGACCGGCGCCGGCTGCGCGAAGGCCCCCAGGGGATGGGTGGCGATGAAGTGGATGAGCGTCGCGCCGCAGGACACCAGCAGGGCGAGGGCCGTGAAGCGCATGGCCCCCAGCCGGGAGATCATGGTGGCGCTGCCAGACAGGTAAAGGGCGTAGGTGACGCTGGACCCGAACACCAGGGCAGCCCCCATGAACACTCCCTGGCGGTCCCCCTGGCCCAGGTCGTGGGCGAAGGCGAAACCGACGCCGGCGTAGCACAGGGCGAGCGCCGCCCCCTGCCGCCAAGTGAAGGGCCGCCCCTGGAACAGCACCCCGATGAGGATGGTGAGGGTCGGGTAGGTGAACAGAATGAGCCGCTCCAGGCCCGCCGTGATGTACTGGAGCCCGAGGAAATCCATGAGGCTGGAACCGTAGTAGCCCAGGCAGCCCAGCAGCGCCAGGCGGCCCCAGTCACCGCCGGTGAGCGGCTTGGCCTGCCGCCCTTCCCGCAGCCCCACCCAGAGGAAGACGGGCAGGGCGAAGACCATGCGCAGGGCCAGCAGGGTGACGGCATCCACCCCATGGGGATAGGCCAGCTTCACGAAAATGGCCTTCATGGAAAAACCCATCGCCGCGACCAGGGCCAGGGCGACGCCCGCGCCCCATTTTTCTTCTACAGCGTTCGTTCCCATCTAAGGCTGTCTCATCTCGTTTCCAAGGGCTCAATGAAACACGCGGTCCTGGAAAAGCACAATTGGTATTATCCCAAGCGAGCATTCGATATGGACGAATCCATGCCCTACGACTTGAACGACCTGCACCTAGTGGCCGCCATCGCCCAGACCGGCAGCCTCACCCGGGGGGCCGAGCGCATGCACCTGGCCCCGTCCTCCGCCAGCCATCGCTTGAAGCTCCTGGAGGCGGGGCTCGGCACGCCGTTGTTCCTGCGTCATGCCCGGGGGCTGCAGCCCAGCCCGGCAGGGGAGGCGCTGCTGCGCCACGCCCATCAGGTCTTCGCCCAGCTCGAACAGATGCACGCGGACCTCGCGCCCTACGCCAGCGGCGTCGCCAGCCAGGTGACGGTCTTCGCCAACACCAATGCCATCAACTGCTTCCTGCCTGGCGACCTGGGCGATTTCCTGCGGGAGCATCCCCTCCTGCGGGTGTCCCTCGAAGAGCAGCCCAGCCCGACCATCCTCCAGGCGGTGGCCGCCGGCCAGGTGGATATCGGTGTGGTGGCGGCGGGCAGCCCCGTCGAGGGCATCCGCACCCTGCCTTACCGGCGGGACCGGCTGGTGCTCATCGCCCCTCCCGGCCATCCCCTGGCGGGGCGCGGTGCCTGCCGTTTCCGGGATGCGGTGGGGGAGCCCTTCGTCTGCCTCCACGCCGGCAGCGCCATCCACACCTTCATGATGAACGCCGCCGCCGACCTGGGCGCCCGGCTGGATGTGCGCATCCAGGTGCGCAGCTTCAACGCCGTCTGCCGCATGGTGGGGGCGGGGGTGGGCATCGGCCTGGTGCCCCGGTCGGCGGCCCTGGAGGGAGCCGGGCCGGCGGCAACCGTGATTGTGGAAATCGACGAACCCTGGGCGGCGCGGGACTTGCAGCTGTGCGTGCGGGCCGACCGTAGCCTGAGCCCCGCCGCCCAGGCCCTGCTGGCCCACTTGGCGGCAAAGGGAGCGACTACCGCGGATTAGGCCAGGAGGAGGATGTCCGGCAGGTTGGCGCAGACCTGGGCCACGTCGCTGCTGTTCTCCAGCACCGCCGTGACCGCCGGCAGGGGCTCGGCCCAGATTTCCGGCAGGTCCCGCTCTTCCGCCTCCCGGATGGGGAAGGCCAGGGCTTCCCGGGGCGGGCAGAAATCGGCGGAAATGCCCGGTTTGTTGCCCCGGGCGTCGATGCGGTACCAGCCGTGCTCCTCCAGGTGAACCGCATTGAGGCCGTGCAGGCAAAAGGGAGCGCCGTCGTCGTTTACCGACAGGCGCTGGTAGCACAGGCCGGCGGGGATGGCGTTGGCCCGCAGCAGGGCGGCCAGGAGGTGGCTCTTGGCGTAGCAATAGCCCGTGCCGTGACGCAGCACGTCGGAGGCCCGGCAGGTGACCGGGTTCAGTTTGAAGTCCCAGCTATGTTTGATCTCGTCCCGGACGAACTCGAAGCAGCGCCGGGCGATGGCCGTCTTGCCCTCCACATCCCGCGCCAGCTCGGCAGCCTTGGAGGCGACCAGGGGGTGGACGAAATCGATGTACTGGCTGGGGACGAGGAATTGGCGCATGGACTGGGGAAATGGGGAAAACGGCTAATTATGCGTCATGAACCCCGCCCTGGGGGCGTAGTGCCTTGGTATTGGGCGGGATATGGATGTTCTGCTCCTCTTCCTTCGCCTTCCGATCCCGGCTGGGCCAGTCGCAATCGCAGACGTCGCAGCAGTCGCCGTATCCGGCGCAATCCAGGGCCGATCCGCAGAAATCGGCGCTGGGCAGTTCGCAGGGCACGTCGCAAGCGCAATCGCAGAATCCCCGCTGGCCGTGGAAGGCCGGGTTGGGCGGCGGAGAGAAGCGGCGGTGGGCCACGCCACACAGGTAGGTGCGGCGCCGCAGGATGGCCAGCCCGGCGAGCACGCCGAACCGGCGCACGGCCCGGAAACCCAGGGCCGAACAGCTGCGGCGCCCGGTATGGATGCGGTAGGCGCAGCGGAAGCCCTTGTGGGGAGAGAGATAGCGTTGGTAGCCGACGATGGCGGCGAGGAGGAGGCGGCGCATCTTACCGGCTACCTCAGCCGAAGGGCCATGGTCTCGAACACGGCGGCGGCGAGCAGCACGGAGCCGAAGGCGATGAATATCCAGTTGCCCACGGAGAAGCGGTCGTTCGGGTCGTGATCGGGACTGACGGCGGCGTTCTTCCGGTTGGCGAGGGCCTGCACCGGCACCAGGAAGGCCGGCGCGAACAGGGAAACCAGCCAGTAGGGATCGGGCAGTTGCAGGAGGGTCGTGATGATCCAGCCAGCCGCCAGGGGCCCTGCCGCCAGCTTCGTCTTGCCGAGGCCGGGGGCGTCGAAATTCCGAATCCGCCTGAAGCACGGGTAGCAGAACAGGATGCTGAACAAGGCGCGGGGGGCGGGGGAAAGGCGCGATTGCTCCCGCCGCCTGATGTGTTGCCAGTGCTTGTAGAACCAATACACCTGATAGAGGCCCAGGGTGCATATCGACATGACCAGCAGCTTGTTCGTGGAAACCGCGAAGAAGGGGGTTGGGGTTTCCTCGGCCGATGACTGCTCGACATCGGCGACGGTGGCGGCGGGCGGGGCGAAGGGGTTGGCGGTCATGGTCGGAGCAAGGATTGTGGAGGAATGGGGGGCGTGCCGGCTCTCGGCAGGGCGAATGCTATCAGCATCTCGTCGATTTGCGGTCAGGGGCGGGTAACCAAGCCGCCCCCCGCAGGAACACCCCTTGCACCACGTCCTCCACCGGCGCCCCCTCCCCGGTACGGCGCCAAGGAGAAAACCATGCCCGGCAGACAAGCAGGCAAATTGCCGTCGACCCTGGAGCGCTCCCCGGCCAAGGCCCAGCGCACCTATCTGGAGACCCTGGAAAACGCCGAGAAAGAGTACGGCCCTGGCGAAAAAGCCTCCCGGACCGCCTACGCGGCCTTGAAGCACGGCTTCGAGAAGGTGGGCGACCACTGGGAGGCCAAGAAGCACCCCGGCCCGTCCGATTCCCGCTCCCAGCAATCCACCGCCGACAAGCGCCGGGGCAAGGGCGAGACCTTCGGCGGCGTGGACGCCGTCGGCAACACCCGGGCGGAGCTCTACGCCCGGGCTCGGGAACTCCAGATTCCGGGGCGCTCCGCCATGAGCAAGGAAGAGCTGGCCCGGGCCATCGCCCGGAAGCAGGGCTGAGCCCCGCGCCACCCCCGGCGGGCGTGTAAATCTTGCAACAAGGAACCAGCAAAATGTGCGCGGTGTATTGCCTGGTGTGTTACCCCGATCAACTCGATCCCCTGGTGGACCGCCTCCGGGATGCCGGCGTCGAGACCGCAGACATCGCCGTGGTGCTGCGACGGGGCACCGAGATGTTCTCCTGCCACTTCACCGAGGCTTCCCGTTTCGTCCAGGCCTTCTGGGATTTGTCGACCAATTCGGCGGCGGCCATGTGGTGGCCCCTGGCCATGTTCGGCTGGTCTGCCGGCGATCCGGCGGCCGGCGACCATGCGGTGATCCCACTCGATCTCTACCGTTCCGGAAAGTGGCCGGGGAAATAAGACCCCGGCAGCCAAAAGAAGAGCGGCGGTCCATGGAACCGCCGCTTTCCTTTTGAGGCGCCCCGCCCGGAGGCGGGGTGTGGGCTGATCCCCGGGTCAGCGTCCCTTGGAAGCGCTTGAGGCGCGCTTGGACTTGTCGCTACCCTCTTCGGAACCCGCCTGCTGCTGGCGGCCCTTGGCGGAAGAGCCTTCCTGCTCCTCCTGGCGGGAACCGCCGCGGCCGCCGGAAGCCTGCTGGCTATGCTGCTCGCGGCTGCTGCCGATCTGCTCGTCCTGCTCCTCGCCCTGGCCCTGCATGCGCATCTGCAACTGGCCGCCCTGCTGGCCGGAAGCCTGTTGCTCGCCGCCCTGGCCCTGTTGCTCCTGCTGACCGCCGCGGCCCTGAGCTTGCCCTTGACCTTGACGCTGGCCTTGGCCCTGTTGCTGTTGCCCGCCCTGGCCTTGCTGCTGGTTTTCCATGCCCTGGCGGACCGACTGGCGCATCTGCTCGCCGCCTTCCCGGATGCTCTCCCGGGTGGTTTCGCCGATGGTTTCGGCGGCCTGCATGGCCTGCTCGGCCTGCTGGCGGGCGAATTCCCGCAGCTGGCAGAGGTTCTCCTCGGCCTGGGCTTCCAGTTCCTGGAGCCCCTGCTGGAAGTTCTCGGCCGCATTGACCGTCTGGTATTCCATCATGCGCCCCACTTCCCGCTGGACTTCCTGCAAGGTCTGGTTGGCCTGCTCGGCGGTTTGCAGAAGCTGCTCGGTGCTGGAGGAGAAGACCCGGCGGGCCCGGTCGTCGGCGATGCGGAACAGGTCGGAATAATCCGGCAGGCCGAAGGCGCAAGCCGCCCGGGCCTGGGTCTGGAGCATCATGCGGGCCGCCGCGGCCTGCATGTCGTAGAGCTGGCTGAAGCCGCGCATGGCGAGCGCCGACAGGTTGAAGGCGGCGGCGCGGTTGCCGTTGCCGCCACGCTGATGCTGCCCCTGCTGCTGGCCGCCCTGGCTGTATTGCTGCTGTTGGCGCTGGCCCTGGCCTTGGCCACCTTGGCTCTGGTAGCGCTGCTGCTCCCGGCCGCCTTGCTGGCCCTGCTGATGCTGCTGGCCCCCGCCTTGGGAATACTGGATGTTGAAGCCGCCCTGGCCTTGGCCCTGCTGACCTTGCTGGCTGCCCTGGTCTTCCTGGCCGAATTGGCCTTGGCCGCCTCCGCCTTGGGAATATTGCATGTCCCAGCCGCCCTGGCCCTGTTGGCCGAACTGCTGTTCGCGGCCGCCTTGCTGGCCTTGCTGATGCTGCTGGCCGCCGCCTTGTTGATGTTGCTGCTGACGAGTGTTCTCGCTCGTTCGTTGTCCTTGAGCCATTTCAATAAACTCCTTGAGGTTGGTGAAACGATGCGCCCCCATCGCGGTGACGAGGGGTTATGTTGCAGAGCAACATAAATTCCTGGGGGCGCAGGGAGCCGCGGGGATCGCGGCGGGCGAGGGGATGGAACATAAGCGTTGCCGGGCGGCCGGACAGACCGCTTCCCTTCGCCGCGGGTTGGTTTCTTGCCGGCCTTTCAGCCGGCGGCGCTGCCCCCCATCTGCTGGATCAGCCGGAGCAGGTCGTCGGCGTGCTCCTCCTCCACCGCCAGGATTTCCTCGAACAGGCGCCGGGTGGTGGGATCGGCGGAGCCGAGGTATTGGGCGACTTCCCGGTAGCTCTCGATGGCGATGCGTTCCGCCACCAGGTCTTCCTTGATCATGTCGATGATGGTGTCGCCTTCGACGTACTCGGCATGGCTGCGCTCGGCGAGGCCGTGGGGCGAGAAATCCGGCTCGCCCCCTAGCTGGCTGATGCGTTCGGCCAACTGGTCGGCGTGCTGTTCCTCCTGCTGGGCGTGCTCCAGGAATTCCTGGGCGACGCTCAGGGAGGCCAGCCCTTTGGCGGAGAAGTAGTGGCGCTTGTAGCGCAGCATGCAGACGATTTCGGTGGCCAGGGCCTCGTTCAGGAGCCGCAGCACCACTTCCTTGTCGGCGCCGTAGTTTTCCGTCACCGCCCCTTCCTCGATGTGCTGGCGGGCGCGGGTGCGCAGGGTGTGGACATCCGAAAGCGTGGCTTGGTCAGGCATGTTCTGCTCCTTGCGGATAAGAGGTCGGATGCCTTGGCAGCAATGGCCGTGCCCCGGTGGCGGTGGAGACGCTGGCCCCGGAAGGATGGCGGGCCGTGCAAATCCGGCACGGCCGTGTAATTCGTTCCCCCGGCCGTCGCTCGGAGGCGCAAAAAAGCAGACCCGATCAGGCCGCTCCCTGGCTTGGTATTCGATTAAAAGAGGGAGGGGAGGACACCTTCCCTTAACCGCTCTGCGCAGTCAGGGCAGGCTCCGGATGGTTTCGGTGCACATCGCCGATCTAAGAAAGGACTCAATGTGTTTATCGCCGAAAGGGCCGGAAACCACGGGAGGTGTCCTCGCCCTTCATCCAGCAAACCCCGTACCCGCCCCCGGTCGCCACCCCAGGCTCAGCCGGTCTCCGGCCCATGGCCCGGGGCGCCGGGGATTTCCTTGAGGATTTCCCGGGGGGTGTCGGGGTCGTAGTCCCGCCAACCGCCGTCCTGCCACACCCCTTCCGCCCGCTCGATCTCCCAGGCGCCGCAGCGGCTCAAGAGCAGGATGGCCGCCGCCTCGGTGCCGGGGCGGTCCACGCACACGGCGACCATGGGGCCGCCGGCCAGGGTGTCGGGGCCGAACAGGGCGTCGGCCAGGTCGAAGATGCCCCGGTTGGGCTCCCGGAAATAGGCGGCATATTCGCTGGCGGCGAAGTCCCGGCGGGCCAGTTCGCCGACGGCCAAGCGGACCTCGTCCTGGCTGCGGAAATGGCCGGCGATGATGACCGACATGCCTTCCCCTACAGCCGGGCCGGCGGCTGGCCGGGATGGTTGGCCACCCGGCGCAGCTCGACGCTGGGCACCCGCATCAGGGTCCGGTACTTGGTGACCGTGCGCCGGGCCAACCGCAGGCCCTGCTCGGCCAGCATGCGGGCGAGCTGGGCGTCGGACAGGGGCGCCTCCGGGTTCTCGGCGGCGATCAGTTCCTTCAATAGCGCCCGGATGGCCATGGCCGAGCAGGCCCCGCCGTCCTCGGTGGCGAGTTGGCGGGAGAAGAAATACTTGAATTCAAAGAGCCCCCGGGGCGTGGCCATGTATTT
>DASRUX010000032.1:0-2053 GCA_035655235.1 Rhodocyclaceae bacterium | reverse complement strand
GAACAGGGTGCCCTTGTCGGCCTGGGTGAACAGGCCCTTGCGGGCCCGGTCGGCGCCGGTGAAGGCGCCCTTGGAATGGCCGAAGAATTCGCTTTCCAGCAGGTTTTCCGGGATGGCGCCGCAGTTCACCGGGATGAAGGGGAAGTCGCTCCTGGGGCTCATCTCGTGGATGGAGCGGGCGGTGACGCCCTTGCCGGTGCCGCTCTCACCGGTGATGAGCACGGTGCTGTCGGTGACCGCCACCTTGGACACCAGGCGCTCCATTTCCATCATGGACTGGGCGCCGAAGTGGAAGACCCCCCGGTCGCCGGCCACCATCTGGCGCAGGGCCTGGTTCTCGGCCTTGAGGCCGCGCATGGAGTCGATCTGGGAGAGGCGGTGCAGGAGTTCCTCGTTCCTCACCGGCTTGACGATGTAGTCGGTGGCCCCGGCCCGCAGGGCTTCCACCGCCGTCTCCACCGAGGCGAAGGCGGTGACCATGATGAAATGGGTGTCGATGCCCGAGCCCTTGAAACTCCGCACCAGCTCCACCCCATTTCCGTCCGGCATCATGATGTCGCACAGGGCCACGTCCACGTCGCCCCGGACCAGCTTGGCCGACGCCTCCCGGACGTTCTCCGCGGTATCCACCGAATGCCCGGCACGACTGACCGTCGCCGCCATGATCTGGCGGATGGCTACTTCGTCGTCGATTACCAGAACATGCATGTCTTAGATCCTTTCCCTTTCTTCCCGCTCGCCGCTGTGGCTGCCGATCACCGGAACCGGCAGCAGTACCGTCACCGTCGTCCCCACCCCGAAGGTGGAGGAGATGGAAATATCGCCCCCCGCCTCGCGGATCAGGGACCGGCACAGGGCCAAGCCCAGACCGCTGCCCCGCCCCGGCCCCTTGGTGGTGAAATGCTCGTTGAACACCTGTCCGATATGGGCGGGATCGATACCCGTCCCGTTGTCGCTCACATCGATCGCCACCAGCCCTCCCCGCTGGGCGGTGACCAGGCGGATTTTCGGCGTCCGGTCGGTTCGCCCCTGCAAGGCGTCGGCGGCATTGATAAGCAAATTCATTGCCACCTGCACCAGATGGTCGGCGATGACGCAGACGGCGGGGAGCGAGGCGTCCAGGGACAGCTCCATGTCCAGGAGCCGGAAGCGCCGGTCGAACTTGACGAAATTGCAGGTGCTGCGCAGCAGGCCGTTCACGTCCAGGAGTTCCGGTTCCTGGGACTGGGGCACCGAGAATTCGCTGATCTGGCGGGTGATCTGCATGACCCGCTTGGCCTGGTCCAGGATCATGCCCGGATGGCAGGTCTTGCCCAGGTTGGCGCAGTTCTCGCTGCGGCACTCCTCGTCGATGGCCTGGGCCACCCCGACGATGGCCGACAGGGGATTGTTGATCTCGTGGGCCACGGCGGCGGCCAGGGAGCCGATGGCCGCCATCTTTTCCTTGTGGAAATGCTGCTGGCGGGCGATCTCGATCTGGGATTCCCGCTGCCGCAATTCCTGCTGCATCTGGTTCACCGCGTCGATCAGGGCGCCCAGCTCGTCGTGGCGGGTCTTCTCCAGGGGATCGCCCCGATAGCCCCGGACGATATCCACCGCCCGCTCCCGCACCTGCTCGATGTCCTGGGCCAGGCGGCGGAAAAAGATGAGGATGAAGCCCCCCAGGATGCCGATGGCGAAGAGGCCCAGCACCGCCCATTCCAGGGTCACCCGGTTGAAGGAGCGCCGGTAGTCCTCCAGGAGGAGTTGCTTCCTTGCATTGACGTCGTTGGTCACCACGTCCAGTTCGATCACCAGCCGGTGCATGGTTCCCCGCAGGTCGGCGATGGTGGCCCGGGAGGGGTTGCTGGACAACTCGTCGATGGCCCGCTGCAGGCCGCCGAGATCGTTGCCGATCAGGGGATAGTCCGGCTGGAGCCGGTGCAGGCCGGGCATGATGGCCTCCAGCTCAAGGACCAGGACCTTGGCGGCATCCGCCACATTGGGGGAAAAGTAGTTCTCGTTGACCGCCAGTACGGTGCGGGACACGGCCATGTTGAGGGCCACCAGGCGC
>DASRUX010000031.1:0-12089 GCA_035655235.1 Rhodocyclaceae bacterium | reverse complement strand
CCTCCCGGCCAACATCACCCACCCGGAAACCGAGCCGATGATCATCGGCCGCAATTTCCTCACCAAGATCAACGCCAATATCGGCAACTCCGCCCTGGGCTCGTCCATCCAGGAAGAGGTGGAGAAAATGACCTGGTCCATCCGCTGGGGCGGCGACACGGTCATGGACCTATCCACCGGCAAGAACATCCATGAAACCCGGGAGTGGATCATCCGCAACAGCCCGGTGCCCATCGGCACCGTGCCCATCTACCAGGCCCTGGAGAAGGTCAATGGCAAGGCCGAGGAACTGACCTGGGAAATCTTCCGGGACACCCTCATCGAGCAGGCCGAGCAGGGCGTGGATTACTTCACTATCCACGCCGGCGTGCTGCTCCGCTACGTGCCCATGACCGCCAAGCGCATGACCGGCATCGTCTCCCGGGGCGGCTCCATCATGGCCAAGTGGTGCCTGGCTCACCACAAGGAGAGCTTCCTCTACACCCATTTCGAGGAAATCTGCGACATCATGAAGGCCTACGACGTGGCCTTCAGCCTGGGGGACGGCCTGCGTCCCGGCTCCATCTACGACGCCAATGACGAAGCCCAGCTGGGCGAGCTCAAGACCCTGGGCGAACTCACCGAGATCGCCTGGAAGCACGATGTCCAAACCATCATCGAAGGCCCCGGCCATGTGCCCATGCACATGATCAAGGAGAACATGGACCTGCAGTTGGAATACTGCAAGGAAGCCCCGTTCTACACCCTCGGCCCATTGACTACCGACATCGCCCCCGGCTACGACCACATCACCAGCGGCATCGGCGCCGCCATGATCGGCTGGTACGGCACCGCCATGCTCTGCTACGTCACCCCCAAGGAGCACCTGGGCCTGCCAGACAAGGACGATGTCAAGGAAGGCATCATCACCTACAAGCTGGCCGCCCATGCCGCCGACCTGGCCAAGGGTCATCCCGGCGCCCAGATTCGGGACAATGCCCTGTCCAAGGCCCGTTTCGAATTCCGCTGGGACGACCAGTTCAACCTGGGCCTGGACCCGGACAAGGCTCGGGAATTCCACGACGAGACCCTGCCCAAGGAATCCGCCAAGGTGGCCCACTTCTGCTCCATGTGCGGCCCCCACTTCTGCTCCATGAAGATCACCCAGGATGTGCGCGACTTCGCCGCCGCCCAAGGCCTGGACGAGAAGGAAGCGCTCACCAAGGGCATGGAGACCAAGGCGGTGGAATTCGTCCAGACCGGCGCCGAGCTGTACCGGAAGGCCTGACCCTGGACTGCCGACCCGGATGCGGGGCGTGCTGCATCGCCCCCTCCATCTCTTCCCTGGACAAGCCGGCAGGCGAGCCCTGCAGACACCTCACCTCAGACCTGCGCTGTTCCATTTTCGGCCGGCCGGAGCGGCCCGCCTGCTGTTCCGGCCTGCAGGCTTCGGAGGAGATGTGCGGTAGCAATCGGGAGTACGCCCTTACCTGGCTCACCGCATTGGAGCAGGCCACCCGTCCGGGATAAAATCCGGGCTCTTTTTTCCCCGGACATTCCCCATGGATTCGCTGCTGCTCATCAAGGCCCTCATTCTCGGTATCGTCGAAGGGCTGACCGAATTCCTGCCGGTGTCCTCCACGGGCCACCTGATCCTGGCCGGGGAACTGCTCAATTTCAACGACGAGCGGGGCAAGCTGTTCGAGATCGTCATCCAGTCCGGCGCCATCCTGGCCGTGGTCTGGGAGTATCGGGCAAAACTCGCCAGCGTCTTCGGCAACGCCGGCCGGGACCCCAAGGCCCGGAAATTCATCCTCAACGTGGCTATCGCCTTCCTGCCCCTGGCCATCCTGGGACTGCTTTTCGGCAAGGCCATCAAGGCCCACCTGTTCAATTCGACCACCGTCGCCACCACCTTCATCCTCGGCGCCTTCATCATCCTCTGGGCAGAACGCCGCAAGCACACCATCCGGGTGGAAACGGTGGATGACATGACGGCGATGGATGCCCTCAAGCTGGGCATCGCCCAGGCCTTCGCCCTCATCCCCGGCACCTCCCGCTCCGGCGCCACCATCATCGGCGGCCTGCTCTTCGGCCTGTCCCGCAAGGCGGCCACTGAGTTCTCCTTCTTCCTGGCCATCCCGACCCTGATCATCGCCTCCCTCTACCAGCTCTACAAGGAGCGGGCGCTGCTCAATGCCGACGATATCGGCATGTGGGCCGCGGGCTTCGTCGCCGCCTTCATTTCCGCCTTCTTCTGCGTGCGCTGGCTGCTGCGCTACATCTCCAGCCACGATTTCTCCCTGTTCGCCTGGTACCGCATCGCCTTCGGCATCGTCGTGATCGTCACCGGCTATACCGGGGCCGTGCAGTGGGCCGCCCAGTAATCCTCTACCTGCACGGTTTCTGCTCCTCGCCCTCCTCCTGGAAGGCGAGGCTACTTGGGGAGCGGATGGCGGCAATGGGCCTCGCGGACTGCTTCCATTGCCCCGCCCTGTCGCCGGTGCCCGAGGAGGCCATCGCGACCGCCGAGACGATCATCAAAGCCGCCAACGGCCCGGTCACCCTGGTCGGCAGTTCCCTGGGCGGCCATTACGCCACCCATCTGGCCGAGAAGCACGACTTGGAGGCGGTGCTGGTCAATCCGGCGGTGATCCACCGCCTGGACCTAGACATCTTCATCGGCGAACACGACAACTTCCACACCGGCGAGCACTTCAGCTTCACCCGGGAGCACGCCGGCCAGCTTCTCGCCCAGGTCGTACCCCATCCGACACCGAGCCGCTACCTGCTGATGGTGGAAACCGGCGACGAAGTCCTGGACTGGCGCCACGCCGCAGAGCACTACGCCGGCTGTCGGCAAGTGGTCCTGGAAGGGGGCGACCACAGCTTCACGAAGTTTCCCGAATACATATCCCAAATCATTGAGTTCACGGAACTTCGCGCCGGGCTATAATCCGCCGATGCACGTATTATTCGAAGAAGACGGCGGCTTCAAGACCGGCACCATCCTGGCCGACAACGAAGCCTCTCTACAGGTGGAAATGGCCTCGGGCAAGCGCAGCAAGATCAAGGCGGCGACGGTGCTGCTGCGCTATCCGGAACCCTCTCCCACCCAGTTGCTGGACCTTGCCGGCCCCATGGCCGAAGGTATCGAACCGGACTTTCTATGGGAGTGCGCCAACGATGGCGAATTTTCGTTTGTGGATTTTGCCCGCGACTATTTCGGCCACACCCCAACCCCGGTCGAAGCGTCGGCGGTGCTGCTTGCCCTGCATTCAGCGCCCGTCTACTTCCATCGCAAAGGCAAAGGCCATTTCCGCAAAGCCCCTCCCGACATTCTCAAGGCTGCTCTGGCCAGTCTTGAAAAAAAACGTCAGCAAGCGCTCGCTATCGAGCATTGGGTCGAAGAGCTGAAGGCCTTCCGGCTGCCGCCGGAAATCGCCAGCCTCACCGACTCCCTGCTCTACGCCCCGGACCGCAACAAGCCCGAGACCAAGGCCTTCGAAACCGCCTGCGATGCCACCGGTCTGACCGCCGCCCAGCTCCTGTTCAACTGCGGCGCCATCAAGTCGGCCTACCACTACCATTACCGCCGCTTCCTCCACGAGCAGTTCCCCAAGGGCACCGGCTTCCCGGCCCTTGAGGCGCCGCTGCCCCCGGCCGGCCTGCCCCGATCCGACGTGCGCGCCTTCTCCATCGACGACGCCGCCACCACCGAAATCGACGACGCCCTGTCGGTGACCCTGCTGCCCGGCATCGGCAGCCGCATCGGCATCCACATCGCCGCCCCCGGCCTGGCCATCACCCACGGCTCGCCCCTGGACGGCGTGGCCCGGGCCCGGCTCTCCACCGTCTACATGCCCGGCAACAAGATCACCATGCTGCCGGATGCCGTGGTGTCCAACTACACCCTGGCGGGCGGCGTGGATTGCCCGGCCGTGTCCCTCTACCTGACGGTGAACGAATCCCTGGAGGTAGTGGATCACGAATCCCGGCTGGAGATGGTCCACATCGCCGCCAACCTGCGCCACCACGAGATCGAGCCCGTCTTCAACGCCGAGACGGTGGCCGCAGGCCTCGCCGAGCAGTTCCCCTTCCGGGACGAACTCCTGCACCTCTGGCGCTTCGCCAATGCCTGCGAAGGCCGCCGGGGCAAGCCCTCCGCCACCCAGGGCATCAACGACTACAACTTCGCCATCGACGGCGACCTGGCCGACCCGGATGCCTGCCGGGTCGAAATCAGCGAGAGGAAGCGCGGCAGCCCCCTGGACAAGCTGGTGGCCGAGCTGATGATCGTCGCCAATTCCACCTGGGGCGGTCTCCTGGCCGAGAAGAAGATCGCCTGCCTGTACCGGGCCCAGACCCAGGGCAAGGTGCGCATGACTACCTCGCCCCTGCCCCACGAAGGCCTCGGCGTGCCCCAGTACGCCTGGATGACCTCGCCGCTCCGTCGCTACTGCGACCTGGTGAACCAGTGGCAGCTCATCGCCTGCCTGTCCGGCGAGACCCCGCCCTTCGCCCAGAAGTCCGCCGAACTCTTCGCCGCCATGCGGGATTTCGAGGTCACCTACGCCTCCTACGCTGATTTCCAGCGCCAGATGGAACGCTATTGGTGCCTGCGCTGGCTGCAGCAGAACGGCATCGGCGAGATCGACGCCACCGTCCGCCGGGAGCAGACCGTCAAGCTCGACCATCTGCCCCTCCTGGTGCGCGTCCCGTCCCTGCCCGCCGATGCGGTCACGGGGCAACGGGTCCGCCTCGCCATCGAGGGCATGGACCTCCTCACCCTCGAACTCGGCTGCCGCTTCCAGGAAACCCTGGCCGCCACCGACGTAGCCGAGGCTACGGAAGAGGAAGAACAGTGAAACGGGCAAAGCCCTCGGCGACCTTCTCGGCAAAGGGGCTTCCCTCTGCCGCGAGTTTTCCCGTCGCCCTGGGAATCTCCATTGCGCTGCACGGTTTTCTGCTGGTTGGCGTTGGTTTCGCCTTCCCCGATGCCGCCCGGGAGATCCGCGAAAAGGCCATGGATATCATCCTGGTCAATGCCAAGTCGGCCCACAAGCCGGTTTCGCCCCAGGCCCTGGCCCAGGCCAACCTGGACGGCGGCGGCAACACCGACGAGAACCGCCGGGCCACCACCCCCCTACCGGCCACCCAGCAGAAGGTGGAAGGCAGCGACCTGGAACAGATGCAGCGCCGGGTCCAGGAGCTGGAAGCCCGCCAGCAGCAGATGCTGGCCCAGGCCAAGACCCTGCGCACCGCCCCCCTCACCCGGGACGGCCAGGACCAGCCCCAGCCCTCCGTCCTCAGCGGCCTCGACCTCGCCGAAGCCGCCCGGGCCCAGGCACGGCTGCAGAGCGAAATCAGCAAATCCATCGACGAATACAACCAGCGCCCCCGCAAGAAGGACATCGGCGCCCGCACCGAAGCCTATCTGTTCGCCCAGTACCTGGAGGACTGGCGTCTGAAGGTGGAGCGCGTCGGCAACCTCAATTTCCCCAAGGCCGCCCGGGGCAAGGCCTACGGCGCCGTGACGGTGTGGGTCGAGCTGAAGCCGGACGGGTCCCTTTATCGGGTGGAAGTCGCCCGCTCTTCCGGCAAGCAGATCCTGGACGACGCTGCCCTGCGCATCGTCAAGCTAGGGTCGCCCTATGGCCCCTTCTCGGTCCAGGCGGCCAAAGGTGCCGACCTGCTGACCTTCGCCCGCACCATCTCCTTCACCACCTCGGACACTCCCGACATCCGCTGAACCCATGCCTGACCGTTACTGCGTCTTCGGGAATCCCATCGGCCATTCCAAATCCCCGGCCATCCACGCCCAGTTCGCCGCCCAGACCGGCCAGGACCTGACCTACGAAGCCCTCCTCGCCCCCCTGGACGGTTTTGCCGGTGCCGTCGCCGATTTCGTGGCCGCCGGCGGCAGGGGCGCCAATGTTACCGTTCCCTTCAAGGAAGAGGCCTTCCGCCTCTCCAATCGCCGCACCCCCCGGGCCGAGCGGGCCGGGGCCGTGAATACCCTGGCCTTCGGCCTGGACGGCATCCTGGGGGACAACACCGACGGCGCCGGGCTGACCCGGGACATCGAGGCCAACCTGGGCTTTGCCCTGGCCGGCAAGCGCATCCTGCTCCTCGGCGCCGGCGGCGCCGCCCGGGGCGCCATCGCCCCCCTGCTCGCCTGCAAACCGGAGAGCCTCGCCATCGCCAACCGCAGCGCCGGCAAGGCCGTCGCCCTGGCGGAAGAGTTTTCCGATCTGGGCCCCATCCGGGGCGGCAGTTTCGCCGACCTGGCGGGAAAGTCCTTCGACGCGGTCATCAACGCCACCTCGGCCAGTCTCTCCGGCGAAGCCCTGCCCCTGCCCCCCAGCCTCTTCGCCCCCGGCAGCCTGGCCTACGACATGATGTACGGCAAGGGCGACACGCCTTTCCTGGCACTGGCCCGCCAACAAGGTGCCGGCCGCCTGGCCGATGGCCTCGGCATGCTGGTGGAACAGGCGGCGGAAGCCTTTCTGCTCTGGCGGGGCGTCCGTCCCGACACCGGGTTGGTCCTCGCCGCCCTGCGCGCCCAGCTCGCCGCCCAATGAAGCGGGTCGGGCGCTGGCTGAAGCTCGGCCTCCTTGCCATCCTCGGCCTCTTCCTGATCTGGCAGCTGTGGCTCCTGGGCTGGGTGCTCCTGTGGAAATGGATGGACCCGGGCAGCACCCATTTCATGGAAATCCGCATGGCGGAGCTGCGGGAGAAGAAGCCGGACGCCCAGATGCAGAAGCAGTGGGTTCCCTACGAGCGCATCTCCGTCCACCTGAAGCGGGCCATCATTGCCGCCGAGGACGCCAAGTTCGCCGACCACGAGGGCTTCGACTGGGACGGCATCCAGAAGGCCATGGAAAAGAACCAGAAGAAGGGCCGTTTCGTGGCCGGCGGTTCGACCATTTCCCAGCAACTCGCCAAGAACCTTTTCCTCTCCCCCAAGCGCTCCCTGTTCCGCAAGGGGGAAGAGGCCATCATCACCCTCATGATCGAGGCCCTCTGGGACAAGCAGCGCATCCTGGAGGTCTACCTCAACGTCATCGAATGGGGTAACGGCGTCTTCGGTGCTGAGGCGGCGGCCCGCCATTATTTCGGCGTCGGCGCCGCTCAGTTGGGCCCGGAACAGGCGGCCCGGCTGGCCGGCATGGTGCCGGCGCCCCGCTATTACGACACCCACCGCAACGCCCCGGGACTGGCCAAGAAAGTGCCCATCATCCTGGCCCGCATGCCCGCCGCCGAAGTGCCCTGAACGTCGCTTTTTTGTGGCCGTATCGGTAGGACTCAAGTGCTAGAATGGCACCCCCTCCGACGCGGCGCACCATGAGCGAAGAAAGCCAGATTTCCGACAGCGAAGACTTGCAGAAGCGCCTCTCCGAGGTGCAGACGCTGCTCGCCCGGCATAAGCTGGAAGAAGACCTCGTGCACCGCCAGGAAATGCCCCACCAGCATGATCTGGTAGAGAAGCTGGTACACCGCCAGCATCTGGCCGAGCTCCAGCAGAAGCTGGAGTCCATGCACCCGGCGGATATCGCCTACGTCCTGGAGGCCCTGCCCCTCGACGAGCGCCTCATGGTGTGGGACCTAGTCAAGGCGGAGCGGGACGGCGAAATCCTGCTGGAAGTTTCCGACGCCGTCCGGGAAACCCTGATCGAGTCCATGGGTCGGGACGAGCTGGTTGCCGCCGCCGAAACCCTGGACGCCGACGAACTCGCCGACCTCGCCCCCGACCTGCCCCGGGACGTCATCCAGGACGTTTTCCAGTCCCTGTCCGTCGAGGAACGGGAACAGCTGCGGGCCGCCATGTCCTATCCCGAGGACTCGGTCGGTTCCATCATGGATTTCGAAATGGTCACCGTCCGGGAGGACGTGACCCTGGAAGTGGTGCTCCGCTACCTGCGCCGCTTCGACGAACTTCCCGACCACACCGACCAGCTTTTCGTGGTGGACCGGGACGAACACCTGAAGGGCGTCCTGCCCCTCAACGTCCTGCTCATCAACGATCCCGACGTGGAAGTGGGAACGGTCATGCAGACCGATTTCGTCGAACTCCTGCCCGACGACTTCGCCGAGGAAGCCGCCAAGGCCTTCGAACGCTACGACCTGGTGTCTGCCCCGGTGGTCGATCCCGAAGGCCGGCTGGCGGGCCGCGTAACCGTCAATGCGGTGGTGGACTTCATCCGGGAAGAAGCCGAGAGCGAGCAGCTGGCCAACGCCGGTCTGCGGGAAGAGGAAGACATCTTCGCCTCGGTCTGGGATTCGGTGAAGAACCGCTGGTCCTGGCTGGCCGTCAATCTGGTGACCGCCTTCGTGGCCTCCCGGGTCATCGGCGCCTTCGAGGGCTCCATCGAGAAGCTGGTAGCCCTGGCCGCCCTCATGCCCATTGTCGCCGGCATCGGCGGCAATTCGGGCAACCAGACCATCACCATGATCGTCCGGGCCATCGCCATGGGCCAGGTCCAGCCGGACGCCACCCGCCGCCTGTTGCGCAAGGAGCTGGGGGTGGCCTCCATCAACGGCCTCATCTGGGGAAGCCTGCTGGGCGTGATTTCCTGGTGGCTCTACGGCAGCGTCAAGCTCGGCCTGGTGATGACCGCCGCCATGACCTTGAATCTGCTGCTGGCGGCCTCCGCCGGGGTGGGCATCCCCCTCATGCGGCAACGCCTCGGCGCCGACCCGGCGGTGGGCTCCTCGGTGATGATCACCGCCCTCACCGACTCGGGCGGCTTCTTCATCTTCCTGGGCCTGGCGACCCTGTTCCTAATGTGACCCGGCCGGGGTCACCAGCTTCAAGCCCACGATGCCGGCCACGATCAGGCCGATACTGATCAGCCGCGCCACTTCCCGGGATTCGCCGAACAGGGCCATGCCCAATAGCGCCGTCCCCACCGCCCCGATGCCGGTCCACACCGCATAGGCCGTCCCCAGGGGAAGGGCCTTCAGGGACCAGCCCAGCAACACAACGCTCGCCCCCATGGCGATCAACGTGCCGACGCTGGGCCACAGGCGGGTGAATCCCGCCGTGTATTTGAGGCCGACCGCCCATGCTACTTCGCACAGGCCGGCGAGGAAGAGTACGCTCCAGGCGGGGCCGGAACTCACTTCCGGCCGGCGAACCAGGCGTCGGCCACGGCCACGGTGGCGGCGATGTCGGCCTCGGTATGGGCGGCGGAGACGAAGCCCGCCTCGAAAGCCGACGGGGCGAAGTAATGGCCCGCTTCCAGCATGGTGTGGAAGAACTGGTTGAAGGCCTCCTTGTCGCAGGCCAGCACCTCGTCGTAGGTCCCCGGGCAGGATTCGGCGAAGTAGAGGCCGAACATGCCGCCCACGCTCTGGGCCGAGAAGGCCACGCCGTGGCGCTTGGCCGCGGCCACCAGGCCGTCGCACAGCTGCTTGGTGCGAGCGGTGAGGCTTTCGTAGAAGCCGGGGGCCTGGACGAGCTTCAAGGTGGCGAGGCCGGCAGCCACCGCCACCGGATTGCCGGACAGGGTGCCGGCCTGGTAGACCGGGCCGACGGGGGCGATCTTCTGCATGATGTCCCGACGACCGCCGAAGGCGCCTACCGGCATGCCGCCGCCGATGACCTTGCCGAAGGTGGACAGGTCCGGGGTGATGCCGAAATAGCCCTGGGCACTCTTCAGGCCCACCCGGAAGCCGGTCATAACCTCGTCGAAAATCAGCACGGAACCATGCTTGGCGGTCAGCTCCCGCATGGTTTCGAGGAATTCCTGGCGGGGCATGATGAGATTCATGTTGCCCACCACCGGCTCGACGATGACCGCGGCCACCCGCTCGCCGTACTGGGCAAAGGCATCCACCAGCTTCTGGGAATCGTTGTAGGGCAGCACCATGGTGTGCTGGGCCAGATCCGCCGGCACGCCGCCGGAGGACGGATTGCCGAAGGTGAGCGCCCCGGAACCGGCCTTCACCAGCAGGCTATCGGAGTGGCCGTGGTAGCAGCCCTCGAACTTGATCAGCACATCCCGGCCGGTATGGCCCCGGGCCAGGCGGATGGCGCTCATTGTGGCTTCGGTGCCGGAGGAAACCAGCCGCACCATGTCCATGGAGGGCACCAGATGGCACAGCAGATCGGCCATTTCCACTTCCCGCTCGGTGGGGGCGCCGAAGGAGAGGCCGTCGGCCGCCGCCAGCTGCACCGCCCGCACCACCTTCTGGTGGCTGTGGCCAACGATCATGGGGCCCCAGGAACCGACGTAATCCACGTACCACTTGCCGTCCACGTCCTGAACCCGTGCGCCTTCCCCCTTCCTGAAGAAGCGGGGGGTTCCGCCCACGGAGCGGAAGGCGCGCACCGGGGAATTGACGCCGCCGGGGATGTGGCGCTGGGCACGTTCGAATAGTTCTTGGTTACGTGAGGTCATGGATGGTTATCCTCGAAGAGGTGTTGATAGGCTGCCGAGCGGGCAGCGATATCCGAAGCGGAAAAAAGGTCGGAAATAACGGCTAATAAGGCAGCCCCGGCGGCGACCAGCGGTGCCGCATTGGCCAGGGTAATGCCGCCGATGGCGCAGACCGGCACATCGATTTCGGTACGGCAACGGGCAAAAAGTTCGATCGGCGCCCGGGATGCCGCCGGCTTGGTGGGGGAAGGATACACCGCGCCGAAGGCGACATAATCGGCTCCCTCCGCCGCGGCTTGGCGGGCGGCTTCCAGGTCGGCATAGCAGGAAGCGCCGATGATGGCCTGCGGCCCCAGGGCGGCCCGGGCGGCAGCCAAGCTGCCGTCCTCCCGCCCCAGGTGGACGCCGTCGGCGCTCACCGCCTTGGCCAGCTCGACATCGTCATTGACGATGAGGGAAGCGCCGTGGCGCCGGCACAGGCTGACCAGGGCAGCGGCCCGTACCCGGCGCCCATCCGGCGCGGAGAGCTTGTCCCGGTACTGCAGCCAGCGGCAGCCGCCGGCCAGTGCCGCTTCCACCGCCGCCAGGAGGCGGGCGGTATCCGGCTCGTCCGGGGTGATGGCGTAGAGGCCGCGCATGGCCCGTTCAGCCATTGGAATTTCCTTCCTCGGAGGACTCGTCCTCATCCTCCCCCTCGCCCCGGGCCCAGTAGAGGCGGTCGGGGATGAACTGCCCCATGCCGGGACGGAAGGCTTTGGCCAAGCTCTGCCAAGTGTAATCCTGGGCTTCCCGCACGGCTTCCTCGATGCCGGCACCGCCGGCCAGATAGGCAGCCACGGCGGAGGCCAGGGTGCAGCCGGAGCCGTGGTAGCTGCCCGGCAGCCGGTCCCAGCGGTCCCGGCGCAGGACGATACCGGCCTCGCTGTAAAGGGTGTTCACCACCTGGGGCGTGTTTTCGTGGGTGCCGGTCAGCAGGACGTACTGGGCCCCCATTTCGATGATGCGCCGGGCGCACTCGTCCGGGGCGGGCTCGGACTCGTCGTCCTCCTGCTCGGCCAGGCGCCGGGCTTCCAGGGAATTGGGGGTGAGGACGGTGGTCTGGGGCAGGAGCAGTTCCCGCATGGCGGAGAGCATGTCCTCGTTGGAGAACTCGTCCCCCCGGCCGGAAGCCAGCACCGGGTCGAAGATCAGGGGCACGTCCGGATAGTCGGATACGATCTCCGCCACGGTCACGATATTGTCCAGGCTCCCGAGCACACCGATCTTGAAGGCCGCTACCGGCATGTCTTCGAGAAGGGCGCGGGCCTGCCGCTCAAGGATTTCCGACTCGACCGGATGGACGCTCTCGACCCCCACGGTGTCCTGGACGGTCAGGGCCGTCAGGGCCGTCAGGGGATGGCAGCCGAGGCTGGCCAGGGTCAGCAGGTCGGCCTGGATGCCGGCGCCGGACGAGGGATCGCTGGCGGCAAAGACGAGGACGAGGGGAGGTACGGGATTCATGTCGATCCGCCGGCGTGACGGATGCCCTGGCGTTTGGGTAAGATGGGTCCGATTTTATCCGAAATCCGCCGCCCCCATGACCGCCCCCCAAGACTACAAGACCTGGATGTGCCTGATCTGCGGCTTCATCTATGACGAGGCAGCCGGCATCCCCGCCGAAGGGATTCCTCCCGGCACCCGGTGGGATGACATTCCCATGAACTGGGTCTGCCCGGAATGCGGCGC
>DASRUX010000030.1:0-3714 GCA_035655235.1 Rhodocyclaceae bacterium | reverse complement strand
ATTCATGGCCTAGCAGGCCTCGATGATGTGTTCCTGGGACCGGGCCGCCAGCCAGTCTTCCCGCAGGAGGCGCCGCACCTCGGTGGCGGTGTCCTCATCCAGCCGGGCGGGATGCTTGGCGTTGACCGTGAAGATTTCGTAGAAGGACTGGTCGGCGGCGGGAAAGGGCCCCAGCAGGTCGCCGACGGCCGCATTGAACACCTTGGCCTCGATGTCGGTACGCAGCGACCCGCGCAGCACCTTGCCGATGCGCCCGCCCTCCTCCCGGGTGTCGGCCACGGAATGCTCCCGGGCCAGATCGGCAAAGCTGTCCGGATCGTCCTGGAGGATGGACATCATCTCCTTGGCGGCCCCCTCGTTGTCCACGACGATGTGGCTCACCTCGATGCTGTCGAAACGGGGGGAGTTAAGCTGGAAATATTCCTCCACCGCCCGGTCGTTGCAGACCTCTTCCATCATCTTTTCCTGGTAGAGGCTGTCGACGATGAATTGCTCGAACTCGTCCAGGCTGACGCCGAGGGCGTCCAGGTAGTGGTTCATGTCGGCGGCCCGGTGCAGGCCGCGGATGCGGCGGAACTGGTCGGCCCGCTCCTGGATGTCCTCGTCGGACAAGGTGACGCCGTGCTTCTTCGCCGCCTGGACGGTCAGCTTGTCCCGGACCAGCTGCTCCAGGAGGCCCTCGAATTGGCCGGTGAGCTTCAGGGTCCTGAGGAAATCCTCCACTTCGACGACCTGATCGTCGATCCGCACAATGGCCGCCATCTCAGCTCCTCGTTCCGCAAAGCCGGTTAGATGGGGCGAAAAAGCCCGAGGTTCACAGGGTTATGGGGGAAGGGGCCTCGACCCAGACGGGCAGCTCCACGAAGAAGGCGGCGCCCCGGCCGGGAGAACTCTCTGCCCAGACCCGGCCGCCCATTCGATCCACCGCCTTCCTGACGATGGCGAGGCCGACGCCGCTCCCCGAGAATTCCTCGTAGGTGTGGAGCCGCCGGAAGATTTCGAAAATGCTGTCGTGGTAGGCCATGTCGAAACCGATGCCGTTGTCCCGCACCCACAGCCGGCAATGGGCGCCCTCCACTTCCGCCCCGATGTCGATGCTGGGCGGCGTGGCCTCGGCGGAATACTTGAGGGCGTTCTCCACCAGGTTGCGCAACACCTGGGAAAGGCCGTGGGGATGGGCGCGGACCGTGATCGGAACATCCGGCAGATGGACCTTCACCTCGGCCCCGGCTTCCCGGATGTCGTCTTCCTTCTCATTCAGGACGCCCTGCACGGCCCCCGCCAGGTCCACCGGCTGGACATCCAGGGCCCGCTGCTCGATCTGGGCATGGTCGAGGAGGTCGTCGATGAGGACGGTCAGGCGGGAGGCATTGCGCCGGATGAGGTCCAGGAACATGCGGCCGTCGCCGGTCAACAGCTCCCCGTAGTGCTTCTCCAGGAGGGTGCTGAAGGCGTTGATCCGCCCCAGGGGCCCCTTCATGTCATGGGAAGCGGCGTAGGTGAAGCTCTGCAATTCCTTGTTGGAGGCCTGGAGCTGGGCGGTGCGCTCCTCCACCCGGCGCTCCAGGTCGGCGTTGAGGCGCTGGATTTCCATCTCCGCCTGCTTGCGCTCCGAAATATCGGAACAGACCCCCAGGAGCCGCACCGGCTTTCCCTCGGCGTCGAACAGGGCCTCGGCATGGTCCGCCAGCCAGCGGTAGGAACCGTCGGCCAGGCGGAAACGATAGTCGAAGACGTAATTGGGCCGCTCCCGGCATACCCCTTCGCAAAGGGCGACGAAGCGGGGCCGGTCGTCGGGATGGAGCTGGGCCATGAATTCGGCGCCGGTGGTTTCGGAGGGCAAGCCGAGGACCTCGTTGATGTAGCCCTCCCGATGGGCCACGCCGGATACCGGGTCGTATTCGAACATGTTCATGCGGGCGCAGCGCAGGCCCAGGCGCAGCCGATCCTCGCTGACCTGCAGGGAGTCGGTGAGTCGGTGGGACTGGATGAGGGCATCCCGCAGCTCGGCGGTGCGCTCCCCCACCAGTTGCTCCAGGCGTGCCTCCTCTTCCTTGAGGGCGCGGAAAGGGGCCTGCACCCCGGCGGCGAACAGGGCCCGGTAGATGATCCAGGCCGCCACGGTCTGGTAGACGTGGCCGAGGATGTTGAAGGCGTCGGTCACATCCACATAAAGGGTGAAGCAAAGGCCGGCCAGGGCCAGGATCCAGGCCGCCGCGGCCAGCCACTTGTGGATGCCGGACTCTTCCCGCAGGGCGCGCCGGTAAAGGAGCAGCGCCGCGCCGAAATAGGCGGCGGACAGGACATATTCCGTCGCCACCTTGAAGGTGGTCAGCCCAGTCCCCGGGATGAAAGTGCGGGGCAGCCGGTCCGCGTGATAGAGGCCGATCCACCCTACCAGGATCGCTGCCGCCAGGCCGGCGGCCACAGTGGCTAGGCAGCGCAAGCGGGACCAATGCCCAGCGGGCAGGAGGGCCAAGCCGTAGAGCCCCAGGAGCGGCCCCAGCCGCTCCGCCAGCCAGAAGTTGATGGCCTTCTCCGGGCCGGCGGGGGTGACCCAGTCCGGCATACCCCGGAAAGACAAGGTGTGGGCGAAGTCCGCCAGGCCCGTATAGAGGAAGACGGCGGCAAGCAGGACCGTATGGTTGTTGCGCCCGGCATCCTTCAGGTTCCAGCCCAGGGCCGTGACCATGGCGAAGACGGCCATGGACGCGAACTCCAGGCCGGTGTGCCAGGGCAGGTAGTCCCGGGCATCGGAAAAGACCTTGGTGCCCGCCGGGATGAGCCAGCCCGCCATGAGAACCAGGCTCAGGGCCACGATCCAGAAATGGGGCCAGGAGGAGGCGGCGGCGGCCGGGCTTTCTGCGGCGGTTGAAGGTTGGCGCTGAGACACGGATTTATCTCTGCAGGAGTGGACGCGGGATCGAGGCCAGAGCCGGGATTGTCGCCGACTTCGCCCCCGCTTTCCACCGGCCTTCTGAAAACTGGCGAAACAAGTCCGTCACAGACCGATACACAGGCATACAGAAGCCCTGACATCCCCCGGCCGGGGGGCCGCGTTATTGGCTGCAAGGACTGCAAATTTCGCAGTGCCGGATGGATAACCAACCCGCTCAAGGAGATTCAAAATGCTGAACAAGATCATCGCCCTCGCCATCGCCGCCGGTTTCGCCACTGCCTCCTTCGCCCAGGGCGCTGCCCCGGCGACCCCCGCCACCCCCGCCACCCCGGCCGCTCCCGCCGCCAAGGTCGCCCCCGCCCCGGCCGCCGCCGAGAAGAAGGTCGAAGCCCCCAAGGCCGCCGAACCGGCCAAGACCGAAGCCAAGGCCGAGACCGCCAAGCCGGTGAAGGTGAAACATCACGCCAAGAAGGCCGCCAAGGCCGAAGCCAAGGTGGAACCGGCTGCCCCCGCCGCCAAGTAAAACCAGAATCCTCGCGTCGAAACTTCCCCGGGTGAGAGCCCGGGGTTTTTTATTTGCGCGCCCGGGGCTTCGGCCTATACTGGCCCTTCCCCAACAAGAAATACCAACAACATGCAGAACCCAACGGGAACCGGGGAAAAGCCCCTGCAGTTGCCCGCCGAGGGATCGCCGGCCCATGACCCAGCCGCCATGGATGCGGGACTCTACCGGGAGGTGGTGGAAGACCTGACGGAAGTGGTCTGCCGCTTCACCCTCGACGGCACTTTCCTCTTTGCCAACGGCGTCTATTGCC
>DASRUX010000029.1:0-19276 GCA_035655235.1 Rhodocyclaceae bacterium | reverse complement strand
GGAAGCGGTGGTCAGCCCGGTGTGTCGCCCCTCGGCAGGTCCCTTGGGGTCCGATGTCCGGGGCATCGACGCTTATGTTCGGGAAATAGGGTGCAATGATAACCAATGCCGGGCGAAGCGGGGATGGATGAAGCAGGGGAGGGCCATGGACTGTCAGGCAGGTGAAAGTCCCACTCCCCTAAATTAGCTTGATGGTGCCCCGGGTTTTCCGTCGATAACGCAATGAGCCCTCGACCCCGGTAGGCGGCGTGGCCGCCCGGCCCGGGCCGTTGGAGGATTCCCATGAGGATCTTGTTGGTTGACGACGATATCAAGGTAGCTGCCGGCATCATCGGCCTCCTGGAGCGGGCCGGCTTCGCCGTGGATCATGTTTGCGCCGCCGAATCGGCCGAGGAGTCCTGGGCGCTTGCCCGCCATGATCTGGTGATCGTGGATGCCGGGTTGCCGTACACGGACAGCCGCTCCCTGGTTCGCCGCCTGCGTCGACGGGGGATGGCGGCGCCGGTCCTGGTGCTGACCTCCCGGGAGAGCCTGGAGCAGCAGTTGCTCGGCCTGGACCTGGGGGCCGACGACTTCATGGTCGCGCCCTTCCATTTCGCCGAATTCCTGGCCCGGGTCCGAGCCTTGATCCGCCGGGCGCGTCCTGCCGCCCCCTGCGAAATGACCGCCGGGCTCCTCTGCGTGGACCTGGTCCGCCGGGCGGCGACTGCCCGGGGGGAGCCCATCGATCTGACCGGGCGGGAGTGGGAAATCCTCCAGCAACTGATGCTGGCCTGCCCCAACGTGGTTCCCAAGCAGAAAATGGCGGAAACCCTGGGCGAATGGGACCGGGAAGTCACCCTCAATGCCGTGGAGATGTACGTTTCCCGCCTGCGAGGCAAGCTGGAGGGGTGCGGTGTCGAAATCCGCACCATCCGCGGCATCGGCTACCGCCTGGACGAATTGCCTGGAGCTTAAGGGCGCTTGACGATAAGCACCGCGCTGGTGCCACCAAAGGCGAAGGAGTTGGACATGGCATATGCCAGGGACTCCGCCTTGCGTCCCCGGTTGGGAACGTAATCCAGATCGCATTCCGGGTCCGGCACGGCGAGATTGCGGGTGGGCGGCAAAGCCTGTTGCCGCAAGGCCTGGAGGCAGGCCACGAATTCCACCGCCCCGGCCGCGCCCATGAGGTGCCCGTGCATGGACTTGGTGGAACTTACGGCCAGCCGGTAGGCATGGTTGCCGAACACTTCCTTGATGGCCTGGGTTTCCGTCTTGTCGTTGAGCTGGGTGCCGGTGCCATGGGCATTGATGTAGCCGATGGCATCCGCCGGCAGACCCGCATCCTTGAGGGCGTTCCCCATGGCGGCGGCCTGGCCGGCCACCGAGGGCTGGGTCATGTGGGTGCTGTCGCTGCCGCTGGCGTAGCCCACCAGTTCGGCCAAGATCGGGGCGCCCCGGGCCACGGCCCTGTCCCATTCCTCCAGCACCACAATGGCGGCGCCTTCACCAAGCACCAGGCCGCTCCGGTCAGCGGAGAATGGTTTGCAGGAGGCGGCCGGGTCGGCTTCGTCCTCCTTCGCCAGGGTGCGCAGGGCCTCCCAGGCGCGGATGGTGCCGTAGGTGAGGAGCGCTTCCGAGCCGCCGGCCAGCATGGTGTCGGCGTAGCCGTGGCGGATGAGGCGGAAGGCCTCGCCGATGGCCACCGATGACGACGAACAGGCGGTGGTATAGGTGAGATTGGGGCCGGCCAGCCGGTATTCCAGGGCGATATTGGAGCCTGCGGCGCCGTTCATGGCCATGATGACGATGAAGGGATTGAGCCGCGGGGCCTGGTCCCGGTAGAGCCGGGCATAGCTTTCGTCCAGGGAGGTGGCGCCTCCCATGCCGGTGCCGAGGGTGATGCCGGTGCGGGGAAGGTCCAGGCCGGCCGGGTCGATGCCCGCCGATTCGATGGCCTGCCGGGCGGCCGCCAGGGAGAACTGGCTCACCCGGTCCAGGCTGGAGAGCTGGCGCTTGTTGAAATACGGGGTGGGATCGAAATCCACCTGGGCGGCGATCCGGCATTCGAGCTTGTCGATGAAATCCGCCTTCAATCGGCCGATCCCCGACTTGCCTTCCATCAGGGCCGAGAAGAAGGCGGCCGGATCATTGCCCAGGGGGGAGACGATCCCCTGGCCGGTGACGGCGACGCGGCGGGGGGTCATACCTTGCCCTGGGCGACCCGGGTGCGGTCGATGAGATCGACCAGGTCCTGGAAGTTGGCAACCTTCACGTCGTCGTTGGAAACCTTGATGTCCAAGGCCTCCTCGACGCTGAACACCACATCGAAGATATCCAGGGAGTCGATGCCGATATTTTCGGGGGTCGCTTCTGGCTTGATTTTCCCGGGATCGATCTCGAATTTTTCGCAGAGGATCTGGGTCAGCAGTTCAGCGGTTGCCGTCATGGAGAGTCCTTTCAGCCGGTGGCTGGAGCGCAGAAGGCGGCAACCCGTTCAGCGATGTCGTCCTTGCGCTTGTCCAGGGTCAATACATGGTAACTGTCGTCGACAAAGTAGGTTTCGATCCGCTCGGAGGCGATCCGGCCGGCGACGAAATGGGCGTTCTTGATGCTGGCCATGTCGTCCTCCACCGAATGCACCACCAGGGTAGGGCGGTGGACCCGGTCGAGGCAGGCCTTGGTGGCCCGGACCAACCGCATGCTCTCGCGGATCACCGTGGCCGGGGTCTTGAAGTGGCCGATCTTGTCGGCGGTCCGGGCGTCCCGGGTTTCCAGCACCGAAGTGACCATGGCCCGCACCCGCTCGTCCTTGATGCCGTAGGGGGGCGGCTCTTCCCAGCAGATGAAGTGGCGCAGGGGGCTATAGACCACCAGGGGCAGCAATAGCCGCCGGCGCCACTTGGGCATGTTCCAGCCGTCGTAGAAGAAGGTCGGCGAGAGGAGGGTGACGCCGGCCAGGCGGTCCTTCTTGTTCACCGCCAGGAGCAGGCCCAGCAGCGCCCCCATGGAAAGCCCCGCCACATAGACATGGCGGCATTCCCGGGCGAGGGCCTCGAAGGCCTGGTCCACGGAGGCGTACCAGTCTTCCCAGGTGCTCGCCTTGAGGGTGGCCACCGAGTCGCAGTGGCCGGCGAGTTGGGGGCAGGCTACCGTCAAGCCCCGGCGGGCCAGTCGCCGGCCGAAATGGCGCATCTCGGCCGGCGTGCCGGTGAGGCCATGGATGAGCAGGACACCGGTTTCCCCCCGCTTTTCGAAAAAGCCGTTGGGACCGAGCACTTCGTGGATGCCATGCACATTCATGCTGCCTTTTCTCCCTTTTTCCTTATTCGGCGCCGCAACGGTGGAGCAGCTGTTCGAAAAGGGCGATGCCCAGGTCGATCTCTTCCTTGGTGATGGTGAAGCTGGGGGCCAGGGTGAAGACGTTCTTGTAATAGCCGCCCACATCCAGGACCAGGCCCATGCGCTTGCCGTTTGCCTCCAGGTCGCCCTTCAAGCCTTGGTTGAAAATGCGGTCCGCAAGTTCCCGGTTGGGGGTGTAGCCGTCCGCCTGGCACATCTCCATGCGCATGGCGAGGCCCAGGCCGCTCACATCGCCCACCATCTTCCAGCGGGACTTCAGCTCTTCCAGGCGCTTGAGGAAATAGGCGCCCTTTTCCCGGATGCCCGGTTCCAGGTCGGCTTCCTGGGTCATGCGCAGCACCTCCAGGGCGGTGGTGGTGCCCAGGGGGTTGGAGGCGAAGGTGGAGTGGGTGGAACCCGGCGGGAAGACCTTCGGATTGATCAGCTCTTCCCGGGCCCAGATGCCGGAAATGGGGTTGAGGCCGTTGGTGATGGCCTTGCCGAAAATGAACACGTCCGGGACGATGCCGAAGTTCTCCCAGGACCACAGCTTGCCGGTGCGGTAGACGCCCATCTGGATTTCATCCACCACCAGGAGGATGTTGCGCTCCTTCAGGGTCTGGGCGAGCTTCTTGAAGTAGTCGGCAGGAGGAATCACGTAGCCGCCGGTGCCCTGGATGGTTTCCACGTAGAAGGCGCCGTATTCGCAGGCCTGGGCCTTGTCGTCCCAGACGCCGTTGTACTCGGTCTCGAACAGGCGCTCGAATTCCTTGTGGCAGTACATGCCGCAGCTTTCCTCCTTCATGCCGTAGGGGCAGCGGAAGCAGTAGGGGAAGGGCACGAACTGGGCGCGGTCGAAATGGCCGAAACGGCGGCGGTAGCGGTAGCTGGAGGTGATGGCCGAAGCGCCGAGGGTACGGCCATGGTAGCCGCCCATGAAGGCGAACTGGAGGCTCTTGCCGGTGGCGTTGCGCACCAGCTTCATGGAATCCTCCACCGCCTGGGCGCCGCCCACGTTGAAATGGACCCGGCCCTTCACCCCGTACTTGTCCTCGATGTACTTGCAGATAGTCTCGGCCAGTTCCACCTTTTCGGCGTGCAGGTACTGGCAGGCCAGTTGGGGCAGGGTGTCGATCTGGCGCTTGAGGGCGTCGTTCAGGCGCTGGTTCCGGTAGCCGAAATTGACCGCCGAGTACCACATCTGCAGGTCGAGGTAGGGGACCTTCTCGTCATCGTACAGGTACGACCCCTCGCAGGAAGCGAAGACTTTGGGCGGGTCGGCGTAATGCACCGTGTCGCCCCAGGAACAGTAGCGAGCGTCTTTTTCGAGCAGGGTGATGACTTTTTGATCCATTGGGATGGGTGATCCTGTAGTTATGGAGGGGGTTAGAAGGTCGCAGACTGGCGCTTGCCGAAGTCCCATTCCCGGACGGCGTTGAGCACGTCGCCGAAATCCCGGATGGGGGTGTGAGGAATCCCCCGGGCCTCGCAATGGCCGATGAGGGAGCCCTTGGCGAAGACCACGTCGGCGATGCCCGCCAGGCAGGCGTCGGACTTGCCGTCGCCCACCAGCACGATGGGGCCGCCGTGGCGGGCGGCCAACTGCCGGGCGATGGCGCACTTGCAGACGCCGTTGCCGCCGCCGCACTCGGCATTGCGATGGGGGAAGGTCAGTTCCAGCCGGTCCGGGGAGACGAAATGGAGCTGGTTGGCATAGACCGGCAGGTTGTCGACGCCGGCATGGCGCAGGGCGGTGTGGATGGCGAAATCGAGCCCGTCGCTCACTACCGCCAGATGGGCAAAGGCCCCGACATGCTTGCGGAAGGCGGCGAAGTGGGGGTCGAGGCGGATGGTCCGGAAGAAATTGCCCAGGGTGATGTGGTCGCCCCGCACCAGGCGCACCTGGGCCTGCATGCACTCCAGGGCGCTGATCCGGCCGTCCAGCCAGTCGGCCTCCAGGTCCTGCCAGGCGGGGTCGGCGTGGTGCTCCAGGAGCTGGTCCACGGTGTCTTCCGTTGCCAGGGTGCCGTCGAAATCGAGTATGAAAATCATGGGTTTTCCGGTGAAATCGGGGTGGCACGCCCCCGATGAGGGGAGGCTATGCGCGTTGGTTAGGCGAGATTATCGTGACTGACATCTGTCAACAACCTGACATTCACTGACAAATTCCTAGGGGAAATCCTGTATTTCTCGGCGGCATCTTCGGAAACGGCCCCGACCCGATTGGTGCTGCCGGAAGATTTTCCTCTACACTTGCCGCCGGCAAGGCCGACCTGACCGGCCCCCCATCCCATCCTTAGGCCCACACCCACCCCGATGAATTCCGTCTTCGTTCTCGTCATCTGGATTCTGAACACCGTCCTCGATTCCGGCGGCCAACTCGCCTTCAAGGCCGCAGCCATCGAGCCGGGGGAGCTTTCCGGGATGGCGCGCTGGCGCCACATGCTGGCCCGGCCGTGGCTGTGGGTCGGGATCGTCTGTTTCATCGGCGAGTTCGTGGTCTGGCTGGCTTTCCTGTCCCTGGTCCCCCTGGCTGAGGGCGTCCTGCTCGGCATGTTCAGCATCGTCGCCGTCATGGTCGGCGGCCGCATCTGGTTCTACGAGCATTTCACCCGCCCGCGCCTGATCGGCATCGGGCTGATCATCCTCGGCGTCGCCATCGTGGGAGCTGCCTGATGTCCATGAAGCGTTTCTACCTGATCGGCTTCGTCGCCCTCATCGCCTTCGATACCCTGTCCCAGGTCTGCTTCAAGCTGGCCGCCGTCCACGCCGAGCCCTTCGCCATCGATCTGGACTGGCTGCTGCGCATCGTCACCCAGCCCTATGTCTATGGCGCCATCGTCGGCTACGTCGGGGCCTTCGTCACCTGGATGACCCTCCTGGAGCACGCCCCCATCGGCCCGGCCTTCGCCGCCTCCCACCTGGAGGTCATCGGGGTCATGATCATTTCGGTGCCGGTGTTCGGGGAATACCTGAGCGCCATGCAGATACTCGGGGCGGGGCTCATCGTCGCCGGCGTCGCCTGCCTGGCGCTGGGGGAGACCTCGGATGCCCACGTCCACCGCTAGGGAAGAGATACCGCCCACCGCCGGCCTGCCCCTGGGCCTTCGGGATCTCCTGCCCGCCCGGCAGGCCGATTTCCCGGGGGCGATGGCGGATTTCCTCGGGGTACCCCGGGTCGGCGTCGAATGCTCCGGCACCGCCTGCCTGGTGGTCATTCTCAAGACCCTGCAGCGCCTTTCCCCCCGGCGGACCGTAGTGGTGCCCGCCTACACCTGCCCGCTGGTGGTGTTTGCCGTGACCCATTGCGGCTTACAACTTCGGCTGTGCGACCTCGCCCCGGGCAGTTTCGAGCTTTGTCCGGAGGCTCTGCAAAGGGTTTGCGATTCGGATACCTTGGCCGTGCTACCCACCCACCTGGGCGGCCGGGTGGCCGACCTCGCCCCCATCCTGGCCGTGGCCGCCCACCGGGGGGCCTTCGTCGTCGAGGATGCCGCCCAGGCCCTGGGGGCGCGGGAGGCGGGAAGGCGCCTTGGCTTGGCCGGGGATGCCGGCTTCTTCAGCCTGGCGGCGGGCAAGGGCTTGAGCCTGTTCGAGGGGGGCGTCTGGGTCGCCCGGGACCCGGCCATGGCCGCCGAACTGGCCCGCACCAGCGCCGAGACGATTCCCGCCCAGTTTTGGCAGGAGGCCTTCCGTTGCCTCCAGTTGCTGGGCTACGCCGCTCTCTACCGGCCCGGCCCCCTGCGCTACGCCTACGGTGCACCGCTGCGCCGGGCCCTCAAGGAAAACGACCCGGTGGCGGCAGCGGGGGATGAGTTTTCCCCGGACATTCCCCTGCACCGGGTATCCGCCTGGCGCCAGGCGGTGGGCTGCCGGGGGCTTTCCCGTCTGCCGGGATTCCAGGCTGCCTTGCGAACCCAGGCCCTGGCGCGCTTGCCGCGGCTTGCCGGGCTGCCCGGGGTCAAGGTGTTCGGCGACCGGTCCGGGGAGGAGGGCACCTGGCCCTTCTTCATGCTCCTCTTGCCCGACCGGCAGACCCGGGATGCAGTCATGGCCGAGCTATGGGGAAGCGGCCTCGGCCTGGCCCGCATGTTCGCCAATGCCCTGCCGGATTACGAGTACCTGCGCCCCTGGGTTGCCCCGGCGGATTGTCCCAATGCCCGGGACTTCGCGGACCGCTCCCTGACCGTCACCAACAGCCTGTGGCTGGACAATGCGCGCTTCGAGCGCATCGTCGCCGCCCTGGAGCGTCACCTCCGGTAGGCGGCCTCGATCCACGGCAGCAGGCGGCGATTGGCGGCCATCTGCTGGGCCTGCCAGGCGGCCAGGGTGTCTTCGGGGACGGCCGGCTGGTCGTCCAGGGCACTGAGCCAGCGTTTCCAGGCCGTCCGGTAGCGGTGGATGGAGATTTCGCCGGTGATGTCGCTCCCCACCAAACGGCCCGCCAGGGATTCGATGACCTGGCCGACCTGTTCGAGATTCAGCTCTCCCTGGTCCCAGTTGGTCCGGGCCACGTCGGGGGACAGGACATCCTTGTCGATGGAAAGATAGACGGGGATGTCTTCCCGGCCCTGGTGGGCGGTAAAGGCGTCGATCAGGGCGTCGCCGGTGTCGAAGCGCCGGACGCTCTTTCCCAGGCCGACGGCCCGTGCCCAACCGGTATCGACGCCGATGGTCCAGTAGCGCACCCGGCCGCGGTAGAGGGGCAGGAGATGGTTTTCCCAGGCATGGGCCAGACCCACGTCCCCGGAGCAGATGCCCACCACATGGATGGTCCGGATGCCGGGCAGGGCGGCCGCGTGGCGGACCCACGAACCGCAGTGGATGCCGAAGGGAAAGCGCATGTTGTCCGGATGGTTGTCGAACACCACTACGTCGAAGGGGCCGGGGTGGGGCAGGCGCTTCAGGAGGAAATGGCTGAGGTGATGGAAGTCGCCGCTACCCAGGAAAACGGTGCCGTAATCGGCAGGCATCCGGGCCGCCACCGCCGCTTCGAACGCCCGCCATACTCCCAGCCCGCAGCCGAAGCGGACGGACTCCTGCCACTCGGCCAGGGGCAGCCGTTGCGCCTCGTGGAGGCCGGCCAGGGAGCCGTCCAGGTCAAGGACGAGGGGCGTTGCCATGGGCGTCGAACCAGGCGCGGTCATGCTCGAAACGGCTGGAAATGCGCTTCAACAGGTTCCGCAACAGGGGATTGCGGACGTAGACCGCATGCCGGGTGAAGGTGAAGCTCGCCCCCAGGTAGGCTTTGATCTCCGGGTCGGTCCAGCCGGCCACGTAATGGCTGAGGCCTTGTTCGATGGCGAAGGCCAGGTTCTCCATCCAGCTGACGAAGTAGAGGTTGTGGTCCCGGGCGGCGGGATAGCGGAAGCCTACGTACTTGTCGATGAGCATGCCGTCGTGGATGAAGCAGAGGTTGAAGCCGATCAGTTCGCCCCCGGCCCGGTACAGGAAAAGCCGTCCATCCAGTTCCCGGTCCTGGAGGATGGCCCGGAAGAAGTCGGCAGTCAGGCGGTCGAAGTGGATTTCGCTCTGGCCGTAGACTTCCAGGTACAAGGCGTAGAGCTGATCCAGGAAGGCGGGGTTCCGGAACGCCTCGCCGCCGGTGGGCAGAATCTCGATGGACAGCCGGTCCCGGGCCTTCAGCTTGCGCCGGATATCCTTGCGGCGCCCTGACGAGAGCCGAGACAGGTATTCCTCGGGGCCGGCGAAGTCGATCGGCACATAGGCCAGGGCCTGGCCTTCCACCATGATGAATCCCGAATCCTCGCAGGCGGCCGTGAAGGCGGCGGCATAGTCCCGCTGGGTCTGGGGCAGCAGGGGAGAGGCGTCGGGGATGTCCTTCACGATCAAGAGGCGGGTACGCCTGCCCCAAGCCGCCAACAGCTTGTGGGGCAAGCCCCGGGGCGCCGCTGCCGCCGGCATGGGGGCGTACTCGCTGGCCGTGGTGCCGAAGAAGCAGGTGCGCCAGGTGATCAGCCGGCGCAACCAGGGGCTGCCGGGCAGGGAGGCGGCCAGGCGCAGGGTCTCCGGGTCGGCGGTGGTCAGCAGGTCGAAATCGGCAAAGAAGCCCGGCATGCCCTCCGGCGACAGGAAAGCTTCGAAAGCTTCGGGCGGATGGTCCAGGAAGTGGCGGATCAGGCCGGCAGGCTCCAGTCCGTTGATGCAGGGGGGCAAAGAAGGAATCGGGTCGAGAATCATTAGGGGCGGCAGAAACGGCGGATGGAGCTGGCCTGTATGACAATGAACGGCACCAAGCGGCCGTCAATCCATTATTATCCCCATTTTTGGCAATGCCCCACCTGATGTCAGCATACCGAAACGGAATGTCCGCTAAGCTGGCTGGTTGTTGACCTTGCCATTCCACCGTATAACCATTGCTCTAGACTGCGCCTGCCGCCATGAAGAAGTCCACCAAGATCGCCGCTCCCCTGATGCTGATACCGCTGTTCGCCAGCGCGGGGCTCTGGGCCTATCAGCGGGAAGAGGCGGTCTCTGGCGAAAAGGCTGCGGAGAATCCGACTGAACGCCCGTCCATGCTGGCCCAGGCGCGGCAGTCCGCCGCCGAACCGATGGCCCGGGCGGTCAGTGCCGAACCCCAGCCGGTCGCCGCCAAGGCACCTCCGGCTGATAGAACCAAGAGCCTCCCCAAGCTCCACCATAGCCTCGCCAAGGGCAGCGCTGCCATCCCCGCGCCGGTGGTCCCCGAGCCGCCCCGGCAAGCGGCCGCCCCCGTGGTCGAGCCGCTATCCAAGGGCGAGAAGGTGGCCGTCGCGGGCATCACCCGCCTGCCCGAAGCCCGTCCTCCCCTCCCGACCGAAGCCAAGGCGGAAGAGAACACCACCTTCGCCTTCGGCGCCGGCGGCGCCCAGATGCCCCGCTGGCTGGGGTCCAACCGCAAGAAGAGTTTTTCGGTCCCCTACATCAACATCAACTGGAAGGACCGGGTGGAGTTCTCCACCACCAACGGCCTGATCGTGGACCTGATCCACAACGGCCCCTGGCACGGCGGCGTGGTGGGCACCATGATCTGGGGGCGTTCCTATGGCGACCTCGGCTCCTTGTCGTCCCGGGTCCCGACCCGGACCAACACCGTCCAGGGCGGCCTGTACCTGGAATACGCCGTGACCAAGGAGCTCAGCGTCGGCACCCGCGTCCGCCACGACATCCAAGGTACCGGGGCGGCCTATGCCGACATTTATGCCGACATGGACCTGCCCAGCCCGGGGCTCATCGACCACAGCGTGCGGGTGTCGGCGGAGGCCATGAACCGCTCCGCCATGCGCCGTTACTTCGGGGTTGCCCCCGACACCGCCGCGGCCTTGGGCACGTCGGCTTATCAGCCGGGGGCGGGGGCCAGCCAGGTCAACGTGTCCTATGACCTGTTCGTACCCACCAGCCAATCCACCGGCGTGGCTTTCTCGGCGGGTTACGGCCGGCTGGCCCGCACGCCGGGGGACAGTCCCCTGGTCCGCGACTTCGGCAGCGTCCATCAGCGCAACGCCATGGCCGCCTTCCTCTACCACTTCTAAGCGCTTTCAGCCCAGGTCCACCGGCACGAAGATCCGGGCGTCGTTGCGCTGGATGAGGAGGGCGATGCGCTTGCCTGCCTTGCCGACTGCCGCGCGCAGCTGATCGACGCCCGCAATGGGCTCCCCATTGACCGACAGGAGCACGTCCCCGGGCTGGATGCCGGCCCGGGCGGCGGGTCCGGAGGCATCTTCCACCAGGAGGCCGCCCTTCACCTCGGCCTGCCGTTGCTCATCCGGGGAAAGGGGACGGACGGCCAGGCCCAGGCGCCCCTTGTCCGCGGTCGGCGTAGCGCTGGCCACCTTGGCGTCGGCCAGGGAGCCGACTTTCACCTCCACCTCCTGCTTGGCACCCTTGCGCCAGATTTCCAGTTTGGCGTGGTCGCCGGGGCGGACAGCGGCGATGAGGGGCGGCACCTCGTTGGAGGCGCTGATCGCCTTGCCATTGACCCCGAGGATGACATCGCCGGGCTGGAGTCCCGCCTTGTCTCCGGGACCGTTCTTCTCCACCGAGCTGACCAGGGCGCCCTGGGCCTGCTTGAGGCCGAAGGACTCGGCCAGGGACTGGTTCATCTCCTGGATCACCACCCCGAGGCGGCCCCGCTCCACCTTGCCGTGGGCGAGGATCTGCTGCTCGACGCCCACGGCCACGTCGATGGGGATGGCGAAGGAGAGGCCCTGGTAACCGCCGCTACGGCTGTAGATCTGGGCATTGACGCCGATGACCTCGCCGGCGGTGTTGAACAGGGGGCCGCCGGAGTTGCCCGGGTTCACCGCCACGTCGGTCTGGATGAAGGGCACGTAGCTGTCGTCGGGCAGGGACCGGGAAGTGGCCGAGACGATGCCGGCGGTGGCGCTGTTCTCGAAGCCGAAGGGCGAGCCGATGGCCAGCACCCATTCCCCGACCCGGGTCCGGGCGGCGCTGCCGATGCGCACCGTCGGCAGGTTGCGGGCGTCGATGCGCAGCACCGCCACGTCGCTGGGCTTGTCGATGCCCAGGACCTTGGCCTTGAATTCCCGCTTGTCGGTGAGCTTGACCGTCACCGTGTCGGCCCCGTCCACCACATGGGCATTGGTCAGGATGATGCCGTCGGAACTGACGATGAAGCCCGAGCCCAGGCCCCGCAGGGGCACGCCGTCATGGGGCTGGGGAATGGCGAAGCGGCGGAAGAACTCGTAGAAGGGATCGTCCGGGTCGAGCTGGGGCAGGTCCTGGCTGGCCTTGGCATCCTTGAGGGTGCCGGAGACGCTGATATTCACCACTGCCGGGCCATAACGATCCACGATGGTGCTCATGTCAGGTAAGGGCTGGGCGGCGAGGGGGGCGGCTACGGTGGCGGCGGGGGGCTGGGGGCTGGCCTGGGCCGCCATGGGCGTATGTCCGCTCCAGGCGGCATAGCCGGCGGTGAGGCCCATGCCGAGCACGGCGGCCAGGGTGGTGCGGCGGAAAGTCGTTGATTTCATGGTCATTCTCCTTTTCCAGGTGAAGCGGGCTTTCGGCCCTTTGCCTGGAAACTCTATGACCCCGAAACTTAAGGGCGACTTAAGAAGGGAAATCCACCCGCACCTTGAGGCCGCCGCCCTCGGCGTCGAGCAGGCGGACCCGGGCACCGTGGCGCTCGGCGATGGTCCGCACGATGGCGAGCCCGAGGCCGCTGCCGCTTTCATCTTCCCCGGCCCGCCGGTAGAAGCGGTCGAAGACCCGCTCCCGTTCCTCGGCGGGGATTCCCGGGCCGGTGTCGGCTACTTCCAGATAGGCGCGGCCCTGGTCCCGAGCCGCCGCCACATCCACCCGGCCGCCGCTTGGCGTATAGCGCAGGGCATTGGCGACGAGGTTGGCCAGCAGGATGCGCAGCCCGTCCGGGTCGCCGATAACGACTGCGTCTTCGTCGGCCTCGGAAACCCCCAGGTCGATGTGCCTGGATTCGGCCAAAGGGGCATGGTCCGCCACCACCTGGCGCGCCAGGGGAGCGAGGGGGAGGGCGTTCCGCGCCGCTTCCCCCGCACCGGGCTCCTGGCGGGCCAGGGTGAGGAGCTGGTGGACCGTGTGGCGGGTGCGCTGCAATCCGGCCTTCAGGGCCGCCATCGCCTGCTGCCGTTCCTCGTCGGAAGCGGCCCGCTCCACCAGCTGGAGCTGGAGCTGGAGGGCGGTCAAGGGCGTGCGCAGCTCGTGGGCGGCGTCGGCGACGAAGGCCCGCTGGGAGGCCAGCGCCGTTCCCAGGCGCGCCAGGAGATCGTTGAGGGCATGGACCAGGGGCCGGGTTTCCTCCGGCACCCGGCCTTCAGGCAAGGGGGCGAGGGCATCGGGAGTGCGGGCGGCGACGGAGTCGGCGAGATGGACCAGAGGGCGCAGGCCCCGGTCTACCAGAAACCAGGTGAGCAGCCCCAGGACCGGCAGCAGCACCAGGAAAGGCACCAGGGTGCGCAGCGCGGCGTCGGCGGCCAGGCGGTCGCGGATTTCCATGGGCTGGGCGACGGCGATGGTGCGGTCGTTGTACTGGATGGCGAAGATGCGCCATTCCCCCTCGGGGGTGGCCTCGGTGGAAAAGCCCAGGCGGGCTAGGTCGGGCAGCCATTGGTGGGGGCGGGAGTAGTAGATGGTGAACCCCGTCCGGTCCCACACCCGGATGACCACGTCCAGGCTGCCGTCGCCGGGCAGTCCGGCCTGGAAACTCTGGTCTCCCACCGACAAGGCAACCTGTCGCAGATGGTAGTCGAACAGGGTGTTGGCCTCGTCCAGGGCGGAGCGGTAGGTGGCCCCGGCGCCCAGGAGCAGGGTGGCGGCCATGGCTACCAAGAGGGTGATGAGCAGGTGACGGCGGATGGAGGTCATGGCAGCTTGGGCACCAGGTAGCCGACGCCCCGGATATTGCGTATCCACTCCGGCCCGATCTTGCGGCGCAGGGAATGGATATGGACCTCAACCGCGTTGCTCTCCACTTCCTCTTCCCAGCCGTACAGCCGCTCCTCCAGTTGGGGGCGGGAGAGGGGAACACCGGGCTGGGCCAGGAGGGCATGGAGGAGGGCGAATTCCCGGCTGGAAAGCTTGACGGGAACGCCATCCAGGCGGAATTCGTGGGTGGCGGGGTCGAGCCACAGGGGGCCGTGCTCGATGACCGGCGACGCCCGCCCGGCAAGGCGCCGCTGGAGGGCCCGGATGCGGGCGGAAACCTCGTCCAGGTCGAAGGGCTTCACCAGATAGTCGTCCGCTCCGGTGTCGAGGCCCTTGACCCGGTCCGCCACCGAGTCCCGGGCGGTGATGACCAGCACCGGGACGGCATTGCCCCCCTTGCGCAGGTCGGCAAGGATGTCGAGCCCGGCCTTGCGGGGCAGCCCCAGGTCCAGGAGCACCAGTTCGTACACACCGTTGGCCAGGGCCAGCTCCGCAGCGGCGCCGTCCCGGGCCCAATCCACCGTGTGGCCTTCCTGGCGCAGGCCGCTCTGGATGCTGGCGCCGATCATGGGATCGTCTTCGACGAGGAGGAGTCGCATGCTGGATTCGGGATCAAACAAGCCAGGCCGTAACTTAACCCCATCGGGGAAGGGAGGGAAAGATGGCGACGAACAAGCAACCGCGCTACGCCGCCTTGGCCGCGGTGGCCCTCTATGCGGCTCTGGTGGCCGTCATCCGCGGCGCGGCGGGGGATGTTCCCCTGGGAGCGGGCATCGACGGCCTGGACCGGCTGCTCTATTCCCGGGCTCTCGATGCCCAGGCCTACGTCCAGGGGCATCTTGCGGCCGGCTGGGCGGTCGCCTTCGCCTCCACGGTGGCCACCGAGTGCTTCGTCCTCGGGCTGATGCTGCGGGGGCAGGATTTCCTGAAGGTGGCCTGGGCCGGGTTCCTGGCCAGCCTGTCCACCCATCCTCTGCTCTGGTTTGGCTTGGCCGGCATCCGATCCGACTACGCTTTCTGGGTACTGGCCCTGGAATTGGCCATCGCTGGGGTGGAAGCGCTTGTCCTACATGCCGTGTTGCGGGAGGTGACTTTGCGGCGGTGCGTGCGGCTGTCGGTGGTGGCGAACGGGGCCTCGTTCCTGCTGGGGCTCCTGGGAGGAGTTGGCTGAGGCGGTCAGCCGGGCGGCTCCCCATCGTCGGACCGAACCAGGTCGGCCACCGTCAAGCCCGCCAGGGAGCGGGCCAGGGCCTCGTCGATGCGGCCCGCAACCCCGCTCACCCGGAGTGGGGCACCCGGCCGTTCGAGCCGCCATTCGTCCATGTCTCCCGCCGATCGCACGGCATCCACCACCTGGAGGAGGGGGAGGGTGGAAAGCGCCCGGGCAGGGAGATAGCCCGAAGGCGTGCCAACCACCCGCCGGACCAGGCCCCGTTTTTCCAGTTCGTCCAGCAGCGGGGCCAGCACCGGTTCCGGCACCGAGAGCCCGTGGGCCAGCGCCTCCGCCGACGGAGGAGGGCTGCCGGCGACGAAAGCCTCCGCCAGCGCGCCCATGGCGGCCAGGACGAGCTTTTCCTTCATCCGCTCCGAAACCCTGGGTTCGCTTCCCCGGGCGGCCAGGTATTCCGGGCATTGGTAATAGAAGGCGACGCTCGCCCCGAACAGGACGATGCGCCAGCTCAGGTACAGCCAGGTCATGAACAGGATGAGGATGGCGAAGCTGGAATAGACGGCCTGGTACTGCCGGGAGGAAGCGGCGAATTCGGCGAAGGCCCAGCCGGCGGTCTGCCAGGCGGTGCCCGCCACCACCGCGCCGATCAGGGCGGAGGCCATACGCACCCGGGTATTGGGAATGAAGTAGTAGGCGACGGAGAAGGCCACCATGACCAGCAGGTAGGGCGTCAGGTGCCCGACGGCGACAACCATGTGCCCCAGGGGCTCGAACGCGACCATTTCCCGGACGAGGTCGGCATTCATGGCCGAGGCGGTGAGGCCCAGGGCGGAAAAGACCAGGGTCGGGCCGACCAGGAGGAGGGTGAGATAGCGGCTGAAGCGCTCCCCGAAGCTGCGGGGCCGGGAAATGTGCCAGATGAAGTTGAAGGCCTCTTCCACCTTCTGCACCAGGGACACCGCCGTGAACAGGAGAAAGGCCAGGCCCATGGAACCCAGGACCCCGACATTCATGTTGTCGATGAAAGTGACGATGCGTTCGGCCACCTCCCGGCTGCTGTCCCCCAGGGGCGCCAGGACGCCCAGGAGCAGGGGCCGTATCTGGTTGTGGACGCCGAAGGCCTTGAGGATGGAAAAGCTGAGGGCGAGGAGGGGAACCAGGGAGAGGAGGGTGGTATAGACCAGTCCCATGGCCCGCAGGGCAAGGTCGCTCCGGGTGTTGTCCCGGATCAGGGCGGCCACGGTGCGGGCCAAGCGCAGCCCCATCAAGCGCCAGCGCGACAATCCCGGTTCCCTCCGTCGCCAGAGGGCGCTTTCCAGCCGTTGGCGGTAGTCGAAGGCGTTCATGCCGGGGGCGGTGCAAAGGCCATACCCACCCGCCTCACCCCCTGTCAAGACTTGACTTATGCACAAATGCACAACCCATGGCCCCGGCGGGCGAAATACCGGTTGATTACTCAAATACCCGCATTACGTCTTGACAAACCACGATAAATCATAAGCTTAGCCGGTCGCTCAAGAAAGGGGCGGGATAAGGTGAATCCCTTACGGGACACGTACTTAGGTCAGTTCCCCAGGAATTCCCCACAGAGTTATCCACAGAAATTGTGGATAACGGGAAATGCCCCATCTATGAGAGAATTGCCGGCCTGAATAACCATTCCTCAAGCGGATCACCCATGGTGTACAAAGTCTTTGTCGACGGCCAGGAAGGAACCACCGGCCTGCAGATCAACGAGTACCTCGCCAAGCGCGCCGATATCGAAGTGCTGAAGATCGATGCGGACAAGCGCAAGGACCTCGCCGAGCGCAAGCGCCTGATCAATGCCTCCGACGTGACTTTCCTGTGCCTGCCGGACGACGCCGCCAAGGAATCCGTAACCCTGGTGGATAACCCGAACACTTGCGTCATCGATGCCTCCACCGCCCATCGGGTCAATCCCGCCTGGACCTTCGGCCTGCCCGAACTGGCCAAGGACCAGCGCGCCAAGATTCGCGCCAGCAAGCGCATCGCCAACCCGGGCTGCCACGCCAGCGCCTTCATCCTGGCCTTGAAGCCCCTGGTTGCCGCCGGCCTGCTGCCTGCCGATACCCAGATCGCGGCCAACTCCATCACCGGCTACTCCGGCGGCGGCAAGAAGATGATCGCCGACTACGAGGCCGCCAGCGCCAGCCCGACCCAGCTCAAGGCCCCGCGTTCCTACGCCCTGGGCCTCGCCCACAAGCACCTGCCGGAAATGGGCGCCTACACGGGCCTGACCGTCGCGCCTATCTTCCAGCCCATCGTCGGACCCTTCTACAAGGGCCTGGCCGTGACCGCCTATTTGCATCCCCAGCAATTCACCCGCAAGGCCACCCCGGCCGACGTGCAGAAGATCCTGGCCGACTACTACGCCGGCGAAGCCTTCATCCGCGTCGCCCCGGTGGACCTGGAAGCCAACACCGACGGCGGCTTCTTCGACGTGGAAGCCAACAACGGCACCAACCGGGTAGACCTGTTCGTCTTCGGCAACGACGAGCGCATGCTGGTCGTCGGCCGCCTGGACAACCTGGGCAAGGGTGCTTCCGGCGCCGCCGTCCAGGCCATGAATGTGCATCTGGGGGTGGAAGAGAGCCTCGGCCTGGTCTGACCGCTCCTGCCGCTTCCCATGTGCAAAAGGCCTTCCTCGGAAGGCCTTTTGCTTTTCAGCGGGATTTCCGTAGCCGCTTGATGCCCACGGCGCCGGCCAGGGCAGCCATGAGGAGCATGAGGGATGACGGCTCGGGCACGGTGGCCGGGCGGATGTCGCCGAACAGCCCGTGATCCTCGATCTGGCCGCCGCCGGGGATACCGGCGGTAAAGAACAGCTCGTCCAGGAGGCCGCCCTTGCCGCCGTTCCCGAACTTCAAGCCCCACAAACCTTCGATGGTGATGGGCTTGCCGGAGGCGTCGGTCAGGGTTCCCTTGAGGGCACCGCTGGCCGGGTCGAAGGCGTGGATCATCCCGTCGCCGAAATTGCCGACCAGCAGGTCCTTGGAAAACTGCCCGAAGCCCGATGGCGCCAAGGCGAGTCCCCAGGGGGAGTTCAGCACGCCCTTGGTCACCAGCCGCCTTTCCAGGTGGCCATTGAGGTTGAAGACATCGATGAAACCGTTGCCCAGCCCGGCCACGTCGTCGTGCTTGTCGGCATCCTGCTTGGCATAGGTGACGTAGAGCTTGCCGCCGATGTTCTGGATGTCGAAGGGAGCGAAACCGGCGGGCAGGTTGGAGTCCTTGAAGCTGCCGGTCAGGTGGCTCTGGGCGAAGCTGCCGTTGAAGACATCGACGGTGCCGGCGTGGAAATTGGTGGCGTACAGGTAATCGTGGTTGCCCACGCTGCCGATGGCCAAGCCTTTGTACACGGCGCCGGAAGCCGAATTGTCGGCCGTGAGCCGGGCCGTCGAGCCCTGGGCGGCATTCCAGGCGGCCAGGGTGCCGTCCTCGGTGGCGAAGATGAAGGACGCCTTGCCTCCCGACGGGAGACTGAAGGCGTTGGTCGAGTTGAAGACCTGTCCGGTGGGGGCGGAGGGCGGGGTTGCGCCGGCGGGAGGCGGGATGGTGACGGTCAGGGGCTGCTTGGTCCCGTTCGTATCGTAGATGGTCGATACCCCGGTGCCGTTGTCGGAAACCCACAGGGGACCGGTGGGGGAAGAGGAAATTCCCCAGGGATTCTGCAGGTTGGGGTCGGTCGTGGCAGCGACGCCGGGCAGGTCGGAAACCAGGTTCTCCTGGATGTAGGCTGCCCAGGCGGGCAGGGGGGCCGCCAGGGCGGCGGGGAAGAGGGTGGCTGCGCAAAGGGCGCGGATGCCGGTGGCCAAAGGTTTCATAGGACTTCCTTTCGTTGGCAAAAGGCGCCGTTCCCTATCCGGGAGACGGCCCGCCTGTTGAAGCACAAACTGCGCAAAGGAAGCTACTGCATTGAAAAAACGGGAAAGTTTGCTGCAAAGCACCGATGATTGGTCGCCGTCTGTAAGCCGTTCCGACAGCTGAAAGGTGCTAGATGGCCGTCCAGATGAACAGGAACAGCGTGTTGTTGTCCCGGGCCCGCCGGAGGTTGCCGGCCTCGTCGAGATAGCGTGCCCCGCCCTGGAAGCGGCTGTATCCCGTGTATTGGATGCCCAGCCGGACATTGGCCCACGGCGCCCCCCTGGAGGTGGACTTGCCCAGGGGCGTCCAGTCCGCCTGGAGCACGTAACCGGTGGTATTGGGCCGGCCGCTCAGGGATTGGGGATTGAGCACGGCATCGGTGCTGCCCCGGGTATCGAACAATCCGGCGGTCAGTCCCCAGGTCTGCCGGTAGTAATAAGACCCGGTGAGGCGGAATTGGTCGAGGGTATTTCT
>DASRUX010000028.1:0-11817 GCA_035655235.1 Rhodocyclaceae bacterium | reverse complement strand
CCTCCCGGCCCGGCGGCAGCCCCTGGCGGCAGGTGCCCGGGTAGGCCAGCCCGCCGTCGATGGCGGCGTGGCCGGCGGAATCGGCGATCTCCTTGCGGGAACAGGCGCAGCCGTAGGCCAGGCCCCGGGATTTCAGCTCGTCCAGGGCCGCCCGGTAGGCGTCCAGGCGGCGGCTCTGCCAAAGCACTTCGCCCTCCCACTCGAAGCCGAAGGCCTCCAGGGTGGCGAGGATGCCTTCCGCCGCCCCCGGCACGTTGCGGGGGGCGTCCACATCCTCCATGCGCACCAGCCATTCGCCGCCGTGGGCAAAGGCATCCAGGTAGCTGCCGACGGCGGCCACCAGGGAGCCGAAATGGAGGGGGCCGGTGGGAGACGGGGCGAAACGGCCCCGGTAGCTGCGGGCGGAAGAGTCGGCGGGGGATGGGAACGGCATGGGCGGCTACTTTACCGGATTCGGCCTCGCCCAGCGCTTACCACGGCCGGCGGGGGACGAACCGTCGATGCGGACATTGCCCGGCATGGGGAGGCGTACTACCATGATTTCATAAGACTACAACAGGGAGGGCCCCCACTTTGAAACCCCTATGGCAAATGGCAGCCGCCCTGTCGATCGGCCTCGCCGCGATCCTCCCGTCGGCCTGCGATCCCTTCGCGGAACAACCGGTCCGCCAGCTCCGGATGAGCGTGATCACCAATGTGGACCATTCCCTCTACAAGGGCGCGGTCAAGTTCGCCGATCTGGTCAAGGAACGCACCGGGGGGAAGGTGCTCATTTCCGTCTATCCCAATTCCCAGCTGGCGGGCGGCAATATCACCCGGGAAGTCGAGATGCTCCGGGAAGGCAAGATCGACTTCAGTTTCACGTCCAGCCTGATCTACGCCAATATCGACAAGCGCTTCTTCGCCAGCTGCATGCCCTGGATATTGCCCGGCAACGAGGCGGCGGACAAATTCCTGACCGGCCCGCTCGGGCACCGCATCCTCGGCATGACCCGGGAGTACGGCGTCGAGGGCCTGGCCCTGGGCGAAAACGGCTTCCGGCAGATCACCAACTCCGTCCATCCCATCCACCGCCCCGAGGATCTGCACGGCTTGCGGATTCGGGTGCCGAGCGAGATGTACGCCGTGGTCTACCGGGCACTGGGGGCTGAGCCGACCGTCATGACCTGGCCCGGGGTTTACAAGGCGCTCCAGGAAAACGCCCTGGACGGCCAGGAAAACCCGGTCGGCGTCACCGTCGCCTATCGGGTGTACGACGTCCAGAAGTACATGACCGTCTGGAACTACTCCTACGACACCTACCTGCTCGGCGCCAACCGGAAGCTGTTCGAGAGCTTCGACCCGCAGCTCCAGAGCATCCTGCGGGAAGCCGCCCATGAGGCCACCGCCTACCAGGTCCGCTTGGCTCGGGAAACGGCCCGGGCCCAGGAGGAAATGCTGAAGGAGAAGGGCATGGTAGTGACCCGGCTGACACCGGAGGAAATCGCCGTCTTCCGGTCCAGGATGGAAGCTGCCTATGGGGAATACGAGACGGTCATGGGCAAGGAACTCCTCGACTCGCTACGGACCCTGGGACGATAGGAGGCCGCCTTGATCCTTTCCCGCCGACTGCTCATGCCGACCTTGCTCGGCGTCGTGCTGGCCATCGCGGCGACCACCTTCGTCAGCCTGCGCAGCCAGCACAGCCTGATCGTCGAACGGGAGAATCAGCAATTGGGGGGAGCGTACACCGCCTTCTACGCCATGCTGGCCGACCGTTCCGAAATGGCCCAGGCCCTGGCCTCCGCCACCGCCGACTTTCCCGCCGTGCAGGCCGCCTATGCGGCCAGGGACCACCGGGCCCTGGAGGCCCTGGTGAAGCCCATGTACCTGGAGATGCGCCAGAATTTCCGGGTCACCCAGATGCAGTTCCATCTACCGCCGGCAACCGCCTTCCTGCGCCTGGAGGCCCCTTATCTGTCCGGGGACGACGTATCGGCATTCCGCCGCACCGTCGTCCGCTCCAATGAGGACAAGACGCCCCAGGCGGGCCTGGAGGCCGGGCGCACCGGCATCGCCATGCGGGGGGTGGTGCCGGTGGTGCACAATCGCCGCTACATCGGCACCATCGGCTTCGGCATCGGGCTGGACGCCCATTTCCTGCAACAGTTCAAGGCCCGCACCGGGGCTGAGAGCGCCGTCTATCTGTCTAAGCCGATCATCGACCTCATGACGGCGACGCCCGCGGCCCCCAAGCCCCAAGGTCCCTTGGCCGACCTCGTCCTGCTGGCCAAGACCGACGAGGCGGTAGACATGGCGCCGGAGCAACTGCAGCGCGCCCTCAAAGGCGAGATGATCCAGGAGCGGGCCGAATTTGCCGGCAAGCCCCGGGTCATCAGCCTCAGCCCCCTGTACGACTACAACGGCGACATCATCGGCGCCGTCCAGATCGACCTGCCCCGGGGCAACGTGCTGGACAGGATCGCGGCCAGCCGCAACGCCTCGCTGCTCCTGGGCGGCGCCATCGCCCTCCTGACCGTGCTGGCGGTGTGGCGCCTCACCCGGCGCCGGCTGATCAAGCCCCTCGGGCAATTGACCGCCGGCGCCCGCCGGCTGGAAGCGGGCGACCGTTCCGCCCGGGTCCATATCGCCAGCGGCGACGAACTGGGCGAACTGGGAAGCGCCTTCAACACCATGGCGGAACAGTTGGAACGGACCCTGCAAGGGCTGGAGCAAAAGGTGGCCGAAATCGAGGCCAAGAGCCGGGAGCTGCGGGAAAGCGAAGGGAAATACCGGCGCCTGGTGGATACGGCGACCGAGGGGGTGTGGGTGCTGGGGATCGATGAACGCACCGTCTTCGTCAATTCCCGGATGGCCGAGATGATGGGCTGCCGGACCGAGGACATGATCGGCCGGCCGGCCACCGACTTCGTGGTCCTGGAGGAAAGAGCCGATCACGCCCATCGGATAGAGCTGCGCCATCAGGGCATCGCGGAGACTTACGAACGCCAGTTCCGCCGCGTCGACGGGACGATCATCTGGGCCTCCCTGTCGGGGGCCCCCATCTATGACGACGATGGCCACTACGCCGGCACCTTCGCCATGATGACCGACGTGACCGAGCGCAAGCGGATCGAGGCGGAACTGGCCCGTTACCGGGACGGGCTGGAGGAAACCGTGGATCGGCGCACCGCCGAACTGCGCATGGCGCGGGATGCCGCCGAAGCGGCCAACAAGGCCAAGAGCATCTTCCTGGCCAACATGAGCCACGAATTGCGCACGCCCCTGAACGCCATTCTCGGCTTTTCCGCCTTGCTGCAGCGCGACCCGCAACTCACCCGGCCCCAGGTGGAGCGCCTCGACATCATCAACCGCAGCGGCGCCCATCTGCTGGACCTCATCAACGACGTGCTGGAAATGGCCAAGATCGAGGCCGGGCGCGTGCAATTGGAAATCCATCCCTTCGACCTGGACGCCATGATCCGGGACGTGACCGACATGATGCGGCTGCGGGCTGAGCAGAAGGGGCTCTTCCTGGAACTCGACCAGTCCGCCGAATTCCCCCGCGGCATCCTGGGCGACGAAGCCCGTCTGCGGCAGGTCCTGGTCAACCTGGTCGGCAATGCCGTCAAATTCACCGCCCGGGGGGGCGTTACCCTGCACCTGGGAACCCGGCGCAACGACAAGCTGCATCTGGTGATCGAGGTGGAGGACAGCGGCCCCGGCATCAGTACCGAGGATCAGGAGCGGATTTTCCACCCCTTCGTGCAACTGTCCGAGGGCGGGGAACAGAAGGGCACCGGCCTGGGCCTCGCCATCACCCGGCAGTTTGTCGAACTCATGGGCGGTAGCATCGCCGTGGACAGCACGGTGGGGAAAGGCTCCCGGTTCCGGGTCGAACTGCCGGTGGAGCTCGCCGAACTGCCGGCGGACAGTCGCCCGGATCGGCGCGACATCGTAGGCCTGGCCCCCGGCCAACGCCCTCCCCGCATCCTGATCGCCGAGGATCAACCGGAAAACGCCCAATTGCTGCAGCAACTGATGGCGTCCATCGGGCTGGAAACCCGGGTGGCCTGGAACGGCGAGGAGTGCGTCCGGGCCTTCCGCGAATGGCACCCGGACCTGATCTGGATGGATCGCCGCATGCCGGTCATGGACGGCGTCGATGCCGCCCAGCACATCCGCGCCCTGCCCGACGGCCAGGCGGTGAAGATCGTGGCGGTGACGGCATCGGCATTCAAGGAACAGCAGGGCGAACTGCTGTCCGCCGGCATGGACGGCTTCATCGCCAAGCCCTACCGCGCCGGCGAGATTTTCGAGTGCCTGGCGCGGGAACTTGGGCTCCAGTACGTCTATGCCACCGACGGCAAGCCCGCGGCCAAGAAGGACCTTGCCGCCGAGGAGCTGGCCAGGCTCGCCGCCCAGCCCGCCGAACTGCGGAAAGCCCTGAGGGAAGCCCTGGAGGAATTGGACAGCGAACGGGTCGATGCCCTGCTCCAGGAAATCGCCAAGACCGACCAGGGGCTTGCCGCCGCCCTGTCCGCCTTCGCCAGGGGATTCGACTTTGGGACCATGCTGGGCTTGGTGGAGGACGCCGAGGCCTGACCGTTCCACCAGGCCGAAGGCCTTCATTTCACCAGCATTTGCCGCATAATGGGCAAAACAGCGAAATAAGAGGAAGCTTATGGGACGGATGACCGGCAGGATCCTGGGCGCATTGCTGCTTCTGTCACCCCTGGCGGCCCCCGCCGCCCCCAAGGCACCGCCCATCGTCGTCGCCCATGTGGCGCCTACCACCGGGCGCTTTTCCCTGCATGCCGAAGCCGACCGCCGGGGCGTGGAAATGGCGGTGGATGAATTCAACGGCCGGGGCGGCGTCCTTGGCCGGGAAATCGTTCTCGTCTCCCGGGACCCGACCATGGATGTCCGCAATGCCGCCAAGGTGGCCGAGGAACTGATCACTGGCACCCGCGTCGGCTTCATGGTGGGCGCCATCAACTCCGGCCTGGCCGCCGCCATGTCCGCCGTCTGCCAGCGCCACGGGGTCATCTTCATCAATACCAATTCCTCGGCACCGTCGGAGTCGGTGGAAAACGCCCACCGCACCAAGTTCGTCTTCGACGCCAACGCCGCCAATTACAACCAGACCCTGTTGAAATACGCCCTCTCCGGCCGCAAGACCAAACGGGTCGCCCTGCTGACCGAAGACGACGAGTGGGGGCGCAGCAGCGCCGCCGCCTCCCGGGCCTACATCGCCGCCAACGGGGGCTCCGTGGTCGGCGAAGTCATCGCCCCGGAAGCGCTGCCCGACCCCCTGGCCATCCTCAAGCAGGTGGCCGACCTGGGCGCCGACGTGGTGGCGGTCAATATCAGCGGCGACAACCAGATGAAGCTCTTCGCCCAGATCGGACCGGAAACCCTGAAGAAGCAGCTGTGGGTAGTGGGCGAAGTGGATTGGGAAGACCTCTACCCCGCCCCCGGCACCCCCCGCCCCCTGTTCGGGGTGACCTGGTCCTGGAACATGAAGACGCCGGGGACCGCCGAGTTCGTCGCCCGCTACCGCCAGCGCTACGGCCATACCCGCCTCGACTACCCCGGCCATGTGACCCACGGCGCCTACCTGGCCACCAAGGCCCTGCTGGCCGCCATCGACAAGGCCGGCACCACCGACAACCATGCCGTCATCCAGCAACTGGAAAATTACCGGGCCTCGGCCCCGGAGCGCATGCAGGACGCCGCGGCCTTCATGGACCCGGTCAGCCACCACCTGCAGCAGAGCACCTACGTCGCCACCTGGCACCCGGCCACCGAGCACCCCGAGCAGGGCATCGAAATCCTCAAGCACCTGCCCCCCGACCAGGTCCGCTACGACAAGGAGCGGACCACCCGGCTGGAATCCCTGGCCGACACGCCCCACTACGCCCCCTGACCGCCCATGCGCTTCGGCCTCATCTTCCGCATTGCCCTGTTGGTGGTCGGCATCGAGCTGATCGCCTTCGGGGCGTCGGGCTGGTTCTACGTCAATGAATTCACCACGGCGGCCACCGAGGAGCTGCACACCCGGCTGAGCCTGGTCGGCCGCATGATGGCCACCGACGAATTGCCGGTCAGCGTCGTCTCCCGCCAGTCCCTGGTGGGCGATCTGGTCGGCGCCCCCTATCTGCGGGGCCTGGTGATCGGCGGCAGCGGCCGGGTCATCGTCGCCACCCGGCCCGCGGACCTGGGCCAGCCCCTGGAGGGCCTGCCGGACATCGACCCGCGCTGGTTCGCCGAATCCGCCCCGGACGAGCAATTCGTCGAGGGACCGGAAACCCTCACCCGCATCGCCCATATCCACGGCAACGCCGGCGGCGCCCCCCTGTACCAGGTCATGATCACGGTCAGCACGGCGAAGCTCCAGGCGCTGCGGCGCTCCATCGCCGTGACCGGGCTGCTCGGCTCGGCCCTCTTCATCCTCCTCAGCTCCGCCGGCATCGTCCTCGTTTCCCAGCGCCTGATCACCCGGCGCATCGCCGGCTCCCTCAAGGTGCTCAAGGAGGTGGAGAACGGCGCCCTGGAAAAGCGTATCCCGGTGGATTCGGGGGACGAGTTGGGGGAACTCCAGCGGGGCATCAATTCCATGACGGAGAAGGTCGGCACCCTGCTCCAGCAGCATGCCCGCAACGCGGCCGACTTGAAGAAGCAGAAAAAGCTCCTGCAATCGGTGATCGAGCACGCCCCCGTGCGGGTCTTCTGGAAGGACCGGGACTGCCGCTACCTGGGCTGCAATACCCTGTTCGCCCGGGATGCCGGCCTGGAAAATCCCGACGACCTGATCGGCAAGACCGATTACGAAGCCGCCTGGAAGGAACAGGCCGAGCTTTACCGGGCCGACGACCGGACCGTGATGGAATCCGGGAAGCCGAAGCTGGACTACGAGGAGCCCCAGACCACCCCCGGCGGACACGCTATCTGGCTGCACACCTCCAAGGTCCCCCTGCGGGACGAAAATGGGGCGGTGATGGGCGTCCTCGGCGTCTATATGGACATCACCGAACGCAAGGCCACCGATGTCCGCCTCGACTACCTGGCCCACCACGACACCCTGACCGGCCTGCACAACCGGCTCAGCCTGCTGCAGCGCCTCGACCAGGCCCTGACCACGGTGCGCCGGGAAAAGCGGGGGCTTTCCGTGCTCTTCCTGGACCTGGACCGCTTCAAGACCATCAACGACACCCTGGGCCACGGGGTCGGCGACACCTTGCTGACCCAGGTGGCGACCCGCCTGCGGGAAACCGTGCGGGAAAGCGACATCGTCGCCCGCCTGGGGGGTGACGAATTCGTGGTGGTGCTGACCGATATCGAGGGAACAGCCGGCGCGGTGCGCGTCGCCGAGAAAATCCTCGGCCAGCTGCGCGCCCCCTACTACATCGACGGCCGGGAGCTCCATTCGACCCCCAGTATCGGCGTCGCCATCTATCCCACCGACGGCGAGGATGCCGACACCCTGATGAAGAACGCCGATACGGCCATGTACCAGGCCAAGGCCCAGGGCCGGAATTCCATCAAGTTCTTTGCCGCCTCCCAGAACCAGGTGGCCCTGGAGCGCATCCAGCTGGAGAGCGACCTGCACCAGGCCCTGGAGCAGGGGCAATTCGAGCTCCACTACCAGCCCAAGCTCGATCCCTACGGCCTCTGCGTCGGCTTCGAGGCCCTGCTGCGCTGGCGCCATCCCCGGGAAGGCCTGGTTTCCCCGGCGCGCTTCATCCCGGTGGCCGAGGACAGCGGCCTCATCCAGCCCATCGGCGAGTGGGTCATCGGCGAAGCCTGCCGCCAACTCCGTGCCTGGCGGGACGAGGGGCTGATCAATATCGACGTGGCGGTGAACCTCTCGGCGATCCAGCTCCGTTCCTCCAATCTGGTGGAAACCGTGGAGCGGGCCCTCAAGGCCAACGGCCTGTCCGGCCACGACCTGGAGCTGGAAGTGACCGAATCGGTGGCGATGCACGACCCGGAAGCCAGCATCCGCCAGCTGGCCGCCCTGCGCAACCGGGGGGTGAAACTGACCATCGACGATTTCGGCACCGGCTATTCGTCGTTGAGCTACCTGAAGCGGTTGCCCATCCACTGCCTCAAGCTCGACCAATCCTTCGTACACGACATCGAAACCGATCCCAACGACGTGGCCATCTGCGCCGCCACCATCGCCCTGGCCCATACCCTGGGCCTGACGGTGGTAGCCGAGGGGGTGGAAACCGCGGCCCAGCGGGACTTCCTGGTCATGCACCGCTGCGACCTGCTGCAAGGCTACCTGTTCAGCAAGCCCCTGCCGGCGAAGGCCGCCGGGGAATATGCGCAGCAGCTGGTGACCGCCAGGTGAAACCGACCGGCCATGGGGCGGCTCCATCCATTTCCCAACGGGATAGCTGACCGATCCCCACTGAATTTGAGACAATGGCCCGGATGAAAAACCGGCATAGGCCCCAACCATGGAAGACCAGCGCCCTTCGGTGCAACTGTCGGATGTCCTGAACGAGAACCGGGAAACGGTCCAGCGGGACCTGGCCAGGCGACTGGCCAAGCAGGAGAAGTCATCGGCCCTGTTCTCTTTTCTCGGCTACGGCCCGCTGGCATTCCTGTTGTCCGGCATCGTTCCCGGCAATTTCCTTTGGGGATGGTTGGCCGTCCTGGTGGCCACCGAGATATCCGGAATTGCGATCTGTTTCGCCTTGCAGAGGTCCCTTGACCAACCGCCCCGCCGCCAACGCCTTTCGCGGCTCCTGATGGTGAACCTCGGAATCAATGGCAGTGTCTGGGGCAGCTCTATCCTCCTGCCCGGGGTGCTGGAAGCCCAAGGCGTATGGACGCTGCTGCTCGTCTTCATCAGCGTCGTCGCCATCGCCTCCACCCAGGTCCTGGCGGTCCGCCCCGACAGCCTGGCCGCATACACCCTGGGGATACTGGCCCCTACCCTCCTGTCGGGACTCTTCCTGGATCGCATGCCCCTTGCCATCGGCCTCGCCACCGCGGGACTTTTCGTGATGTGCCAGCTTTACGGCTGGACGACCCGCAAGCAGGTACTCGACTCCATCGCGGCGGAACTGACCATCCGCAAAGCCAAGGAGGCCGCCGAAGCCGCCAATCGGGCCAAGAGCGTGTTCCTCTCCAATATGAGCCACGAGCTGCGCACGCCGCTCAACGCCATCCTCGGCTATACCCAGCTTCTGTCCCGCCAGGACAACTTGACCGCCCAGCAGCGGCGGCAGCTGGACGCCATGCATACCAGCGGCGAACACCTGCTGACCCTGATCGGCGACATCCTCGACATCAGCAAGATCGAAGCGCAGAAGCGGGAAATCGCCGTGGCGCCCTTTTCCCTGCCCAGGATGCTGGAACAGGTCATCGAGATCGCGCAGCCCAAGGCCAAACAGAAGGGCGTCGACCTGCTCCTCGACCGCTCCCCGTCGCTGCCGGGCTGGGTCCAGGGGGACGAGAGCCGGGTTCGGCAGATTCTCCTCAACCTGCTCGCCAATGGGATCAAGTTCAGCCCGGCCGGCAGGGTCACCCTGCGCGCCCGTTATGGGCCGGAGGGCGCCGGCACGCTGCATTGCGAAGTCGCCGACACCGGCATCGGCATCCCCGCCGACAAGCTGGAAACCATTTTCGAGCCCTTCACCCAACTGGCGCCCGATGCACAGGGACGGGAAGGCGCCGGCCTGGGGCTGGCCATCTGCCGCCGGCTGGCGGCCCTCATGGGGGGAAGCGTCACCGCCACCAGCCGGATCGGGCAAGGAAGCACCTTCCGCTTCGCCATCCCCCTGCCGGCAACCGGCGCCTGCGAATCCGCCGCCCCCATGGCCCGGAAAATCTGCGGTTACCGGGGCAACCGCCGGCGTCTCCTGGTGGTGGACGACAACCCGGTCAATGCCACCCTGCTGTCGGATATCCTGGCGCCCCTGGGCTTCGAGATACGGACCGCCGCCAGCGGCCGGGAAGCCCTCCGCCTGGCTCAGGAATCGCCTCCCGACCTGGTGCTGCTCGACCTGGTCATGCCGGATATGGACGGCGTAGAGACGGCCCGGGAATGGCGGCGCCACCCCGGACTCGGCAAGCGCCCCATCGTCGGCGTCTCGGCCACGGTCACCGACGATGCCCGCAAGCAGGCGTTCTCCGAGGCCTGCGACGCTTTCCTCGGCAAGCCCGTCCAGTTGGACGAGCTGTTGCAGACCATCGGGCGCCTGCTCGGCCTGGAATGGGAAACGGCCGACCTCTCCCCGGCGCAAGCGCCCGCTGCCAGTCTCACCCCGGCCATGCTGGCCGGCCTGACGCCGGAATTGCGCAGGCACCTGGGCGACGCAGCCTTGACCCTGGACGGCGACCGCATCGCAGCCCTCATCCCCCACGTCAAGGCCATCGACAACACGGTGGCCCGAACCTTGTCCGAGCACGTCGATCGCTTCGATTTCCAGTCGATCCTGTGCGCCTTGGGCGAAGAGCCCGCCTGAACCGGACCCGCCTATGCCAAACAAGGGAAGCATCCTCGCCGTCGACGATACCGAGACCTCGCTCAAGGTACTCTCCGACATCCTGAGGGAGGCCGGCTATTCGGTGCGCTCGGCCATCAAGGGGGAGCTGGCCCTGCGCTCCGCGGCCCATCTGCCGCCGGACCTCATCCTGCTCGACATCCGCATGCCGGACATGGACGGCTTCGAGGTGTGCCGGCGGCTCAAATCCCTGCCGGAAACCCGGGACATCCCGGTGATCTTCATCAGCGCCCTGGCGGATACCGACGAAAAAGTCCACGGATTCAAACTGGGCGCCATCGATTACGTCACCAAGCCCTACCAGCGGGAAGAACTCCTGGCCCGGGTCGCCACCCACATCAATCTCCGCCAGATGCAACTGCAGCTCAACGCCCAGAACGAGGAGCTACGGCAGTACCGGGTGCAGTTGGAAGACCTGGTCGCCCAGCGCACCGCCGAGTTGCAGGAAAGCAACCGCCGCTTGAGCCTGATGAGCTTCGCCCTCGACCAGGTGCACGAAGCCGCCTACCTGATCGACGAGATGGGCGACTTTTTCTACGTAAACAAGGAGGCCTGCCGGGCTCACGGCTACAGGACGGAAGAGCTCAAGGGCATGAACGTGATGGCCATCGACCCGGACGTTACGCCGGAAGCCCTCGCGCCCATCTGGCAGCGGGTCTGGGCCGAGGAGGCGATCACCTTCGAAGCCCGGCATCGCCGCCGGGACGGCTCCATCTTTCCCGTCGAAATCCACTGCAGCGCCATCCATTTCGAAGACCGCGACCTGGTCCTCGCCCTGGCCCGGGACATCAGCGAGCGCAAGGAAGCCGAGCAACGCCTGCGCGAATCCTATGAGCAGCTGCAGGCCCTGAACTCCCGCCGGGAATCGGATCGGGAAGAGGAGCGGAAGCACATCGCCCGCGGCCTCCACGACGAACTCGGCCAGCACCTGACGGCACTGCGCCTGGGGCTCGGCACCATCCGCTTCCAGCTGGGACGGGAGAACCCCTGGTTGAACGAACGCCTGGAGGCGCTGCGCGCCCATGTGGACGAAACCATCCGGGTGGTGCGCAATGTCGCCACCGCCCTGCGTCCCTCGGCCCTCAACATGGGCCTCGGACCCGCCCTCGACTGGCAGGCTGGACAGTTCCGCGGGGCGACCGGGCTGGCATGTGGCATCGACTTCCCCGCCGATTTCTGCCCCCTGACCGAAGAGGCCTCCGTCGCCCTCTACCGCATCGTCCAGGAGGCGCTGACCAATGTCGCCCGCCATGCCCAGGCCACCACCGTCAGCATCGTGGTCCGGCAGGACGAATCCGGCTGCCAACTCGACATC
>DASRUX010000027.1:0-3042 GCA_035655235.1 Rhodocyclaceae bacterium | reverse complement strand
GGTGAGCCGGAGGGTGCCGGCAGCGCAGTGGAAGGTATTTTCCAGGACCGCGCTGAGTTCGAGATAGCGCCGCTCCCGGCGCTGGACCTCCCGGGGCCGGACCAGGAAGCGCCCGCCCTTGCGCCGGTCGAGCAGGGCTGCGAACAGGGACGGGGAGGAGAAATCGGGAAGGCAGAGCCAGTCGATGGAGCCGTTGCGGGACACCAAGGCCGCGCTGCGGCAATCCCCGATGATGGCGTAGTCGCCGATCGGCTCGTAGTCGCAGGCCGCCAGCACGTTCCCGATGGAATCCGTATTCCTCACGGTTGGCCTCCAGCAAGATCGGCGCCCGGCGAAAGCCGGGATTGGCGGGGAAGTTGTTACATCCCGGCCGGCAGGTCTTACACGGCCGGCCCCGGCCGCATCCCGGCACTCCGCTTGCTGCGGGGAAGATTTTCCAATCCCCTGGGAGAAGCATCATGGCCGACACGGTTGGCGATTTCCTGCTCCGGCGGCTCGGAGAATGGGGCATCCGGCGCATCTACGGCTACCCGGGCGATGGCATCAACGGCATCATGGGCGCCTTCGGGCGGATCGGCGACGAGTTGCAGTTCGTCCAGGCACGCCACGAGGAACTGGCCGCCTTCATGGCCTGCGCCCACGCCAAATTCACCGGCCAGGTGGGCGTCTGCCTGGCCACTTCCGGCCCCGGGGCCATCCATCTGCTCAACGGCCTCTACGACGCCAAGCTCGACCACCAGCCGGTGGTGGCCATCGTCGGGCAGCAGAAGCGGGCGGCCCTGGGGGGCCATTACCAGCAGGAGGTGGACCTCATCTCCCTGTTCAAGGACGTGGCCAGCGAATACGTCCAGATGGTCACGGTGCCGGAGCAGGTGCGGGCCGTGGTGGACCGGGCGGTGCGCATCGCCCGGGACCAGCGGGCGGTCACCTGCATCATCTTCCCCAACGACGTGCAGACCCTGGAATACCAGGAGCCGCCCCGGGAGCACGGCACGGTCCATACCGGCATCGGCCACACCGGGACGCGGATCGTCCCCGGCCCGGCCGACCTGCAGCAGGCCGCCGACATCCTCAACGCCGGCAACAAGGTCGCCATGCTGGTGGGGGCCGGGGCGCTGAATGCCACCGACGAAGTGATCGCCGTGGCCGAAACCCTGGGGGCCGGCATCGCCAAGGCGCTGCTGGGCAAGGCGGCGGTGCCCGACAGCCTGCCCTTCGTCACCGGCTCCATCGGCCTCCTTGGCACCAAGCCGAGTTGGGACATGATGACTGAGTGCGACACCCTGCTCATGGTGGGTTCGGCCTTCCCCTATTCCGAATTCCTGCCCAAGGAGGGTCAGGCCCGGGGCGTCCAGATCGACATCGATCCCCGCATGCTGAACCTGCGCTATCCCATGGAAATCGGCCTGGTGGGCGACAGCCGGGAAACCCTGCGGGCCCTGCTGCCCTTCCTCACCCCCAAGGCCGACCGGGACTGGCGCAACGGCATCGAGAGGAATGTGGAGCGCTGGTGGCGGGTGCTGGAGGGGCGGGCGATGAATTCCGCCCATCCCATCAATCCCCAGCGGGTGTTCTGGGAGCTGTCATCCCGCCTGCCGGAGGGCTGCATCCTTACCTGCGATTCGGGCTCCGCCGCCAACTGGTACGCCCGGGACGTGAAAATCCGGCCGGGCATGATGGCCTCCCTTTCCGGCGGCCTCGCCACCATGGGGCCGGCGGTGCCCTACGCCATCGCCGCCAAGTACGCCCACCCCACCCGGCCGGTGATCGCCCTTCTGGGCGACGGCGCCATGCAGATGAACGGCATCAACGGCCTGGTCACCATCGCCAAGGTCTGGCGGGAATGGGCCAATCCCCGCCTGGTGGTCATGGTGCTGAACAACGGCGACCTCAACCAGGTCACCTGGGAGCAGCGGGCCATGGAGGGCGACCCCAAGTTCGTTCCCTCCCAGTTCGTCCCCGACTTTCCCTATGCCCAATACGGCAGCCTCCTCGGCCTCAACGGCATCCGGGTGGAGGACCCGGAGGAGATCGGGCCGGCCTGGGAAGAGGCCCTGGGCGCCGACCGGCCCACCGTGCTGGAGATGGTCACCGACCCGGACGTGCCGCCCCTGCCGCCCCACATCACGGTGAAGGAGGCCAAGGCTTACCTGTCCGCCCTGCTGCACGGCGACCCGGATTCCCTGGGCATCATCCTGGCGAGCATCAAGGAAACCTGGGAAAGCCTCTTCCCGCCGGGCAAGGACTGACGGCCATGGCCATCCGGGACAGCGCCGCGCCCATCGATTCCATCACGGTGGGGAGCTACACCATCCCCACCGACAAGCCGGAATCCGACGGCACCCTGGAGTGGGATTCCACCACCCTGGTGGTGGCGCGCATCCGTGCCGGCGGCCGGGAGGGGTTGGGCTATGGTTATGCGGACACCGCCACCGCCCGGCTCATCAGGGACCGCTTCGTTCCCCTCCTCCAGGGCCGGGAAGCCCTCGCCACCAATGCCCGCTGGGCGGACATGGCGGAGGCCATCCGCAACCTGGGCCGGCCGGGCATCTGCTCCATGGCCATCTCGGTGGTGGATGCGGCCCTCTGGGACTTGAAGGCCAAATGTCTGGAAGTGTCCCTGGCCGCCCTGTTGGGCCAGGCCCGCCCGGCCATCCCCATCTACGGCAGCGGCGGCTTCACCAGCTATTCCACCGAGGAATTGCAGGAGCAACTGGGCGGCTGGGCCCAGCAGGGCTTCGGCCGGGTGAAGATGAAAATCGGCCGCCATCCCGACCAGGACGTGGAGCGGGTCACCGCCGCCGCCCAGGCTATCGGCCGCAACACCCAGCTCTTCGTGGATGCCAACGGCGCCTACCACCGCAAGCAGGCCCTGCATTTCGCCGAGCGCTTCGCCGATCTGCGGGTGGCCTGGTTCGAGGAACCGGTTTCCTCCGACGACCTCGCCGGCCTGCGCCTCCTCCGTGACCGGGGCCCGGCCGGCATGGCCATCAGCGCCGGGGAATACGGCTACGACCTGCCCTACTTCCGCCGCATGCTGGA
>DASRUX010000026.1:0-6940 GCA_035655235.1 Rhodocyclaceae bacterium | reverse complement strand
CGGGCCAGACTTCCTCCACCTTGAAGCGCTTGGAAAACTCCAGGTACTGCCACAGGTCGGAGCGGGCTTCGCCGGGGGCCTTGACCTGCTGGCGCCAGAACTGGGTGCGGCGTTCGGCGTTGCCGTAGGCGCCTTCCTTCTCGGTCCACATGGCGGAGGGCAGGATGAGGTCGGCGGCCAGGGCGGAGACGGTGGGGTAGGCGTCGGACACCACCACGAAGGCGGCGGGATTGCGCCAGCCCGGGTAGATTTCCTCGTTGATGTTGGGGCCGGCCTGCATGTTGTTGGTGGTGCTGGTCCAGTAGACCTTGAGCTTGCCGTCCTTGAGGGCGCGGCTCTGGGCGACGGCGTGGAGGCCGATCTTGTCGGGCAGGGTGCCTTCCGGCAGCTGCCAGATTTCCTCGGCGTGCTTCCTGTGGTCCGGGTTGGTGACCACCATGTCGGCGGGCAGGCGGTGGGCGAAGGTGCCCACTTCCCGGGCGGTGCCGCAGGCGGAGGGCTGGCCGGTGAGGGAGAAGGGGCCGGTGCCCGGGGTGGAGATCTTGCCCACCAGGAGATGGACGTTGTAGATCATGTTGTTTACCCAGGTGCCGCGGGTGTGCTGGTTGAAGCCCATGGTCCAGAAGCTGACCACCTTCTTCTTCGGGTCGGCATACAGTTCGGCCATCCGCTTCAGGCGCTCGGCGGGCACGCCGGAGAGCTTGGAAACCTTCTCGACGGTGTATTCGGAAACGAACTTGGCGAATTCCTCGAAGGTGATGGGCTCGGCCTTGCCGGTGTCGCCCTTGGGCTTGCCGTCGGCGCCGGGGTAGCCGTTGCTGGTGGCCTTGGCTTCCAGCGGGTTGTTGGGGCGCAGGCCGAAGCCGATGTCCGTTTCACCCTTCTTGAAATTCACGTGCTTCTTCACGAAGTCCGTGTTCACCTTCTTGTTCTGGATGATGTAGTTGCAGATGTAATTGAGGATCGCCAGGTCGGTCTGGGGGACGAAGGTCATGGGGTTGTCCGCCAGCTCGTAGGAGCGGTGCTCGTAGGTGGACAGCACATGGACTTCGGTGCCGGGGTTGGAGAGACGGCGGTCGGTGATGCGGCTCCACAGGATGGGGTGCATCTCGGCCATGTTGGAGCCCCACAGCACGAAGGCGTCGGCCTGTTCGATATCGTCATAGCAGCCCATGGGCTCGTCGATGCCGAAGGTGCGCATGAAGCCGGCCACGGCGGAGGCCATGCAGTGGCGGGCGTTGGGGTCCAGGTTGTTGGAACGGAAGCCGGCCTTCATCAGCTTCACCGCTGCATAGCCTTCAAAGATGGTCCATTGGCCGGAGCCGTACATGGCGATGGAGCCGGGGCCGGTGGTCTTCAGGGCCTCCTTCCACTTGTCGGCCATGATGTCGAAGGCCTGGTTCCAGGAAATGGGCTGGAATTCGCCGTTCTTGTCGTACTTGCCGTTCTTCATGCGCAGCAGGGGCTGGGTGAGCCGGTCCTGGCCGTACATGATCTTGGAGAGGAAATAGCCCTTGATGCAGTTGAGGCCCCGGTTCACCGGCGCATCCGGGTCCCCCTGGGTGGCCACGACCCGGCCGTTCTGCACCCCCACCAGCACGGAGCAGCCGGTGCCGCAGAAGCGGCAGGCGGCCTTGTCCCAGCGGATGTCGGTGCCATTGCCTTTGGCGGCCTCCTTGGGGGCTGCCGCGGCGGCAATCGGAATCCCGGCAGTTGCCGCGGCGGCCGCTACCGCCTGGGTTTTAAGAAAATCGCGTCGATTCATGGACATGGTTATGCCTCCTCAAGAGCGAGACCTTCGTCGCTGTATTCGTAGGAAAGGGTGACCGACATGACATGGGGCACCCGATGGATTTGCAGGATGGAATCCGAAACGGCGTAGTCCTCACCGTCCTCAATGAGGACCACCAGGCGGCCGTCGCCGGCATCGAGGGCGAGGCTTGCGCCGGGAACGGCCTCGACCTGGTCGATGACGCTGGCGGCGTGCTCGGGCAGGGTCTTGAGGACTAGGCTCACAATCTTCATTGCTGGGCTCCTTGGGGAAGCAGGGGGCGATGGGCCGGTTTGATGGCCAGGGTTGGGCAGTCGGCGATGCATTCGCCGCAGCCGGTGCAGAGGTCGGTGTCGATGGCGGGGATGGCGACGCCGCCGATCCGGGGGGCAAAGGCGATGGCGCGGCTGTCGCAGCGCTCGCCGCAGGTGCGGCAGACGACGCCCTGCTTGGCGAGGCAGCCGTCGCCGATTTCGGCAATGACGGACCAGGGGGAAAGGCCGGGGATTTCCCGTAGCGCCCCGGTTTCGCAGGCGCTGCGGCAATCGCCGCAGAAATTGCAGTAGCCGTTGAGGAAATCCGCTTCCGGGAAGCCGCCGTCGCCGGTTTTCAACACTCCGGTTGGGCAGATATCCACGCAGGCGTGGCAGCGGCTGCAGAGGTCGGTGAAACTCCCTTCCTGCCTTGCCCAGGGGGGGCGGAACGGCGTTCCCTGGGCGGATGGCCTGCGGATGAGAAGAAAGGCTCGACGCCCGGATTCCACCGAATTCCCCCAAAAGTTGTAGTGGTTCGAATTCTGATCCGGGGCAGGACAAAGTAATTTGATGTGTGCAAAAAACGGGACCATGACACCCGCTTCAGGCTAAAAAAACTGTCAGCTGTTTGGCAGCTATGTAAGCGAATAATGATTTCGCCCATGGTCATGACGGCGACGAAATGCCCTCAGAGCAAGCCTGGCCGGGGGCATGTGCAGTCCCACCGTACCTCTCCGGTTACATCCTGTTGCATGTCACGCTGGTTTCGGGATAGGGGCCGGCTACAGTGGGGATGCATTCACCAACACCCATAGCGAAGGGAGACTCAAATGTTCGGATTCCACAAGACCCTGCTTGTCCTGGCCCTGGGCAGCGCCCTGGCCGCCCCGGCTTTCGCCCAGTCCCAGGCCGCCGGCAACGGCGCGCCTCCGGCCCCCGTGAGCCCCCAGGTCCGCCAGGACAACCGGGACCTCCGGCAGGATCGCCGTGATCTGCGCCAGGACCGGGCTGAAGTACGCCAGGACAATCGCAACATCGCCCAGGACCGCCAAGCCATCGGCCAGGATCGGGCCGATTTGCGCAAGGACAACCAGGCCATCGGCCAGGACCGGGCCAATCTGTCCCAGGCGGAAAACCAGCGCCGCCAGGATCTGCGGACCCTGCGCAACGACGAGCGCAGCGGCAACCAGCAGGCCGTCGCCGGTGACCGGGCCGCCGTCCGCCAGGACACCAATACCGTCCACCAGGATCGCCAGGCCCTGAACCATGACCGCCAGCAGCGCCACGAGGACCGTCGCGACCTGCGCCAGGACGAGCGCCGCCTGCACCAGGACCAGGGCGAACGCCATGCCGATCGCCAGGAGATGCGCCACGACCGCCAGGACGTGCGCCAGGACCGGGCAGAACGCCGGGGCGACATCCAGCAGGTCCGCCACAACGGCGGCGGCCGGCCGCATCGCTAAGGCCAATCGGGGGGATGGGCGCGTCTGAGCGGCCCGCCCCCTTTTCTCGTGTTCAAAGGGGGAGAACATGATCCGCAGACTGTTCTGTATTGCGTTGCTCGGTCTGGCCACCGTTGCGTCGGCCCAAGAGGTTTATCGGACCGTCACCGGCAACGGCAAGGTGATCTATTCCGATACGCCGATCGCCAACGACAGTTCCAGCAAACCGAGCCAGACGAAAACCTATTCCCTGGCCGAACTGGGCGCCGCCAATTCGATGCCCGGCCCGGATGGACCGGGTTCCGGGGAATCCGGCGGAAGGGCCTGCCGGGCGGATGCCCAGCGCTTCTGTCCCCAGTCCCGGGAGCCGAAACAGGCCTTCGAATGCCTGCTCGACCACCAGCAGGATATTTCCGACGCCTGCTACAACGCCCTGAAGAACCGCATGCAGTCCGGCCAGAACCAGCCGGCGGGCGGTGGCGGGGATGGCCAGGCCTGCCGCCAGGATGCCCAGCAGCTCTGCAAGGGCGTCCAGCCGGGGGGCGGGCGCATCGTCGACTGCCTCCTGGATCACCAGAAGGACCTGTCCAACGCTTGCTACGATTCCCTGGCCAAGAAGATGCAGGGCGGCCAGAGGCGATGACGGCGGGCGGGGCCGGCAATTACATCCCGTTACGAATGGTTACCGGCCGGGTGACAAAGGCTTCGTAAGCTGGTCCCAACCGGTTCCAGGAGATTGATCATGAGCGCGAGCCAATACCAGCTGACGGTGGCGGAGGAGGGCGTACGGGGTGCGATACGCCATTACAGTTTCAACGAAGACGATCGGATAGAGGTGCGGGACCTATCCACCCGTATCATGGCCACGATCACGGCCGGGCAGATTTCCCCCTACCGCCACACCCTCTTCCTGGACGGCAAGGCCTATCGCATACTCAATGTCGTCAGGCGCCCCAATTGAAGGATTCCATAGCCATGAAAAAGACCCTGTTCGCCGCCTTCCTCATTGTCGGGCTCGGCACGGCAGTCGCCGCCCCGGCCCCCTGGTACCTGTGGCGCAGCGCCATCGGGGATCACGACATCTGCGCCCAGTTTTCGCCGGGGGACGGCTGGATGATCGTCAAGGGACCCTTTTCGGATTCCGGCTGCCGGAAACCCGCTTCCCAGGGGTGACGCAGCTTGGCGGCGGGGATCGATAGGTAGGGAAAACCTACCTCCAAAATACAGGATTCCCCTCTCGGCGACCCATGCCGAATCAATGAAAATCGGCTGATGCAGCCATTTCCGCCGGAACGCATGAACAACTTCGTCCCCCGCTTTCTGCCAGCCGAGCTGGTTCTCGGCGTGCCCGAACTCGACGGGCAGCACGAGGCCCTGTTCGCCCAGCTGGTTTTCCTGAAGAACTTGTGCCTGAAAGAGAAGCACCTGCCCGCTGCCGAGGCGGATGCCCTGCTGAAAGCATTGCGGGACCACTATGACAGCGAGGAACGGCTGGCCGATGAAATGGGGGAGGACTTTTCCGACCATGCCCGCCAGCACGAGGTGATGCTCCTGGCCGTCGCCAAGACCCTGAAGGAAGTCGTGGAGAAGCGGGCCAATGTCTTCGCTCTCCTCCGTTACCTGGACTACTGGTTCGAGCGGCACATCGTCGAAGAGGACCGGGTCTTCGACCGGCGCTGCGCCGTGCAGCCCAGGGTTGCAGGCAAGGAGCCCGCTATGGCGTGTCGGGAAGAAGGCCTGGCGGCCTAACTTACTGGATCAGGAAGTCGGTAAACAGGACTTCCTTGACGCCGGTCTTCTCGCTCTCGTGGATGGTCTTGTTGACCGCTTGACGGATGGATTCCGCCAGTTGCCGTTTTCCCTCCCGGGTCATCAGGATGCTGTCCTTCGCATCGGAAAGCAGCAGGATGACCTGATGGAGGATGCGCGGCTTGACGACGCCGATCTCGTTCGAGACTTCCGGCGAGGCCGCCTCCAGGACGAAATCCACCTTGAGGTAGCGGTCCCCTTTCAGTGAGGGCAGATTCACGACGAAGCTCATGGGTGCCGGGCCACCGCCGCCTCCGCCACCGTGGCCTTCGGCATGGGCCGGCATCGCGAAGGATGCAAAGAGCCAGAAAAGCAGCAGCGACAACCGTCCCATTGCGCGGGGTTTCATTGAGGAGTCCTCGAACCGTCGTAGTGGGCGCGGATTATACCGATGCGGTAATTTCCGCGGACTAACGGCGGCTCTTGAAACATCACGCTCCGGCCCCGGCTAGGGCTTGCGGTCGCAGCGGTAGATGCCGTCCCCGTCGTGATAGAAGGAGCAGGCCTTGTTCAAGGCTTCCTTCAGCCGCTGGCGGGCCCGGTGAATGCGGATCTTGGCGTTGGCCAGGCTGCATTCGCATACCTGGGCCACCTGCTCGGCGGATAAGCCTTCCAGATCGTGGAGGACAAGGGCGGCCCGATAGGTGTCGGGCAGGCTGTCGATGACCTGGCGGACGCACCGGTTCATCTCGTCCTCGATCAGCCGTTCGTGGAATTCCGGATCGCCGTCGGCCACGTCCGAAGCCTCGTCCAGCTCAACGATGCGGGCCTGCCGGTCGGGATGGCGGAAATAGTCTGCCGCCACCCGGCTGGCGATGGCAAATGCCCAGGTCTTGTAGGACGAGCGGCCTTCGAAAGTGGCGAGGGAGCGGGCGACCCGCACCAGGGTTTCCTGCTGGAGATCCTCGGCCACAGCCCGGTCGCCCACGTAGCGCTCCAGGTAGCGCAGGACGGGCTGGGCGACTTCCGCCAGCACGGCTTCCAGGGGCGGGTGTTCCATCAGTGCATCCATCAATTCATTTTGAAAGGGATTGGCCTCAGCACAGGCCGAAACCGGAGAAGACAATCGCCCGCCGCAGGTCCGGATGGAGGTAGGCGAGGGCGATGCAGGATAAAGCGGCCAGGGCGATGGCGGCAAGCACCGCCCCGCCGATGCGGCGGGCAGGGCGGGTCATCACGCTGCCTGGGGGAGGGGCTGGATGCGCTCGATTTCCCGATCGTCGGCCAGGGCGTTGGCGGCCGCGGCGACGATGCTGAGGGCGATGGCGATCAGCCAGCCCCCCTGGTACGAACCGGTGCTGTCGAACAGGTAGCCCCCCAACCAGCCCCCCAGGAAGGCGCCGATCTGGTGCCCCAGATAGACGATGCCGAAGAGCATGGACAGATACCGGACCCCGAAAATCTGCGCCACGATGCCGCTGGTCAGGGGCACGGTGCCCAACCAGATGAAGCCGAGGGCGATGGCGAACAGATACACCGACCAAGGGGTCACCGGGGCGGCGACGAAGGCGGCGATGACCACGGCCCGGGCGACGTAGATGCCGGTCAGCAGCAGCCTCTTGGGATAACGGGCGCCCAGCCAGCCGGCCAGGAAGGAGCCGGGGATATTGGCGAGGCCGATGAGGGCCAGGGCCATCATGCCGACATCGACGGACATGCCCTTG
>DASRUX010000025.1:0-5667 GCA_035655235.1 Rhodocyclaceae bacterium | reverse complement strand
CGGCCCTGCCGGCGGAATTCCACAGCGGACTGCTGCCGACGGCGGCCCCCGCCGCCCATGCCGCCACCCTCGCCCAACTGGCCGATGGCCGCATCGCCGCGGCCTGGTTCGCGGGTTCCCGGGAAGGGGCGGCCGACGTGGCCGTCTGGTTCTCGACCCTGGAGCGGGACGGCTGGAGCCCGCCCCGCCCCGTCGCCGAGCGGGAGAGCACGGCCCGCGCCACCCTCGCCCGGGTCCGCAAAATCGGCAACCCGGTGTTGTACGCCGAGGGCGACCGGCTGCACCTGTGGTACGTGAGCGCCTCGGTGGGCGGCTGGGCGGGCAGTTCGGTGAATCACAGCGTTTCGGAGGATGGCGGCGCCACCTGGTCGGCCCCGGCCAAGCTCGCCGCCTCGCCCCTCTTCAACATCAGCACCCTGGTCCGCACCCCGCCTCTGCCCCTGGCCGATGGCGGGCTGGGGCTGCCGGTCTATCACGAGTTCCTGGGCAAGCATGGGGAATGGCTGCGCCTGTCGCCGGAGGGCCGCATCGTCGGCAAGGCGCGGATTCCCGAGCCGGTTGCCGCCCTCCAGCCCGCCGTCGTCGCTCTGGACGGGCAGCGGGCTCTGGCCTGGCTGCGGGACGCCGGCCCCGGCCCGGGACAAGTGAGGGCTGCCGCCACCCGGGACGGCGGCCGCAACTGGGAGCCCCTGCCGGCGCTTCCCATCGGCAATCCCAATTCCTCCATCGCCGCCCTGCGCCTGCCCAGCGGCCGCCTGCTCCTGGCGGGCAACCCCGCCGAAGGGCGCAGCCGCCTGGTGCTATGGCTGTCGGAAGACGAGGGAACGACCTGGAAGCCAGCCCGGACAGTGGAGAAGGATGACGGGCAGGATGCCGAGTTCTCCTACCCTGCCCTGCTCCTGGCCCGAGACGGCCGCATCCACTTGGCCTGGACTTGGCGCCGCCAAGGGATCAAGCACGCCGCCTTCAGCGAGGCCTGGCTGCTGGAGGGCCGGCCATGAACGTCGCTGCCATCTACGGCTGGCTGGCCTGGGCCCTGCTGGTGGGAGCCGGCATCACCTTCCTGCCCCGCTGCCGGCGGCTACCCGTCGCCATCGGCGCCACGGGCCTGGCGATGGTTCCGGTCTTTGCGGGAGAGAGCCTGGCCACAGCCCTGCACGGCATGTTCGCGGCGCCCTCCTTCACCCTGGTGCAACTGGCTTTCTGGCGCCTAACGGCCCCTGACCGGACGGGCTTGATGGGCCGACGGTCGGCGGCCATCCTGCTGGCGGCGGGCTTCGTCTTCTATCCTTTGGCCCTGGGCCTGGGGCCTCTCGATCCCTATGGGCTGGGCTTCCAGCCCCTGCCCTTGCTGGCTGGGCTGGTGCCCATCGCCGCCTGGCTGGCTTGGCGCCGGCAAGATGCTTGGCTGATGGTCCTCGGCCTCGATCTTTTCGCCTATGCCGGTAGCCTGTTCGCCAATCTCTGGGATGCGCTCATCGACCCCGTGCTGCTGGTCGCGGCGGCCATCACCCTCGTGATCAGCCGGCGACGGCCTGGGCGATCAGACGCCTGACGGTGTTGATGTCGAAGGGCTTGTCGCAGATGGCCGATACTCCAGCCTTCTGGACGGCCGCCAGGCGCCCTTCGTTCTGCTCGCTGGTCACCATCAGGATGGGCACTTCGTTCTGCCAGGACTGGGTGCGGATGTACTCGGTGAGCTGGTGGCCATCCATTTCCGGCATGTTGTAGTCGGTGATCACCAGGTCGATCATGCTTTCCTGAAGATAAGCAATCGCTTCCTGGCCGTTGGCGGCCTCGGTGATGCGCTCGATGCCCAGTTCATGGAGTATCCGGCCCATGAAGCGGCGGGAGGCGGCGCTGTCGTCCACCATGAGCACCTTGAGGTGTTCTAGGTCCACCGAGTCGAGGTCGGCAGTCGGACTCAAGGAATCTGCGGCGGCAAACAGAGCGCGTGCCAGCTGTTCCGGGGTGAAAGGCTTGGCCACGATGGCGCAGGCCCCGGACTGCCGCACCGGGTCCAGGACCTGGGGCCGGGTTTCGCTGGAAATGAGGATGAAGGGCAGGGTTTCCAGGTCACCATCGCTACGCATGGCCTGGACGAGGTCGGTGCCGGCCATGTCCGGCAGGTAGAGGCTGCTCACCACCACGTCCGGGCGACTGGCCTTCATGGCGGCCAGGGCCTCGGCTGCCGTACCGCAGGTTTGGACAACGGCCACACCCAGTTGCCGGAGCATGCGGGCCACCAGGTTGGCCTGGGTGGATGAGGGTTCGACCAGGAGGACCCCCAGGGCATCGACGGAATTCAGCGAGGACATGCGGCGGCTCCATGTCAGGAAGATGAATTCCGCACTATAGCAGCGGGAATTGCTTCCATGTATCCGACGGCCCGGGGAGAGGCTGCCCAGGCAGGCGGATCAGGCGGCCTGTTGTCCCAAATGGCAGACGTAACGGGTGCCGTCCCGCCGCATGCACAAGGAGGGCGCGCAGCCCGCCGCCACCAGTTGGGCATGGCGCTTGAAGGCGCTGCCGTTGTCGACGAAGACTTCGGTGACCACCGGGTTCCCCGGCTGGAGGCAGGCGCTGCAGGGGCGCGTCTGGATTGGCTTGTTCATTTTTTTAACTCTGGTTGGGTTACCGGCGCCGCCCGTCTATCCGCGGGCAGTCGCCTTGAGGGGTCGCAGTTTATCGAAACCGGATGAAGGTACGGAGTAGGTCTTGACCCTATTCCGCCATACTGGACTGCCCTCCCCATATCCTGGCGAACACGGCGGCATTTAATCATATGACCATCCGCATATTGCATCGCAGCATTGGCTTATTGTATGGTCGTGATACTTGCCTGAAGCCGGACCGTTATCCCTTGATCAATTCAAAAAGAAGGAGTCCTGCACCATGAAATTCGCATCCATCCTGGCTACCACGATTCTGTCGCTCACCATCGGAACTCCGGCCTTCGCCGCCGAACGGGGCACCCCCGACGAAGCCAAGTCCCTGGTCAAGAAAGCCATTGCCCACTTCAAGGCCAACGGCCAGGAAAAGACCATGGCCGCCCTCAACGACCCCAAGGGGGCCTTCATCGACCGCGACCTCTACGTCTTCGTCCATGACGACGAAGGCATCTACTATGCCATTGCCCCCAAGCCCACCTTCATCGGCAAGAACATGACCGAGGTAAAGGACGCCAACGGCAAGTACATCGTCAAGGACCAGATCGAAAAGCTCAAGACGGCCGACAGCATGTGGCAGGAATACGACTGGCAGAACCCGGTCACCGGCAAGATCGAGCACAAGAAGACCTACTGCGAGAAGTCCGGCAAGATGCAGTTCTGCTCCGGCGCCTACGCCAACTAAGCCACTCACCAGCCTGAACGCGGGGTCCGCCGGAGCGGGCGCCGCCCTTCCCGGGTGCCACGATGAACATCCTGCAAAGAATCCTGCTCGCTCCCGTGGTGGCCATCGTGCTGCTGCTGGTTTTCGGAATCGTCGCCTACTCGGCTATCTCCACCCAGAACGCGGCACTGGAAGACATCAGCAACACCCGTTTCGACCGCTACAAGGTCAGCACCGGGCTTGCCGGACGGCTGGCCCACTCCCACAACACCATGTTCCGCCTGGTGAGCTGGTACACCGTCTATGACAAGGCCACCCAGGCCCGGCTCCTGGACGAAGTGCCCAAGGGCATCGCCGCGGTGGCGGCCGATCTGGATAAGTGGAGCGGCGATCCCGGCCTGGGCGAGCAGGAGAAGGCCCAGATCAAGACCATCCAAGGCATCCTTTCCAAGTACCAGAAGGACGTGGCCTCGGCCCTGGATTTCCTCACTATCGACGTGACCTCGGCCTTGGGCAACATGAAGGCCGCCGAGGACACCTTCCAGAAGCTCAAGGAGGCATTCGACACCCTCAACGCCCAGGAAGCGGAACTGGTGAATACCCGTTACCTGGAGGCCAAGGCCGCCTCCGGCCGGGCGCTGTCCATCAACCTCCTGGTCCTGGTGGTCGCCATCGGCGTCGCCTCGGCCATGGCCACCGCCACCGCCCGCAACCTGCTGGCCCAGCTGGGCGGCGAACCCTCCTACGCCGTCGAGATCGCCAACCGCATCGCCAAGGGCGACCTCTCCGTCCAGGTCGCGGAGGCCAAGCCGGGCAGCATCCTGGCCGCCATGGGCGCCATGCGGGATAGCCTGCGCACCACCATCGGCAAGATGCGCACCGACGCCGAGCAGCTGTCCGGCGCCGCCGTCCAGCTTTCCTCCGCCGCCAAGAGCGTCGCCAGTAGCTCCAGCCAGCAGAGCGCTTCCGCCATCGACATGGCCGCCGCCGTCGAGGAGCTGACCTCCAGCATCAACACCGTCGCCGACAATGCCCACGGCGCCGCCTCCATCACCCGGGAGTCGGGAGAAACGGCCAAGCAGGGGGCCGAGATCATCGTCCGTGCCGCCGAGGAGATGGAGAAGATTTCCGGCTCCGTCCAGGCCGCCGCCGGCACCATCACCGAACTGGGCAACCAGGCCGACCAGATTTCCTCCATCGTCACCGTCATCAACGACGTGGCGGACCAGACCAATCTCCTGGCGCTCAACGCCGCCATCGAGGCGGCCCGGGCCGGCGAGGCGGGCCGGGGCTTTGCCGTGGTGGCCGACGAGGTCCGGAAGCTCGCCGAGCGCACCGCCAAGTCCACCCATGACATCCGGGAAATGATCTCGTCCATCCAGGACCGGGCCCGCAATGCCGTCGCCACCATGGAATCCGCCGTGGTCCAGGTGAACGAGGGGGGCGCCCTGGCCCACGAGGCCAATGAGGCCATCGGCCGCATCAGCACCGCCTCGGCCCAGGTGGCGGAGGCGGTAAACAACATCTCCGACGCCCTGCACGAACAGGGCAAGGTCACCGACCAGCTCGCCGGCAACGTCGAGCGCATCGCCCGCATGTCGGAAGAGAACAGCCGCAACTCCAGCGACAGCGCCGGCTCCGCCCGGCACCTGGAAAACCTGGCCGGAGAAATGCGCCAGGCGGTGACCCGCTTCCGCGTCTAGCGAACTTGCCGGCGGGCTAGGCCCCGTCGGCTTCGACCCAGTCGATGATGGCCTGCCACTGCTCCAGGTCCCGCTCGGCCCGGGAAGCCGGCAGGTCGAAGATGGTGAGGCCGGCGGCGGCGGCCTGGACATAGACCTGGGTATCCCGCAGGTAGGCCAGGACCGGCAGGTCGAAGGTCGCAAAAAAGCGCTCCAATTCCGCCGCGGCCCGGGTCCGGGCATCCACCCGCATGCCGATCACCGCCACGTCGGCCCGCCCCTTCCTCACCGCCTTTTCCGCCAGCAGGGCTTCCAGGAAACGGCGGGTGGCCAGCATGTCGAACAGGGACGGCTGCACCGGCACGATGACCCGGGTGGACAGCTTCAGCACCCGGTCCAGGAGCTTGCCAGACAGTCCGGCCGGCGTATCCAGGACCACATGGGAAGTCCCTTTGGGCGGCCGGGCCACCTTGTCCTCCCCCGTCTCCCAGGTGTCGATGCCCGGCGCCTCGAAGGGCCGCAGGGACAGCCATTCCCGGCTGGACTGCTGGGGATCGATATCCCCCAGCATGACATCGTGGCGGCGGGAGGCGAAATAACCGGCCAAGTTGGTGGCCAGGGTGCTCTTGCCGGATCCTCCCTTAGGATTGGC
>DASRUX010000024.1:0-3568 GCA_035655235.1 Rhodocyclaceae bacterium | reverse complement strand
CACCGCCGCCGGCACCATCCGCCCGGCGCGGGTTCTGGTCATCGGCGCCGGGGTGGCGGGGCTCCAGGCCATCGCCACCTGCAAGCGCCTGGGAGCCATGGTGGAAGCCTACGACGTGCGCTCCGCCGCCCGGGAGCAGATCGAATCCCTGGGGGCCAAGTTCGTGGATACCGGCGTCTCCGCCGACGGCACCGGCGGCTACGCCCGGGAACTGACCGCCGAGGAGAAGGCCAAGCAGGCCGAGCGCCTGGCCAAGGCCGTCGCGATGGCCGACGTGGTGATCACCACGGCCAACCTGCCCGGCAAGAAGGCACCGATCATCATCACCACCGACATGGTGGCGGGCATGAAGTACGGCGCCGTGATCGTGGACATGGCGGCGGAGTCGGGGGGGAACTGCGCCCTGACTCAGCCCGGCGAGCACGTCATCGCCAACGACGTGAATATCCATGGCCCCTTGAACCTGCCCTCCCGCATGCCCACCCACGCCTCCGAGCTGTACGCCAAGAACCTGTGGAACTTCCTGTCGCCCTGGATCAAGGACGGCAACCTGGCCTTCGACTGGAAGGACGAGGTCCTCGCCGGTTCGGTGCTGTGCCGGGACGGCGAGACCATTCATGCCGGCGTCAAGGCAGTTCTGGAAACCCGGAAGGAGGCGGCGTAATGGACGGCTTCGCAGCGTTGTACATCTTCATGCTCGCGGCCTTCACCGGCTACGAGATCATCGCCAAGGTGCCGGTCATCCTGCACACGCCGCTGATGTCAGGCTCCAACTTCGTCCATGGCGTGGTGGTGGTCGGGGCCATGGTGGCCCTGGGCCAAGCCGACACCGTGGTGGAGCAGGCCATCGGCTTCTTCGCCGTCGCCCTGGGAGCGGCCAACGCCGCCGGGGGCTACGTGGTGACCGAGCGCATGCTCGCCATGTTCAAGAAGAAGGAGGGGCAGCATGGCTGACCGTATCAAGGACTCAAAGCGTACAGGCCATGCTGCCTGGCCTCCCACTCGCGGACGTGCGCATCCCCGGCCGAGCCGGGGCCCCTGCTTACTGCTCGGGGAGGCACAATGACTCTGCCTATCCATGTGCAAAGCGCCTGGTTCGCCGGCGCCGCCCTGTTCATCTTCGGCCTGAAGGGCATGGGTTCCCCGGCCACGGCCCGCAAGGGCATCGTCTGGGCCGGTATCGGCATGGTGGTGGCGGTGCTCGCCACCTTCCTGGTGCCAGACCTCAAGAACCTGGGCCTCATCCTGGCCGCCCTGGTGATCGGCACCGTCACCGCCTGGGTGTCGGGCAAGAAGGTGAAGATGACCGACATGCCCCAGATGGTGGCCATCTACAACGGCATGGGGGGCGGGGCTGCGGCGGGCATCGCCGCCATCGAGTTCGCCAAGGGGGCGGAGCACGGTCCCGTGCTGATGACCCTGGCAACCTTCGGGGCCCTGATCGGGGCAGTATCCTTCGCGGGTTCCTGCGTCGCCTTCGCCAAGCTCCAGGGGCTGATGAAGAAGTCCTTCCGGCTGCCGGCCCAGAATGCGGCCAACGTGATCCTGGCGGGCCTCGCCGTGGTCCTGGCCGTGGTGCTGATCGCTGGCGCCCCGGCCCGGCCGGAGCTGATCTACGCCTTCTTCGCCGTCTCGCTTGTCCTGGGCCTGGTGGTGACCCTGCCCATCGGCGGGGCGGACATGCCGGTGGTCATCTGCCTGTTCGATGCCTTCACCGGCCTCGCCGTGGGCTTCGAGGGCTACGTGCTGGGCAACCCGGCGCTGATCATCGCCGGCATTGTGGTGGGGGCGGCGGGGACGCTGCTCACCCAGCTCATGGCCAAGGCCATGAACCGGCCGCTCGCCAACATCCTCTTCACCCCCATCACCGGCGCGGCCCAGGGCGGCCAGGCGGTGGAAGGGACCATGAAGGAGGTGGGGGCCCTGGATGCGGCGGCCATGATGCGCTACGCCGGCAAAGTCATCATCGTGCCGGGCTACGGCATGGCGGTGGCCCACGCCCAGCACAAGGTCTGGGAAATGACGGAACTGCTGGAGGAGGCCGGGGTGGAGGTGAAATTCGCCATCCACCCGGTGGCGGGCCGTATGCCGGGGCACATGAACGTGCTCCTGGCGGAGGCCGGGGTGCCCTACGACAAGATCTTCGACCTGGATGAGATCAACAGCGAGTTCGGCCAGACCGACGTGGCCCTGGTGATTGGCGCCAACGACGTGGTGAACCCGGTGGCCCGCACCGACAAGACCAGCCCCATCTACGGCATGCCCATCCTGGATGCGGACAAGGCGGCCAACGTCATCGTGGTCAAGCGGGGCAAGGGGGCTGGGTACTCGGGCATCGAGAACGCCCTGTTCTACGAGGACAACTGCCGCATGCTCTACGGCGACGCCCAGCCGATGGCCGGGGAGATCATCGGCCATCTGAAGACCATGGCTTAGGGAGAAAGAAATGCTGATCTGCGACATCCTTGAAATCAAGCGCCAGGGGGCCACGGGCCCGCTGCTCTACACCCTTCCGCCGGAGGCCTCCCTGGCCGAGGCGATCCATCGCATGGCCCAGTTTCGGATCGGGTCCATCGTGGTCAGCCGGGGCGAGGAACTGCTGGGGCTCCTGACCATCCGGGAACTCATGGCCATACTGGATGCCCACGGCGGCGACGCCCTGAGCAAGACGGTGGGGGAGGCGATGAATCCCAACCCCATCACCGGCCAGCTGACGGATTCCATCGACCAGGTGTGCCAGGTCATGTCGGAAAACCACGTCAGCCATCTGCCGGTGATGGAAGGGGCGCGGATCATAGCCATCATCTCCCTCCAGGACGTGGCCAAGGCCAACCATGCCGCCTGCGCCTTCGAGAATCGGCTCCTCAAGCACTACATCAGCCACTGGCCGGAAAGCGCCGAGCGGGTGCTGAGCTGATTCCTCCGGGGTAGGCCGGATGGCCGATGGGGAAATCCGCCCAGGATTTCCCCAATCGACAAGCATTTCCCTCGCCGCTATGCTGCGCGCCGAATTCCAAACCGACGAGGCGCGCACCATGACTTCACTCCTTCGCTTGGCCCTATGCAGTCTGGCGCTCGCCGCCGGACCGGCCTTCGCAGCCGATACGCTGCCCACAGTGGCCGGCATCCCGGTGGATTTCATCCTCTTCGCCCTGACCCTGATGGGCGTCGCGCTCTTCCACAACTACACCCTCTACGTGGCCCTAACCGGCCTAGTGACGGTGACCGCCTACAAGCTACTCTTCACCGGCTTCAAGACGGGCGTTGGCGTTGCCGGCCTGTTCGGCCACCTGGGCCACGAGTGGGTGACCCTGGCCAACCTCTTCTGCCTCCTCACCGGCTTCGCCATCCTGGCCCGCCATTTCGAGAAGAGCCATGTGCCGGTGGTGCTGCCCAAATTCCTGCCGGACGACTGGAAGGGCTGCTTCGTGCTACTGGTGATGGTCTTCGTGATCTCCAGTTTCCTGGACAACATCGCCGCCGCCCTCATCGGCGGCGCCATGGCCCACCAGCTCTTCAAGGCCAAGGTCCATATCGGCTTCCTGGCCGCCATCGTCGCCGCCTCCAA
>DASRUX010000023.1:0-7288 GCA_035655235.1 Rhodocyclaceae bacterium | reverse complement strand
CAGGGTGACGTTGATGCCCTGGCCGAAGGTGGCGTACTTGAGGGCCGTCAAGCCCTGGTCGTGGTACATGGCCAGCACCGCATCGCCCTGGGACAGGACCGGCGGGGTGAACATGGTGTCGGCGGGGAACGGCCCCATGAGCCTCATGCCCTGGGCGCGCAGGCGTTCCAACACCGGCGTGATGACTTCGATCTCCTCCCGGCCCAGGTAGCCACCCTCCCCGGCGTGGGGATTGAGCCCTGCCACCAGGATGGCAGGGTCGGCGATGCCGTACTTCTTCCGGAGGTCGGCGTGGAGGATACGCAAGGTTTCCTCCAGCACCACGGGGGTGATGGCCGCCGGCACATCCTTCAAGGGTAGATGGGTGGTGGCCAGCGCAACCCGCAACGGCCCGCGGGGCGTATCGCCGGCCAGCATCATGACCACCAGGGGAGTATCGGTCTTCTCGGCCAGGTATTCGGTGTGGCCGGTGAAGGGGACGCCGGCCTGGTTGATGACGCCCTTGTGCACCGGGGCGGTGGCCATGGCGGCGAATTCGCCGGAGCGGCAGCCGGCCAGGGCCCGGTCGAGGATGGCCAGGACGTAGGCGCCGTTGGCGGGGTTCAACCGGCCGGCCTGGCTGGGAACCGCCAGGGGAATATGGAGCACGTCCAAGATGCCGGCTGTCGGTGCCTGGCCGGGCTGGTAGTCGCGCATGGGAACGGCAATACCCAAGGCGGCGGCCCGCTCCTCAAGCAGAGGGCGGTCGCACAGGATGACCGGATGGGCATCGAAGGATTGCCCGGCAAGGCGCAGACACAGCTCCGGGCCGATACCGGCGGGCTCGCCGCTGGTGACGGCTATGACCGGCAGGGCCATCACTTCTCTTCCAGACGGTTTTCCACGTAGGCGCGGTCCCGCAGCTGGCGCAGCCAATCCTGGTAGGCATCCTCCAGCTTGCGCTCCCGCAGGGCCTGCTTGGCATTGAGCCGCTTGCGCTCTTCGCTCATGTCCCGCTGCCGGCGCTCCAGCACCTGGATCAGGTGCATGCCGAAGGGGGACTGGACCACGCCGCTGATTTCCTTCTCCTTGAGCTCATCCATGGGCCGCTCGAATTCGGGAACAGTGTCGCCTGGATTGAGCCAGCCCAGGTCGCCACCCTTGGCGGCGGAGCCGTCCTGGGAATAGAGGCGGGCCAGTTCGGCGAAGTCGGCGCCGTGGTTCAGGCGATCCCGCAGGTTCTCCAGCTTGCGCTTGGCCTCGGCTTCGGACACCACCTCGTTGATGCGGAGCAGGATGTGGCGGGCGTGGGTCTGCTGTACCGGAGGGGCGGAGGCGCCGCCCCGCTTGCCGACCAGCTTGACGATGTGAAAGCCGGCTGGGGAACGCAGGATGTCGCTGACTTCGCCCGGCTTCAACTGGGCCGCCGTCTCGGCATAAAGGCCCGGCAGGCGATCCGCCGGCCGCCAGCCCAGGTCGCCACCCTGAAGGGCGTCCGGGGCATCGGAAAAGGCAGCGGTCAGCTCGGCGAAATTGTCGCCCTGGCGAGCCCGTTTGAGCGCCTGCTCGGCCCGCAGCCGGAGTTTCTGGAGTTGTTCCGGGCTGGCGGACTCCGGCGCCCGCAGGAGAATGTGGGCCAGCTGGTATTCCTCCACCGGCCCACCGGCAGCGTCCTGGCTTTCCAGGTAATTGTCCACCTCGCCGTCGGAGATCACCAGCTTGCTGTCCACTTCCCGCTCCCGCAGGCGGGCCAGGGTGATCTCTTCCCGGATTTCCTCCCGGAACTTGGCGTAGGGGACGCCGTCCTTTTCCAGCGCCTGACGGAACTGCTGCATGTTCATCCGGTTGTTGGCGGCAATGCGGCCCAGGGCCAGGTCGAGCTGGGAATCATCCACCTTGATGCCGGATTCCCGGGCGAACTGGAGCTGGACCCGATCCATGATCAGGCGCTCCAGCATCTGCCGTTCCAGGACATCCTGGGGCGGCAGGGGCGTGCCCTGCTTGCGCAGCTGCACCAGCACGGAGGCAAGCCGGGTGCGCAGCTCGTGGTAGGTGATGACCTCGTCCCCGACGACGGCGACGATGCGGTCCGCTTCCAGGGGCTCGCCGAGGGTGGCTGAGCCGCGCAGGGAAAGCGACGGCTGGGCGGCTGCCAGCCCGGTCAGGAAGCACAACAGGGGGACGATGCGGCGGACAAGCTGGATCATGGGAATCACTGGGTGGTCAGGAGGCTGCCGGAGGTCGGCATTTCATTCACTTTGCCGTAGCCCGGAATGGTACGGCGCAGGAGTTGGACGGGACTGGACCCGACGCTGGTGAAGTCGCTGAGTTCAAGCTGGAAGAAGAAGGTGGTGTTGGAAGCACCGGACAGGGCATCCAGGCGCTGGACTACAAAGCGGCTGGCCCAGCAGCCGGCGTTATATTCCAGACCGGCGATGGATTCCAGCAGCTTCTTGTCCCGGACGGAGTAATTGTAGCGGCCCACGGCGTACCAGCGGCTGGTGAGGGGCCACTGCCCGGCCACATCCACCTGCTCCACCTGCCCCTGGCCCAGGGCATCCCGGGTGAATCGGTAGCTGGCGGAAAGAACCTTGGCCAGGTCCGGCTGGTAGCGGGCGCCGATGGAGTAGCGCTCGTTCTGGTTCTTTTCCTGGCTATATTCCCAGGCCGCGTCCACATAGGTCTTGGGCGCCACCAGGCCGTTGAAGGCGGCGAGGAAATTGGAGAAGCTTTCCTGGCGGGTGGTTTCGCCCGGGATGGCCACCCGCTGGCCGTTGAAGTAGTAGCGCTGGCCAACCATGGCCTTGAAGCGCTCGGCGCCGGTGGCCGCATCCAGATAGCGGGTGGTGACGGCAGCGGTCAGCTGGTTGGCGTCGTTGATGCGGTCGAAGCCCAGGTAACGGTTTTCGTTGAAGATCTGGGCGAAATTGAAGTCGGCAATGGCGGTGTCGAAGACCGGAATCCTGCTCTGGTCCTTGAACGGGATATAGACGTAGAAGAGGCGCGGCTCCAGGGTCTGGATGTAGTCGCCGGTCCCGAACCACTTGGTATCCCGCTCGAAGAACACGGTGGAATCCAGGGTGAAGGTGGGCAGGACGCGGCTGATGCTGCTCGACCAGCCGGCCGTCTGGCGGTCCAGGCTGTACTGGGTGGCGTGCAGGCCGACCTTGGGCAGGATGGTGAAAGACGGATTGATGATCGGCAGGGTGAACTGGGGATACACCACCGCCCGGGAGCCCTGGACCATGCTCGGGTGCGAGAACTGGGAGAACTGGCCGAAGACGCTGAAATCGGTCTTGTAGATGTCCGGCAGCCGGCCCGAGAAATTGATCTGGGGCTCAATGAAATAGGGCCGGGTAATGCTCGGATCGGTCTTCAGGGTCTGGTAGCGCAGCAACTGCATGTTGGCCGCCCACCAGGTGCCCGGGGCGTAGTTGAGGGCCAGCTGGCGGGGCAGGTTGGCTTGCGAGGTCTGCAACAGACGGGAAGAGAAATCCTGCCAGTAGAAATCGTCCGAAACCCCGTTCCAGTTGATGTTGGCGGACAGCCCCTGGCCCAGGTCATGGAAGTGGGAGATGCCGTAGGCGTAGCGGGAGCGGTCCTTGAGTTCATCCTTGGGCAGGTACTCCAGCCGGGTGGTGCCGGAGAAGTTGTAATCTGCATAACGCGCCTCGCCGCCCAACTGGAAGCCGCGTTTGCTCATCTCCCGAGGGAAGAAGGTCACATCGTAGTTGGGCGCTAGGTTCCAATAGTAGGGAACGGTGAAGTCCAGGCCGTTCTTGCTGGAAGCCGCGAAACTGCTCGCCAGGAAGCCGGACTTGCGCTGATGGTTCAGGGAGAAGGAACCGGTGGGCGAATAGAAGATGGGCAGATCCTTGAACACCAGGCTGGCGTCCTTGGCGGTGCCTTCCTCCCGGTCGTAGTCGAGCTGCATCTCCTTGGCCCGGACATACCATTCCATGCTGTCCGGCTTGCAGGTGGAATAGGTGGCGTCGGTCAGGCGGACCTGGTTCTCGCCCTCGAAATCGACCCGTTCAGCATGACCGTAGCCTTCGGTGGGACGACGGGGCGGGACTGTGGTGGGCAAGCCGTAGCCGGTCGGCACGCTGATCATGAGCGGCGTGCTGCTGGTGTTGGCGGTGGTGCCGACGGCGGTGGTGAGGGCCGTCACCGGCCGGTAGAAATGGCTGGTGACCTGCTTCTTGAACTTGTAGTCGGCCTCCTCGAAGAAGCCGATCTGCTCGGAAAGCTTCATCCGCAGGTGGGGGCCGCTCAACTCGTCCTCGTTCTGGACCAGGCGGACATGGCCGGTGGCATCCACCTCGTCGTCCAGGCTGTGGTAGGTGACCTTGTCGGCGAAGAGCTGGTTGCCCGGCTTGCGGACCTCGACGTTGCCCTCGGCCTCGGTGACCTCTTCGGTGCGCCCCTCGATCCGGTCGGCAACGATGAAGATAGGCGTCTCTTCCTTTTCCTTGGCTGGACCCGGCGGCGCCGGCGCCCCGGGGACGGTGGGCGGCTTGTCTTCCGGCTTGGGCTTCGCCACGTCGAAGCGGCGTTCCATGCGCAGGGGCAGCGACGTATCGTCGGCGGCCAGGACCATGGGGGCGATGCCGGAATCCCCGGCTTCGGGAAGCCAGGAATCCCCGAATTCCGCCGCCGGCAGATCGAAGGCGCTGCTCTCCGGCGCAGCCTGTGCCGCCTGGTTCCCGGCGAAAACACAGCATACGAGGAGAGCGAGTGGTCTGCGGTGGAGGCCGGACATGCGAGGTGACGGGATGGCTGGAACGGGCTTTGGGCGCCGCGGTCGATAGCTGGGCGGATGATAGAATCCGGGCATTCTACATCGAACCGCTGTTCTCTTTACCGTATTGACCTCATGTCACGCGACCAACTTCTCCAAGACTGGGTAGCCCAGCGTTTTCCCGGCCAATCCGTGGCCATTGCACCGGCTTCCGCCGATGCCAGCTTCCGCCGCTATTTCCGCCTGACCCTACCCGACGGCAGCACCCGCATCCTGATGGATGCCCCGCCCGACAAGGAGGATTGCCGCCCCTTCATCCAGGTCGCCGGACTGCTGGCCGACGCTGGCCTGGCCGCCCCCCGCATCCTGGACCAGGACCTGGAGAACGGCTTCCTGGTCCTTTCCGACCTGGGCCGCATCGGCTACCTGGCCGCCCTCCAGTCCGACGACAGCCTGGCCGACCACCTGATGCGCCCGGTCCTGGACGTGCTGGTGCGTTGGCAACTGGCCTCCCGCCCCGGCGTCCTGCCCCCCTACGACGAGGCGCTCCTGCGCCGGGAGCTGGACCTTTTCCCGGAATGGTTCGTCGGCCGCCACCTGGGCCACACCCTGACCGACGCCGAAAAGAAGGTCCTCGAATCCACCTTCCGCTTCCTGCTGGATTCCGCCCTGGCCCAGCCCAAGGTTTACGTCCATCGCGACTTCATGCCCCGCAACCTGATGGTGGTGGAGAGCGAAGCCACCCTGGTGCCGGGCATCCTCGACTTCCAGGATGCCGTCTACGGCCCCATCGCCTACGACGTGGTCTCCCTCTTCCGGGACGCCTTCATTTCCTGGGACGAGGAACGGGAAATCGACTGGGTGGTGCGCTACTGGGAAAAGGCCCGGGCCGCCGGCCTGCCGGTACGGGAGGATTTCGGCGAATTCTGGCGGGACTATGAACTGATGGGCCTGCAGCGCCACATCAAGGTCCTGGGCATCTTCTGCCGCCTCAAGTACCGGGACGGCAAGGACAACTACATCACCGACCTGCCCCGCTTCCTGGCCTATGCCCGCAAGACCGCCGGCCGCTACATCGCCCTGAAGCCCTTCCTCAACCTCCTGGACACCCTGGAAGGCAAGTCCGAGGAAGTGGGCTACACCTTTTGATGCCCGGCACCCAATGAAGGCCATGATTCTGGCGGCGGGCCGCGGCGAGCGCATGCGCCCGCTGACCGACCATACTCCCAAGCCCCTGCTGACGGCAGGCGGCAAGCCTCTCATCGCCTGGCACCTGGAGCGCCTGGCCGCTGCCGGCTTCCGGGACGTGGTCATCAACCACGCCCACCTGGGCGAGCAGATCGAGGCAGCCCTGGGCGATGGATCGAAGTGGGGACTCACCATCCGCTACTCCCCCGAACCACCAGGCGCCCTGGAGACCGCCGGCGGCATCGCCCAAGCCCTGCCCCTGCTAGGCGACGAGGCCTTCCTGGTGGTCAATGGCGACGTGTATTGCGACTGGGACTTCAACCGGGCCCGCAGCCTTGCCGACCGCCTCGCCCACCTGGTCATGGTGCCCAACCCGGCCCACCACCGGGGGGGCGATTTCAGCCTGGAAAGCGAACAAGTCCGCTACGCCGGCGACGGGGAAACCCTGACCTACGCCGGCATCGGCATCTTCTCCCCGGCCTTCTTCGCCACCGTTCCCAAGGGACAGCCCCTCAAGCTGCGCCCGCTCCTGGATGCCGCCATCGCGGCCGGCACCTTGACCGGGGAACGGCACACCGGCCGCTGGGTCGACGTAGGAACCCCGGAACGTCTAGCCGAACTGGATAGGGAACTGTCATGACCCACGCTCACTTCCTGGCCCGCCGGAAGCGCCTCCTGAAGACCATCGGCGACGGCGTGGCCGTCGTGCCCACGGCGCCGGAGGCCATCCGCAACCGGGACGCCCACTACCCCTACCGCTTCGACAGCTACTTCTGGTACCTCACCGGTTTCCCCGAGCCCGAGGCCGTGCTGGTCCTGGTGGGCGGCAAGAAGCCCAAGTCCATCCTCTTCTGCCGGGAGAAGAACGAGGAGCGGGAAGTCTGGGACGGCTTCCGCTACGGCCCCAAGGCCGCCAAGGAATCGTTCGGCTTCGACGCCGCCTATCCCATCGACCAGTTCGACAAGAAGCTGCCCGAACTCCTGGCCGACCGCCCCGCCCTGTGGCACTCCATCGGCCACGACAGCACCTGGGATGCCCGCATCACCGCGGCCCTCAATGCAGTCCGCGCCCAGGCCCGGGCCGGCAAGCGGGCACCTCGGGCAGTCCATGACCTGCGGGCAGAACTCGATGCCATGCGCCTCGTCAAGGATGCCCACGAACTGGAGACCATGCGCCGGGCCGCCGACATCGCCAGCGCTGGCCACGCCCGGGCCATGGCCGCCTGCCGCCCCGGCGTCGCCGAGTACGAGCTGGAGGCGGAGCTGTCCTACGAATTCCGCCGCCGGGGCGCCGACGGCCACGCCTACACCCCCATCGTCGCGGGCGGCGCCAATGCCTGCGTGCTGCACTACGTCTCCAACAACAAGGTCCTCTCCGAC
>DASRUX010000022.1:0-3175 GCA_035655235.1 Rhodocyclaceae bacterium | reverse complement strand
AGGCACAGTCCGATCAGTTCGATCACCGCCCGCAGGGCGCCGACGACAAAGAGCATCCCCGCTAATCCACCCCGAACTCGGCATCGAGCCGGGTCATGGCGCGGCAGTAGTACCAGACGATGAGGAGATAGACGAACAGGCTGCCTTGGGCGCCCATGTAGAACCCTAGGGGGAAGCCGAGGACGGTCACCTCGTTCAATTCGCTGGCGAACCAGCTGACCACGTAGGTCACGGCCACCCACACGATCAGCAGGCCCAGGGTGAGGCGGCGGGTACGGCGCCAGTATCTTTCTCGTGCCTGCATGGCTTATCTCCGAGGCTGGGCCGAGCGGATGCGCTCGATGAATCGCTGGGTTTCGGGGGCCGGCGGAGGCGTCACCAAGCTGACCACGACGGTGGTCACAAAGCCCGCGATCACACCGAAGACCCCTGCCGAGGTCGATTGAATGCCGAACCAGGGCGCCATCTGCAGCCCGCTGACGCCAAGCCAGGGGATGCTGTCGAACTCCACCCGTACCATGTAATACAGGGTCAGCGCCAGGCCGACCACCATGCCCGCCACCGCTCCCTGGCTATTGGCCCGCTTCCAGAAAATGCCCAGCACCAAGGCCGGGAAAAAGGCCGAGGCGGCAATGGAGAAGGCCCAAGCCACCATGGAAAGGATGGTGCCGGGCTTCTGGGCGGCCAGCATGGCAGCCAGGACGGCGGTGAGCAGCAAGACGGACTTGGAAATCACCAGCCGCAACTGGGCGGAGGCCTGGGGCTGCATGATCCGGTAATAGACATCGTGGGACAGGGAGCCGGCGATGGTGAGCAGCAGCCCGTCGGCGGTAGACAGGGCGGCCGCCAGGGCGCCGGCCGCCACCAGCCCGGACACCACATAAGGCATGCCGGCGATTTCCGGGGTGGCGAGGACGATCACGTCCGGGTTCAAGGTCAGCTCCGCCAATTGCAAGATGCCGTCGCCGTTGATGTCCTCGATATGGACGAGGCCCACCTTGCCCCAGGCCGCCACCCAGCCCGGGAGTTTGGCGATGGGGATTTCGGCCAGGTGGCTGAAGACCTCGTACTTCGCAAAGACGGCATAGGCCGGGGCCGTGACGTAGAGCAGCAGGATGAAGAGCAGTGACCAGAAGACCGAATCCCGGGCTTCCTTCACCGTCGGCGTGGTGTAGTAGCGCATCAGCACATGGGGCAAGGCCGCCGTGCCGACGGTGAGGCAGAACACCAACGTCAGGAAATTGAGCTGGAGCTGCCAGCGCTCCTCAGCGGTTTCGCCGGGGAAGGCCTGGGCATGGTGGGTGGGCGGCTTGGCCCGGGCGGCGGCGGCGAACATGGCCGCCTCCCAGCTGGCCTTGGCCTGCTCCACGTCATGGGGCAATTCCCGGCGCTGGCGCTCGGCCGCCACGATGTCCCGCATCTGGGCATCGCTCGCCTTGAGCTGATTGATGCGTTCGGTCAGGGCCTCCCGCTCCTCGTTGAGGGAATGGGGCAGACGGATGATCTTCCCGGCGTACATGTCGGCCCGTTCCTTGAACAGGCGCCGGGCTTCCACCTCCGCCGGCATGTCGAAGAGCTTGTCCTCCAGGCGCCCCACTTCCTGCAGCACCTGCCCATAAACCACCTGGGGCACCGGCACCCCGGTCACCTTGTAGGACAGGATGGCCACCGGCGTGATGTAGGCAATGATGAGGACGATGTACTGGGCCACCTGGGTCCAGGTCACCGCCCGCATGCCCCCCAGGAAGGAGCACACCAGGATGCCCGCCAAGCCCACGAAGACGCCGATCTCGAATTGCAGGCTGACGAAGCGGCTGGTGATGACGCCGACCCCGTAGATCTGGGCCACCACGTACACGAAAGACGCCAGGATAGCCGCCGCCACCCCGACCAGACGCGGCCCATTGCCGCCGTAGCGCGCCCCCAGGAAGTCCGGGATGGTGTATTCGCCGAAACGGCGCAGGTAGGGCGCCAAGAGCAGGGCCACCAGGACGAAGCCCCCGGTCCAGCCCATGACGTAGGCGAGCCCCTGGTAGCCGGACAGGTAGAGCGTCCCCGCCATGCCGATGAAGGAGGCTGCGCTCATCCAGTCGGCGCCGGTGGCCATGCCGTTGAACATGGCCGGGATGCGCCGCCCGGCCACGTAGTACTCCGCCACGTCCGAGGTGCGGCTCATGATGCCGATGACGGCATACATGGCGATGGTGAAGAACAGGAAGGTGTAGCCGATCCAGCGGGCCGGCATGCCGTGCTGTTCCAGCACCGCCAGGGTCCCCACCAGCAGCATGAAGCCGACGGTGTAGAGACCGTAGTAGCGGTGCAGTCGCGTCCCTCGGGAGAAGATGGACATGGGCGCCTCAGCCGCTCGGGCGCAGCCAGCGCCGGGCGCGGCCGATGTCGATGAGCTTGCCTGGGGTGTCCGCCCCCCGCTCCGCTGCCCGGGGCAGCGCCACCTGGAGGAGGCGGGCGATGGCGATGGAATCGGCCAGGGCGTCCCGGCGGCCGGGCACCTCGATACCGAAGGTTTCCAACCAGGCGTCCATGGGCACCAGGCCGTCGATTTTCTCCTTGAACAGGTCGGGCAGGAGCCAGGCCAGGTCGATCCACTCCGGCTGGAAATGGATGCCGAAACGTTCCTCGAACAGCCGCTCCAGGAAGGCCCCGACGAAAGGCACCTGGTAGGTCACCAGGGGGCCCCGGCCGGCGAACATCAGGAAGGCCGTGAGCTGGCGGTCCAGCAGTTCACCGTCGCCCTCCCCCGAGGTCGGGAGGTCGAGGGCGAAGGCGTCGTCCGGCAGGATGATCCCACCCCGCCCCAGGCCCAGGCCGGCGACGCCGAGGACGGCGTCCCGCTCGCTGTCGAGGCCGGCGGTGGCCACATCGACCACCACGTAGCGGGTATGGAAATGGGGCTGGTCCAGGTCTGCCCCCGGCTGGAGGCGCCAGGTTTCCAGGGCTGCGCGCACATCGGCGGAAAGGCTGGCCCGGGCACTGCCCGAGCCGCCGAAAATGAGTTGCTTGAGTCGGCGCACGTTCTCACCCCACCTGGTAATCGAGCTTCAAGCGGGTCTGGAGCTTGCGCGCCTGACGGAAGGATTCCTTCAGGATGCGGCGGTCCAGCTCGTTCAGGTCGTCCGGGTTGATGAGGTTGTCCCCCTGCCGGCCCGGTTCCCCC
>DASRUX010000021.1:0-3030 GCA_035655235.1 Rhodocyclaceae bacterium | reverse complement strand
CGGAGCTCCGCCTCGTGGGCCGCCGCTTCCTCGCCGATCTTGCGCAGGACCAGGTTGAAGCCCTGGGTGACCTCGCCCAGCTCCCGGTACGGGCTGAGGGGCAGTTCGTCGGCGATTTCCTCCCGGCGGCCCTGGCGCCGCGCCTCGGCAAACAACGCATCCCGCAACCGGCCGAGGGGGCCGAACACGTTGCGCAGGCTGACGAACATCAGGAGGATGAGGAGCGTATCGATGGCCAGCACTTCCAGCAGCTTGTACTGCCAGTTGCGCTTCAGGGTGGCGTCGAACTGGTCCCGGGTGAAGAAGACCACCACCCGGCCAATCCGCACCGCCCCGGGCCCCTGGCCTTCCGCCGGCTGGTGGTCGATGGGAAACTCGGCGGCTATCCCCGGGGGAATTTCATCCTGTCCGGATGGCTGGGTTTCCTCCTCCCCCTTCCGCACACGGGCAGCGAACAGCCGGTTGCCGACATCGAACACATGGATCGCCGCCACTTCCGGACGCAGCATTTCCGCCGCCAGGGTGTTGTCGACCGACTCCCGGTTCACGTCCCATAGGGGCGAGGCGAGGCTGCTGGCCAGGCGTTGCACGGTCGCCTGCTTCATCTCCGCGAAGTTCTCCCCCAGCTCGGCCGCCAGGCGGTACTGCCCGAGGATGCCGAAAGCCGCGAGGGTCGCCGTCGCCACCGCGACGAAGATCACGGACAGGCGGAATTGCAGGGAACGGGTGAGGACTGAGGGCAAGGATTCCATATCGGCAGTCGTGGGATCGAATCGGTCCTCCGGCTAATGTCATAAATTATCGCCGATTAGCCGGAAAATCCGTCACCCCGCAGCCTGCCAAATATTCCGGCAACGCGTCTCCCGAATCCGCCAGGCGCAGGCGGCCCCGAACCAGGCGACGCCCGCCACCAGCAACAGCCCCAGGCGGAAGTCGTCGGGGGCGTAGGTGCGCACGCCGTTGGTCAGGGTGCCCTGCCAGTGGAGGTCCATCACCCAGCCCACCAGGGGCTGCAGGATGGCGCCGGCCAGGAAGCCGCCCATGTTCGCCACCGAGGTGGACATGCCGGACAGGAGCGGGGGATTCACCTCCTTGGCGCAGGCCCAGGTCAGGGTGAAGCTGGCGGTAGCCAGCCCCATGAGGCCGAACAAGGCGTAGGTCACCGGCAGCGGCAGGGCCATGCCGGAGAGCCACACCAGCCAGATGAGGCCGTAGAGGTGGGTAGAGACGATGACCACCGGCTTCCTCCGCCCCAGGCGATCGGAAATGCTGCCGATCACCAGACAGCCGATGGCGAAGCCGGCGAAGTAGAGGGACAGATGGTTGGAAGCCACTTGCCGGGAAAGTCCGTGGACCTGGGTGAGGAAGGGCATGGCCCAGAGTCCGCCGAAGGTGAAGAAGCTGCCGGCCACTCCGAGATTGACCAGGGCCGCCGGCCAGGTGGCGCGGTTCTTGAGCACCGAGGCCAGGCCCGAGAGCACCGCCGTCCGGTCGAACTTCGCCTTGTGGGCGGGCTGGCCGCCGGCCTTTTCCGGCTTATCCCGCACCAGCAGCCAGCAGGCGGTACCCAGCACCACCGACACGAGGCCCACCCCGATGAACACGGAGCGCCAGCCGGTGGCCTGGGCCAGGCCGGACAGGGGCGCCCCGGCCAGGACCGAGCCCAGATTGCCGACCAGCATGGAGGCCCCCACCAGGGTGGCGAAGCGGTTCTCCTCGAACCAGACGGCGATGATCTTGAGCATGGCGATGAAGGTCACCGACACGCCCAATCCCACCAGGGTGCGGCCGGCCAGGGCCAGTTCCAGGCTGGGCGCCAGGCCGAACAGGAGGCTGCCCGCACCGCCCACCATGCCGCCCAGGAAGAGGATGCGGCGCGGCCCCAGGGTATCCACCAGGATGCCGGTGGGAATCTGCATCACCGTATAGACGTAGAAATAAGTCGCCGCCAGGATGCCCAGGGAGGCGGCGGAGGTCTGGAAGGCGGACGCCAGGTCATGGGCGATGCCGGCCGGCGCGAAGCGCTGGAAGAAGGAAAGGACGTAGGCGGTGGCGACGATGCCGAGGGCAATCCAGCGGCGGCGCTTCTGGTCGGGAGTCAGGGTCATGGTCTGCGGGGGCGCAAATGGACGGCCGGTTCCCGCCCGAGGGCGGTCCGGCCTTATGGAATAGGAGAAGCCGGCAGGGCCGGCCGGCTCAGCGGCTTACTTGAGGGAAAGAATCCACTTGGCGAGGGTCGCCGCGTCGGCCTCGGAGACCGCCGCATTGGGCGGCATCTCGGCCCCGCCCCATTCGCCCTTGCTGCCGTTGCGGATTTTCTGGGCCAGGAAGGCGTCGGCGCCCTTTTCGCCGGCCCGCTTCTTGGCGATGTCCTTGTAGGCCGGCCCTACCAGCTTCTTTTCCACGGTGTGGCAGCCCAGGCAGTTCTTGGATTTGGCCAGTTCCTCGGAAGCGGCGGCCCCGCCGGCGGCCAGCGCGGCCGCGATGAATAGCGCGAGATGGGCTTTCATCTTTTATGTCCCCTTATTGGTTTGTTTCTTTGGATGCCGCTCCCGACGGGGGCGACACCGGCAGTCTAATCCGGGGCGGCGGATTAGCAAACCCGGGAAAAGATCAGCCCAGCATCTCCACCAGCAGGTTCTCGATTTCCATGCGCCCCACCGGGCTGGCCATGGCGATCAGGGTGTAGCCGGGCTTGAGCATGAATTCCTTGGGCGGGTTGAACTGCCATTCGCCATTGCGCTCCCGCACGGCGAGCAGGACGTAGTCGGCGCTGCGCAGTTGGAGCTTGCCCAGGGGCTTGGGGATGAAGGCGGCGGGGATGGCGACCTCTTCCACCCGCAGTTGCTTCTCGGACTTCAGCATCTCGTCCAGGAAGGAAACCACATGGGGCCGGATCATGGCCGAGGCGATGCGCATGCCGCCGGTGAAGTTGGGGGAGACGATGGCGTCGGCGCCGGCCTTCTTCATCTTCTCGATATTGCGGGTTTCCTGGCAGCGGGCCACCACCCGAACATTGGGATTGAGCTG
>DASRUX010000020.1:0-28166 GCA_035655235.1 Rhodocyclaceae bacterium | reverse complement strand
CCTGGAGCGGCACGGCCACATCGGACACCTCGCTCCCCAGGTTGATGATCGCCCCGCCCCGGTGCCGCAGTTCCTCTACCGCCACCAGGGAGCCGTGCACCACGCCCCAGAAATTGGTGTCGAACAGGCGGCGCTGGTCCTCCAGAGGCACCTGCTCGTAGCGCCCGAAAATGGAAATGCCGGCGTTATTCACCCAGGTATCGAAGCCGCCGAAGCGTTCCCGGGCGAAGTCGGCGACGCGCCGCACATCCTCCATCCGCGCCACATCGGCCACCACGTAGGCAGCTTCCCGGCCCGCCTGGGCCATTTCCGCAGTGATCTTGCCCAGGGCTTCGGCGTTGCGGGCGGCCAGCACCACCCTCGCCCCCCGTTCCGCCGCCCGGCGGGCGGTGGTCAGGCCGATGCCGCTGGTGGCGCCGGTGATCACCATCACCTGGTCCTGGATTTTCTTGAGTCGATGTTTCATGACAGCCCTCCTCACCCCGGTCGGTGCAATCCCGATGCCCGACAGGAACCCGCGCTACTGCCCTTCCGTCGAAGGGCTGGGCCGGAATCAATCCCCCATGCCAAGGAGACAACCATGCAGGTCCAGGTCAACAGCGATCACCACATTTCCGGCAGCGTCGAGCTGGCCGATGACGTCCGAGGCATCGTCGAGGACGGCCTCGGCCATCTTGCCGAGCGCATCACCCGGGTGGAGGTCCATCTCACCGACGAGAACAGCAGCAAGCACGGCGCCAACGACAAGCGCTGCCTGATGGAGGCCCGGGTCAAGGGCCACGACCCGGTGGCCGTCACCGAAACGGCGGACCGGCTGGATCTGGCCATCCACGGGGCGGTGAAGAAGCTGCACAAGAGCCTCAGCCACCTCTTCGACCGCCTCGACAACAGCCGGGGCGGAACGGAGCTACCTTAGCCCGAGGGCCGTCCACCGGGCCAAGTGGTCGCCGAAGTAGGCAGTGGCCACCAGGGCCATGGGCGCGAAGGCAATGAAGAACCGCAGCCCCCGGGCGATGAAGGGATGGGCGACCTGGGACTCGATAAAGCAGCGGGCCACCAGGCAGCCCTTCACCCAGACGATGGCCGCCACCAGGAGCGGCAGCCAGGTCGCGGCCGGAAACCATTCCCCCAGCCCCAGGCTGACGAGGGTGAGGATCACCAGGGCCAGCCAGGCCCGGGTGGCGGCGGCGGGATGGGTCGTGACGGTATCCATGGTCAGGCGAGGACGTAGAAAAGGGGAAAGAGGACCAGCCAGATGATGTCTGTGGCGTGCCAGTAGCTCGCCAGGGCTTCCAGACCGGCGTGGTCCTCGGCGGTGTAGGCGCCGGCCAGGGAGCGGGCCAGGACCCAGCCCATGCCCAGGATGCCCCAGGAGGCATGGACCAGATGGTTGAAGGTCAGGTAGTAATAGACCGTGAAGAAGATGCCCGAGCTGCCGTCGATGCCGTGGGCCAGGTTCCAGCCCACCTCCAGGGCCTTGGCCACCGGGTAGCCCAGGGCCACCGCCATTCCCGACGCCAGCCACAGGAGCGAAGCGCGCCGGCGCCCGGCCCGGATGGCGAGGACGGAACGGGCCACGAAATAGCTGCTGGTGACCATGAGGAGGGTGATGCCGGTGCCCGCCAGCCGGGAAAGCCGGGCCGCACCTTCGTGGAAAGCCTCCGGGTAGTGGGCCCGGGCCACGAAATAGATGACGAACATGACGGTGAATTCCACCAGCTCGCAGGATATGCCCACCCAGATGCCCTTGTTCCCGGGAATCCGCCTCCTCTCCGGGACGGCCATCCCGGGCAGGACTGCCGCTTCCACTCCCATCGCCGCTCTTTCCTGATCCGAAAACCATAGAAATAAGCTTTCGGGCCGGCCATTCCCATGATGTCCCTCAAAGCGGCCGAAATCGGCATCAGTCGGAGGGATCGGTATCCCGGGCGTCATCCCCGCTGCCATGGGCCGCCGGATGGCGGCGGCGGGGCGGAATCTTCTCCAGGCCAAGCAGTTCCCGGACCCAGTTGCTGGCCCGCTCGATGGTTTCGTCCAAGGTGGATGGATGCCCGGGCAGCGGGAATTCCATGGCCGGACTGATGGCATGGGTCGCCAGGGCCTGGCGGTAGAAATCCCCCACCACGTAGAGGGCGTTGTGGGCGCCCTGGCCCCAGTAGTCGCTGCGCATCCTCACCCGGGGGTCGTTGAAGCCCACCCAGGCGCCCGCCACCAGTTCGGGATGCATGAGGATGAACCAGCCGTCCGTGTTGTTCTGGGTGGTGCCGGTCTTCCCGGCCACATCAGCATCGATGCCGAACAGCGGCCGCAGGCCCCGGCCCGTGCCCCGGTCCACCACCCCCCGCATCATGTCGATGAGTTCCACCGCCGTGTCCCGGCTGAAGGCCCGTTCCGGCTCCGGGTGGAATTCCGCCAGGACCCGGCCGTGCCGGTCGGTAACCCGGGTGACCCACGACGGCCGGGTATATTGCCCCAGGCTGGCGATGGTGCCGTAGGCGGACACCATTTCCAGGAGGCTCACCGGGCTGGTGCCCAGGGCCAGGGAAGGCACCACGTCCAGGGGGCTGTCCCGCACCCCGGACGCCTTGGCAAGGTGGGCCACCCGTTTCGGCCCCACCAATTCCATGACCTGGGCGGTGATGGTGTTCTTGGAATAGACCAGGCCGTCCGCCAGGGTCATGGTCTCGCCGCTGGGCGGGCCGATGTCCGAGGGCTGCCACAGGCTGCCGTCCGGGAGCTTGATGCTCACCGCCTGGTCCACGAAGGGCCGGCTGGCGGGTACCCCCTCCTCCAAGGCGGCGGCATAGACGAAAGGCTTGAAGGTGGAGCCGGGCTGGCGCCGAGCCTGGGCGACGTGGTCGAAGTGGTCCTTGTCGAAATCCCGGCTGCCCACCCAGGCCCGGACCTCGCCGGTCCGGGGGTCGATGGCCACGAAGCCTGCTTCCAGGCGGGTTTTCCGCTCCATCAACCCGGCCAGGAATTCGCCGTCGGCAAGGAGCTGGTCCACCCGGTCCGCCTCCCCCACCGACGCCTTGCGCTTCACGAATTCCGGGCTTTCCCGGACGAAGGTTTCCACCAGTTCCGGATTGGCCTGCCAGAAATGGCGGAAGGGCGGAACCCGCTTGCGGGCCGAGGTGTAGGCCGAGATGCGCTTGGACAGGAGCCGCTCGCTGCTCACTCCCCATTCCACGTCGGCCACCGTCTGCAGGGCCTCCAGTTGGCGGGCGACGACCTGGTTGGCCAGGCGTTGCAGGCGGGAATCGATGGTGGAATGGACCACCAGCCCGTCGGCGTAGATGTCGTAGCCCGCCTCCTCCGCCCAGGTGGCCAGCCACTTGTGTACCTGCTCGGCGAAATGGGGGGAAGGGCCGGTGGACGGCTTCTGGGGCTCGAAATCCAGGGCGAGGGGGCGCTGCTTCAAGGCATCGAAGCGCTCCCGGCCGAGGGCGCCCGTCTCCACCATCTGGGCCAGCACCACGTTACGGCGCTCCCGGGCACGCTCCGGGTTGAGGACCGGGTTGTAGTAGGCCGTCCCCTTCAGCATCCCCACCAGAATGGCCCCCTCGTCCAGGCTGAGCTTGGCGGCCGGGGTGTTGAAATAGGTGCGGGCCGCCATCTCGATGCCGTTGGCGTTGTAGAGGAAGGGAACGGTGTTCAGGTAGGTTTCCAGGATCTGGTCCTTGGAATAGGCGTATTCCAGCTTGACCGCCGTGATGGCCTCCTTGAGCTTGCGGGACAGGCTCACGGACCGCCCCACCTCGTCGGGGAAGAGATTGCGGGCAAGCTGCTGTGTGAGGGTCGAGCCCCCCTGGCGCCGGCCCACCAGTGTCAGGGCCAGGGCGGCGGCGGTGCGGCGGAAATCGATGCCGTGGTGGGAATAGAAGCGCCGGTCCTCGGTGGCGATGAGGGCATCCACCACATGCTTGGGCACTTGGCCGAGGGGAATCCACTCCCGATTCAGGCGCTTGAAGGCAGCCAATTCCCGGCCGTCGGCGGAGAGGAGGACGCTGGGCCGCTCGATGCGGGCCTTGCGGATGTCCGAAATGGTGGGGGTGAAGGGGATGAGGACGAGGGTGTAGGCAACCAGGAACAGGATGCCGGTGAGGAGCCCCATCCAGGCACCGGCAAGGATGCGCCCCACCCGCTGCCGGCGGCTGAGCCGCGGGTCGCCCATCCGCCGGCGCAGGCAGCGCAGGGAATAGGCAAGCTTGCGGTGGAGCCCGCGCAGGACCGTCAGGAGTCTTCTGGGCATCGATGCTCGGGAAGAAGGATCAATGCATAGACCCCGGCCTTCCCCGCGACGTTCCGGACGGCCCTGCGGGCCCGATCAGCACACCCGGGCCAGTCCTCCGATCAGGCGCAATTCCCGGTCCTGTTCCCCGAACACTTGATTGCGGCCGTAGCGCTTGGCCTGGTACATACTCCGGTCAGCCGCGTTGATGAGCCCTTGGCAGGAACCGATCTCCGGACGGCGCTCGGCCACCCCGATACTGAGGCCGAAGGGACATTCCGGGCCCCGGGCACCGAAGGGACGCACCGCGCTCACCAGCCGTTCGCCCAGGGACAGGGCGGCTTCCAGGGAGGTATCGGGGCAGATGACCAGGAACTCGTCCCCGCCGATGCGGCAGACGATGTCCTGGGAATCGGCCTGCTTCCGGAGGATGAGGGCCACCGTTTTCAGAACCACGTCGCCCCGCTCGTGGCCTTCCAGGTCGTTGATTTCCTTCAACCCCCCCAGGTGGATCACCAGGCAGGAAAGGCAGGCCTGCCGGCGGCCGGTGCCGATCCATTCCTGATGGAGGCGCTCCATGGCGTAGCGGCGGTTGGGCAGGCCGGTCAGCTCGTCGGTGATGGCCAGCTCCCGCAGGCGCAGGTTGGTGGCGGTCAGCTGCTCGGAATACAGCTCCAGTTCGTGGATATGGTAGCGGTTCTCCCGCTGCAGGCGGACGATGCGCTCGGCGGCCCGCAGCCGCGCGGCGATGACCTTGGCCCGAAGGGGCTTGCCGATGAAGTCGTCCACCCCGGCGTCGAAGGACTCCACCAGCTTGCCGTCGTCCTCCAGCACCGTCACCAGGATGATGTAGGGCCGGTAATCCGACGCCTCTGCCCGAATCGCCCGGACCAGGTCGATGCCATCCAGGTTGGGCATGAGCCAATCGGTGACAATGATGTCGGGGCGCAGTTCCCGGGCCTTCTCCAGTCCCTCCTGCCCGTCGTCGGCCTCGATGGCCTGGCAACCCGACTGCTGGACCACCGTCACCATGAGCCTGCGAAGTATCAGATCGTCATCCACCACAAGTATGCGAAGAGCACCGGTCATCGTACTTCTCCCCTATTGGCAGGCCCGTTATCGACAGGATCAGACGCTACTGATTCTCGGCTCCGGGCCGCCGGAGTCGAATGGGATGCACACTGTATTTCCGCGGTATAAAGGAGCCTAAAGCTCACACTTTTTCACGGAAAAAGCGCGTGCGGGTTCCGGTTTCGGCCTCCCGCGGCTTTAAAGGGGAAGTGGATTACATCTTCAAGGGCTGCCAGTAGCCCGTCAGCTCCAGGTAACCCACGCCCGCCTCCTTGCCTTCCCGCAAGGCCCGGACGGCCCCTTCCCAATAGATGGCCCGGGTACTGCGCCGGCCGTCGATCTCCTGGTCGTCCAGGAGGGGCTCCAGATCGAAGCTCAGGCCCGGCACCCGGACCTCCACGGCCACCGGATAGCGGGCGCCGCTCAGGGCCGACCGCCAGAAACGGCGGGGAACGAAGGCCACCTCGCCCGAGGCGAAGACCAGCAGCCGCCCCTCCCCATCCCGCAGGCTACCGGCGGACCACAGGGTGGCACCCTGCCGATCCCGCAGACGGAAGGCCATGAGCGCCCCGCCGTCCTTCAGGTTGATGCCCGCCCAGTCCCAGCCCACCGCCCCGGCGGCCAAGCCTTCGGAGGACCACTCGTGGTCGAGCCAGGCGGTGCCGGTGACTTCCCGGGTTTCGCCATTCACCGCCACCGTTCCGCTCACCGCCAGGTGGGGAAGGCTGTAGTAATAGCTGGACTGACGGGGCTGCGGCCCCTTGCGGCTGTAGCCGCCCTCGCCCTGAAGCATGGGGCTCTGGGTCGGGCGGAAATCCAGGGCCAGGGAGAAGCCGGCGGCAACCACCCGGGTACGGTAGGTTTCCCCTTCCCGCTCCAGGCGCCAATCCCCAATCCACACGGCCGTATCCCCCGGCTTGGCATCCCCGAGCCCAAAGCCCGCCCTGCCTGCCCGCTGGTCGTGGTGCAGGCGTCCCCCGGCCGCATCGGTAAGGGCGGCATGGGCAAAAAGCACCTGGCGGGGGGCGAAAGCGCTGGGGCTGTCCTCCCCCACCCCGGGCCGGTGGCGGAAGAAGGTGACCTGGAAGCCATAGTCCCGCCCGTGCCGGTCCTTGGCCCAGCCGGTGACGTACCACCACTCGTTGCGGAAATCCGGATGGCTGCCGAAATCCCGGGGGAAGGCCAGGGGCCGGCCGGCCACCACCGGCGGGTAATCCACTGCCGCCGCCAGGGTGCAGGCCAAGCACAGTAGGAACGCCAGGAGTCGGCGCATCACCAATCCTCCCGCACCGCCATCACCGCCTCCCGGCGCATGGCCAGACGGCCGCTGGCGGCTGCCGTGAGCACCGCCAGGAAAGCCACCGCCGCCGCAAAGGCCGCCAGGGGCCCCCAGGGCACCACCCAATCCATGCTCCAGTGGAAGGACTGGCGATTGACGACCTGGATCAGCACCAGGCTCAGCACACCGCCCAGGGCGAGGCCGAGCATAAGGGCCACAAGCGCCAGGAGCGCCCCCTGGGCGGCCAGCATGCGGGCCACCTGGCCCCGGTCCATGCCCAGGTGGCGGAGCACCCCGAATTCCCGCCGCCGGGCCAGGACCAGGGCGGCGAAACTGGCCGACAGCCCGGCCAGCCCCACCGCCACGGCAGCCGCCTCCAGGGCGTAGGTGGCGGCGAAGGTGCGGTCGAAGAGGGACAAGGAGATGCGCTTCAATTCCCCGGGGAATTCCGCCTCCAATACGCCAGCCGGAAAGAGCCCCGTCATCTCCCGTGCCGCCTCGGCCGCCCCGGCGCCCGGAGCCAGCCACACCGCCGCCTCGTTGGCCGCCGGGTCGCCGCCCGCCGCCAGGTAAGCCTGCCGATCCATGGCAAAGGCCCCGCCGCTGCGCACGTAATCCCGCCAGACTCCCACCACCTGCACCGGCAGAAGCCGGTTCCCCAGGGGAAGGGAAACGATCTGGCCGGGCCGCCAGCCGTAGATGTCCCCCATGGCCTCGCTCGCCCATACCGGAATCAGGCCCGCGGCCGGGGTCCTGCCCTCCCCCACCAGGGGCAAGGTCTTCTCCGGCGCCCCAGCATCCACCCGGCGCACCAGCAACGTCACCGGCGGCTTGTCCGGCGCCAACGACAGATTGAGGCTGCGGCGGAACTCGATGCGGGCAACCCCCGGCAGGGCGGCAAGGCGGGCCTGGGCGTCGGCGGGCAGGTAAGCGCTGTCCCCGGCGGTTCCGGCCCGCAGGTAAAGATCGGCGGGCAGCAGGCGTTCCAGCCAGTCCTCCAGGGAATGGCGGAAGGAGCCGACCATGATGGCCATGGCCGCAGCCACCGCCACGCTGGCCACCAGGGGCGCCAGGGCCAGGGAAACCTGGCCGACGGCGGCCCGCAGTTGGGCGAGTCCCAATTGGGCCGAGGCGAACCGGGACAGGGGCAGCCGTGCCGCCAAGGCGAGCTGCCGCCCGGCCATCCAGGGCAGCAAGGCGATGGCCGAAACCAGGAACAGGGCAACGGCCACATAACCGAACACCGGCAACCGCGCCACCGCCGGCAGTGCGCAAGCCACCGCCGCAACGGCCATGAGGGCCAGCCCCGGCCACGGGGAGACGCGGCGGGCGAAGAGGAATTCCTCGTCCCCGGCATGCAGTGCCCGCGCCGGAGATGCCCTGGCCGCCTCCAGGACCGGCAGCAGGCTCCCCAGCACTGCCGCCGCCCCGCCGAGGGCGATGAAGACCAGGGCCGCCGGCAAATCCACGTCGGCCCGTACCGACAGCCCCCGGAAATAGGCGCCCCCCAGGTCCGCCCCGGTAAGGGCCAGGAGGCCGCTGGCGAGAGCCTGGCCGAGCACTGCGCCGAGCACCCCGCCGGCCAGGCCGAGGACCGCCGCCTCGCCGAGGAGGAGGATCACCAGTTCCCGTCGGGTGAAGCCCAGGGTGCGCAGCAGGGCCAGTTGCCGGCGCCGGCGCACCACCGCCAGGGCTTGGCTGGAGAAGACCAGAAGACCGCCGGTGAACAGGGCCACCAGGGCCAGCATGTTGAGATTCACCCGGTAGGCCCGGGTAAATTCGGCCGCCTGCCGAGCCCGGGCGGTGGGCGGTTCGGTCCGCACCCCGTCCGGCAGAAGGGACGCCAGGGCCTTGGCTTCCCGCTCCGGGCTCACCCCTGGCCGCAGGCGGATTTCGATCCGGGAAATCCGGCCCAAAGAGCCGAAAGCCGTCTGGGCGCCGGCGATGTCCATGACCCCCAGGGGGCCGCCGGGCAGATCGACGCTGCCGGCCACTTCCAGGTCCACCGCCCCGACCCCGGACTGGAGCCTGACCCGATCGCCCACCTTGGCCCCCAGCCAGGCCATGGCCGCCGGGTTGAGGAGGACCCGGTCGGGCCGCAGGATGTCGGTGGGTTCCGGCAGGGAGGCGAGGATGGGCTGCACCTCGCTCGCCCGGAAGATGTCCAGCCCCAGGACCCGCAGGCGCTCCTTGCCGTCCCGGGACTTGGCCGGCACCTTGGCCTCCACCTCCACCACCGGACTGGCCGCCAGCACCTCGGGCCGGGCTGCGATGGCCGGATAGAGGCCTTCGTCCATCCCGCCCGAGATCGCCTGGACCACCAGGTCCGCCTCCCCCGCCAGGCGCCGGGCGGCGCCCTCGGTTTCCGCCACCGCTACCGAATGGACGAGATGGACGCCGTAGCCGAGGGCGACCCCGAGGGCCAAGGCCAGCACCGCCACCAAGCCGCGCCAGCCCTGGCTGGCCAGGGCGATGCGGTGCACTTCCGGAGCCAGGTAGGGACTGGGCATGGTTAGAGCGGGGTCAGGGAATCGCCGGTGAGGACGAAGACGCGGTCAGTGGTCTCCGCCGCCGCCCGGGAATGGGTGACCAGGATGCCCGCCGCCCCCGCCTCCTTGACCGAGCGGCGCAGCAGCTCCAGCACCCCGGCGCCGGCGACGGCGTCCAGGTTACCCGTGGGCTCGTCGGCCAGGAGCAGCCGGGGCCGGTGGGCCAGGGCCCGAGCGATGGCGACCCGCTGGGTTTCGCCGCCGGAAAGCTGGCGGGGCGAGTCGTCCATTCGGCCGGCAAGGCCCACGGCCGCCAGCAGCTCCCGCACCCGGGCGTCGATTTCGGGTCGGGAGGAACCGTTCAAGGCCAGGGGCAAGGCGACGTTCTGGGCGACCGAGAGATAGGGCAGCAGGTGGAAGGCCTGGAAGACGAAGCCCAGATGTTTCCTCCGCAGGCGGGCAAGGCCGTCGTCGTCCAGGGTGGCGAGGTCGGCGCCGGCCACCTGGATGGAGCCCCCGTCGGGCCGGTCCAGGCCGGCGATGAGGTTCAGGAGGGTGGATTTGCCGACCCCCGACTCTCCCATGATGGCCACGTAGTCCCCGGCCTGGAGTTCCAGGTCGATTTTGCCGAGGACGGCGCGCAGGCCGTAGGACTTGGAACCCCCCCGGAGGACAAGGGGAGCGCACCCCGCTCCGGATTGCTCGGCAAGGGAAGGGACTCGATCGGCGAACATGGGCAGCTCCGTTGCAAACGGCGTTCCGGACGGGAGCCAGAGGGAAGAAGCCGGCACGGACGCCGGCTTCCTTTTGCAACGACTATGCTACCCGCTACGACTTTCCGAGCGAATCATAACGCTGCTTGGTCATCGCCCAGGCATGGCTGGTCAGCGCGCCATCGACGAAATCGTTGAGCAGGACCACCGGCTTCGGGCCGGAAGACTTGGCGACATTCTCGTCCATCAGCCATTGGTAAAGAACATGGTCGAACCGGGCCTTGGTCGACAGCAAGGGGGAGGCGGCATCGCTTTGGGTCAGGGCCAGGGCAGCCAATGCCCTGGTGCCCGCGGCGATGTCCATGATGCCGCCCTTCAGCTGAACCAAGGGCTTGTTGGTGCAAGTGCCCTGTAACTGCAGTATGGTCCAGGCGGCATCCGGGGCCAGGTTGTGAAGGGTTTTGTCCAACTGGGCTTTGACGCTCTCCGGATCGTCGGTCGCATAAGCGTCGTCGCTGTAGGAGTCCGTTGCCTTGTCGGACTTCTTGAGGATGATCAACCGCTTGCCCGCTGCCAACAGCCCGCCGGTGGTATCGCTCAGGTCCGTAACATCCCCCCGGCGGATACTGGAACCCTTCAACGCGGCATCGATGGCTTTGTCGATGACTTCAGGAGCCGGCGTCATGTCGTCGGCGAAGAATCCGTTGTTCTTGATCTGGACCACGACGATTTCCTTCTCATGGGCCGTGAGGAAACCGACGACATCGCGAAGGAAGCCCTCAAACTCATAGCCCGGGATGAAACCATGTTGGTGGCGCAATTTCTGGTCGGAGCGGTAGAAGGCGGCGTTGTAACCGGGCCGAAAATCGAAAAAGCGCGTCCCCAGCGCTAGTTGCGTCTTGATGTCGTCCTTTTGGGTATAAGCCAGGTTGATCAGCGCACGTCTCGCGGCACCGCTGGTTTTCGCAATCAGGAAGACCACGGCGGCCAGTACCGCTGCCGCGGGCGCTGCCCAGGCCGCGGCAGCGCCTCCCGCCAGGGCGGCCGCCAGGCGCCCGGGGGTCGAATAGGCCTGGACCAGCCGGTCCACCAGATCCCGGGCCGCCTCGTCGCTATCCAGGCCACAGAACATCCCGGCATCGTGGGAGCCCGGCAGCACAAAGGTCCCGAAAGGCCGCTTGCTGAAATCGGATCTATGCTTGTCCTGCAGGACCATTCCCATCCAGTCCGAATAGTCGTCGGTGACGTACATGTAGGATTGGTGCTTCTTCCCGATCCCGGCGTCGTAGAAGCCGTAGCTCACGGCATAGTCGTCTTGGACGACCGACGGGGTTTCGAGCATCCGCCGAAGGCTTCCGGACGCAATATTCCCGTCCCCCGGCCTGACCTCGATGTCTTTGCGGAGGACTTCCCGGCGATCCTTCTGGGCGTGCATCGAATAGACCCCAGAGGCGTTGCCGCCTATGCGGTTCTTGTCGATTTCACAGGAGCGGACCTGCTTTTTCCCGGTCAGGGGATTGGCTTCCTCCGAAAACAATTCGTCACGGTTTCCCGCGGACGCCACCTTGAGGGAAAAGGCGCCCTGGGAAAGATAACAGTAGGTTTCGATCCCTTTGCTGGCATCGAAAGGGCTGTAGATGGCGACTGTATTGACGAGGTCGCTGATGCCGCTCCAGGCAGCCCGCGTCAGGTCGTTGAAATAGCTCGACAGGGACATCTTCCTTCTCCTCAGAGGTTGCGTTGGGTAATGGTGATGGTCGCCTTGTCGCCGGGCTTGGATTCCAGCTTCAGCTCAATCCTCGATCCATCCGACAGGCTGACCACTTTCGAGTCCGACGCCCCTCCTTCGGCAAGTCGATCCCACGCGGCCTTCAGTTCATTGCCGAACGTGGCCTGGCATTTCCTCTCCGGGATATCCCTCGTCTTGACCCGCTCCAGCGCGCTCCAAAACCCGGATTCCTGGGGGTGGCTGAAAGCGATGACAAAGGGCTCGGTCTTCTTGCTGTCCAGCAAGAAGCTGAACATTACGGCTCCCCCGACCCCGGTGAGGAAAGAATCGTCGGAGTTGGAGGCGCCGAAGGTGGCATTCGCCTGGGATAGGACGGTCCGCGGTTCCTGGCCGACCCAGAAACGCCCCGTTGTCATTTTCATCTTCTCCGTCCAGACGATGTCGTACATGGTCCGGTTTTCGATCGTGACCTGGATCCAGCGATGCTTGCCGGTGATTTCCTTGGGCACGGGGAACGCGGCTCGATAGCTCTTGAATACGATGGAGTCGCCAATCGCCTTTTCCAGCTCGCGCGGCAAATTGCTTTCGATGACATGCTTCAAGTTGGCCCGGTAATCCTCCACCGCGTCCGACGGCGGAAGCGCCTTGATCCGATCTTTGATGAATTTCCGCTGGGCCAGCGCCTCGATATGGAAGTAGAACCACCGCATCCCCACCCCGTGGTTCTGCTTGTACTTCAGTTTCGGCATCGCGGCCCGGGCGCCTGCATCGTCGTTGATGAGAAGGCGATATTGGGCCTGGGCGATGGCAAGGAGATCGGCCGTGCCGAACTTCTCCAGTTCGCCTTCCAGGGTGCCCGAACGCCATTCGTTGCGGTCGTATTTGAAATTCACGTCCGGGAAAACCGTCGGATAGATTTTCGGCATTTCGGTCGGATAAGTGTCGTCCGTCAGGCCGTCGGGACAGTGGCAGATGCACTTGCGGACATCGTTTTCCAGCCCTTCCGTCCACATTTTTCCCGCCCCGGCGGCTTGGGCCAGGAAATGGAAAAGTTCCTTGGCTGCCCGCAGATACTCGTCCGGATTGTTCCGCTCGACCCGGCCAAGGGCAGTGCGGTAACTCCAGACCAGATGGGACATATCGGGCCGGTGCCCCGCCCTGGCGTGCCCGATGGGGGTGCCCAGCAAATTGGCCTTCATCCCTTCCGTCACCGACTTCTGGGGTATCGACCGGCCGCTCACCTGGTGTTCCATTTCGGTCACGTTGTTTTCTTCAAAGGAGAAACGTCCCGAAAAATTCTGGTGCGCCCAGGTATCGACGAATGAATGGGAGGCGATCCCGAGCTTGATCAGCTTGCGGGTGAAGAGTTCGGGATTGCCCCTGGCCGCCACGACTTCGGCGGTATTGGCCTCCATCAGCTGCCTTGCCAGTGAACCGCGGCGCCGGCCCTGGTTCTTCTCGTAATCGGGCGTGCCCGGTTGACAGGCCGGGTCGTTGGGTTGGGTACGGTAGTCGAAATCGCCCGAGCCCTTGTACTCCTCGGCGGGAATGAAATGGAAAGGGATATAGGTGTTCATCTGGGCGGCGTTCAGCGCTCCGCCCTTGATGGTTTCATCGTTATGGGCCGTCGTGACCGGATCGAAGATGTCCCGGCCCAGCTTGAGTTCCCCGAAATCGAGGTCCGGCAGCCCCTCGATGACGGCCGGAATCACATCCCATCCATCATCGACGTACTGGTTCGCATAGGCGATGTCCTGCGCATCCTTGTCCTGGAAGCCTGCACGCACGGCAAGCGCCTTGGTCATGTAGTAGTGGAAATCGATATCCATGATGCATCCCTTGGTTTGAGCGGTATTGATGTGTCGCAGCGTCGGGTATCACACGCAAAACCCAACGCTACAAATACTTTTGTCATAGATGACAAACAATTATTCCACGGCACAAACTGAAGGAACCCAGAATCCGCCACACACAAACTCACACCGGATAACACATTGATTGAAATAATCGAATTTTGTTGACCAATGACAATGTCATTGATATAAAAGCAAAGCCTGATCACCGGGAATTGATCCCGCAGGCCAAAATCCCAGGAACATGGCGTCTGCGGTTCCGGGGAATCCCAAATGCAATCACTTGGAGGTGAACACCATGTCGGAAACCACCGTCGGCGGCTGGAGCGCTTTTAGTTTTGAACTCACGCCCGAGGCAAAAGCGGCCTTCGCCGAGGCAACAAAGAGCTTCGTCGGCGCCAGCTACACCCCGTTTGCTTTCGCAACCCAAGTGGTTGCGGGCACCAATTACTGCTACCTGGCCCAAGGCAAACCGGCCACCCTCAACCCCACGCCCTTTGTAGCCAAGGTCTACGTTTTCCAACCGCTGCCGGGCCAGGGACAAGCCCATATCACCCAGGTCGTACACATCACCCCCTGATGGCAGGGACCTGTCCGGGCTAAGAGACCTTTCCGCAAGCGCCATCGTAGAACCGGACTGCTCCACCCACGCCAATGCGGCTTGCCCGGCAACGGGTTGGCCGCATTTTTCATTTTCCGACGGAGACATCGGCAGGTGAGCGGACGTGCGGCATTACCAATCGATCGGCCATCCGGTGCAGCGCCCGCAAAATGCCATATTGATATTCCAAACGGTTTACGTCACAGTGCATAAATCACATTTGCATGAACGGCATCGCAGAGCAAATGGTTCTTGCAAGGGAAGACCTGCCCGTTCATGAGTACCGATCAACAATTCCCGAGGAGACGATAACCATGACCGACAGCGCCGACGACGCGTTGCAGGACGAGGAGGAATCCGGTTCGGCCGATCCGTGGATGGCGGAAAGGGATGCCCATGCCGCCATGGTCATGGCGGTATCCCAGTCGGCCATGGCCGTTGAGGAGCAGGCGCGAGCCCTGGCCGAAAGCGCCATGGGAACGCTTGCCCTGATGGAAAGCCCGCTCCCGCCTGTCGTGCCGGAAGAAACCGTCGACTCCACGGAGGCGGAGCCCGAACCGGCTCCACCGGAATCTTCTCCAGACTGACCCCGCCGGCGGCCGTCTGGTTTGCCGGACGGCCCCTTCACGCTTCAGATTTTCCACCCACGCAAGGAGACTACCAATGGCCTTTCCCACCGCACTGAATGACCAGATCACCGATGCAGTCAGCCAATCCGGCGTCCAAGTCCTGGGCGATGCGCCGCCCATGGCGATGGGTGCCCTGTACCAGGCTGCAGCCCATTCCCTGGGCATCCTCTTCGAAAATACGGTACAGCAACAGCAAAACGCTTCCATTCTTGCCAACGCCGTCGTCACCGGTTGCGTCAAGCAGTTGACCAAGTCCTGAGCCCTCAGCCAAATCCTCATTTTTAAAGGAGAATACCCATGGCCATCCCGACCGCCGTCAACGGACAGATTACCGATGCCGTCACCCAATCCAACGTCAAGGTCCTCGGCGAAGCACCAGCACTGGCGATGAGCACCATCTATCAGAGCCTCGCTCACTCCACCGGCATCGCCATGGAGAACGCGGTGTCCCAGCAGCAGCAATCCGCCCTGATTGCCAGCGCAGCGGTCACCCAGTGCGTCAATAGCTTGCAGCCCACCAACGGCTGAGGGGCTCTCGGTCATCATGAGTGCCCCTGACCCTATCAAGGAATTGCAAGCGAAGGGTTACTGCCCCCCCGGCTTCTCGCGTGCAGTCGGCTACCAAATGGCTGCCCATGCGATCGGCTTGGCCATGCAGAACGCCGTGGCCCAGCAACAGCACGCCTACGTCCTGCTCAACGCCATCACCACGAGCGCCACTCGGGCCGTGCTGGAGTCGCGGGCGGAGGATGCGCGCGAGGCCATCAAACTGGCGCGGGAAGTGCTGAATCCCGCCGCTATTGCGGTGACTCTCGCCGAGTTGAAGGACTTGCTCGACCGCTTGGTGCCGCAGGATGGAACAGCAGATCTCAGCATTGCGCCCAACGCCATGACAGCAGCCCCCGGTAAGGAAGAGGCTGCGGCCAAAGCGGCCTAGGGTCGCCTACCGTCGGGTACGGTCCAGCTCCCAGGGCAGGACCGTACCCCTTCCTGAATATCGGTGTCGGAAGGGGAAACGATAGGTACCTCCGGTTCTTCATGCCTCCGGTGACTGCCACGACCACAGAAGGCCGGCATCACTTGTGGCAACATACCGGCATGTACGCCATCCAACACCTGACCTTCGCCGACTGGCTCGCCCTTTCCGTCTATATCGCTTCCTGGGCCGGCTACGCCTGGCTGTCCGAGCGAAGCCGCTGGAGTTCCCGGGGCCTCATCGGCAAGAGCCACGAGTTCCGCCTGGAATGGGCTTACCGGATGCTGGCCCGGGAAGTCCGCATCGTGGATTCCAGCCTCATCGGCAACCTGATGAGCAGCGTGTCCTTCTACGCCAACACCACTATCTACATCGTCGCCGGCCTGTTCGCCGCCCTGGGCGCCTCGGACAAGCTCATCAGCCTGTCCGCCGATCTGCACCTGGGCGGCACCGCCAGCCGGGATTTGCTGGATTTCAAGCTGTTGCTGCTCCTAGGCAGCTTCGTCTATGCCTATTTCAAGTTCACCTGGTCTTTGCGCCAGTTCAACCTCTTCTGCATCCTGGTGGGCGCGGCGCCCCACGGCCAGCGGGGAACGCCGGAGATCGACGAGTACGCCGCCCGGCTGGCTTCTTTCAACAGCCTGGCCGGGGACGATTTCAACCGGGGCATCCGGGCCTATTACTTCGGCATCGCGGCCTTGAGTTGGCTGGTGAATCCACTGCTGATGGCTGTCTTCAGCATCAGCGTTCTGCTCATCCTCTTCCACCGGGATTTCCAATCCGCCGCCCGCCAGGCCATGGTCGAATGAGCCGGCCCCGGGGATAAGCGCCGCTAATCGGGCGCTGACCGACCTCAGTTCTTGCCTGACAACCCGTGCCGGCGCATCCAGTCGCCGAAATCCACCTGGCCCATGCGTTTCAGGTTAGCGGCGTTGAGGAGCATGTTTTCCTCGGTCACATGGGCGGCGATGGCCGCCATGACGGTAATCCGGTCCTCGCTGGAGAGGCCCGCCTCGGCCAGTTGCCGATCCACTTCGCAGAAATGCAGGGCCATGAGCGCCCGGGCGTCGTCGGAATCGACCGAGAGATCGGAAAAGTCGAGGGGATCGCCCTCTTCAATTTCGGCCATGATGGCCATCACTGCGCCTGGTGTCATGGTATGCCCTCCCTGTTGGCTGACTACCCAACCTTGGACTGCGAACCGGCCCAAACGATCTTGCCCGGGGATTACCCCCGGCGCCGCCGAGCCTCGTAGAGACAGACCCCGGCGGCCACCGAAACGTTCAGGCTCTCGACGGAGCCGTACATGGGGATGCGTACCAGTTGGTCGCAGGTTTCCCGGGTGAGGCGGCGCATGCCTTCGCCTTCGGCCCCCAGGACCCAGGCGGTGGCCTGGGGCCATTGGGCGGCGTAGAGGTCGTCCTGGGCCTCGCCTGCGGTGCCGACCACCCAGATGTCCCGTTCCTTCAATTCCCGCAGGGTGCGGGCCAGGTTGGTGACCATCACGTAGGGCACCGTCTCGGCGGCGCCGCTGGCGGTCTTGGCGGCCACATCGGTGAGGCCGGCGGCCCGGTCCTTGGGAGCGATCACGGCGTGCACGCCGGCCGCGTCGGCCACCCGCAGGCAGGCCCCCAGGTTACGGGGATCGGTAATGCCATCCAAGACCAGCAGGAAAGCGGGCTCTTCCAGGGTATCCAGCACGTCGTCCAGGTGGGCCACCTGGCGGCCGCCGGAAACCCGGGCCACCACGCCCTGGTGGCGGGCGCCGGGGATCATGCCGTCCAGGCGCTTGTCGTCGGTCATCACCACCTTCACGCCCTGGAGTTCGGCGTGCTTCAGGAGATCCCGGGCCCGGGCGTCCTGGCGGTCGGCATCGATGAGGATTTCCTTGACCGCGTCGGGGTCGTGGCGGAGCTTGGCGGTGACGGCGTGGAAGCCGTAGATGAGGCGAATGGAGGACATGGGCGGCTTTCTTGATGTTCGGCACATTTTACCGCGCTCCCACCCAGGCCATAATGGCGGCAGAGCAAAAAGCCGGAATGGATTCAATGCCCCCAACCCAAAAGAAACTCCCGCCCGGCATCTGGGCCCTGGGCTTCGTCAGCCTCCTGATGGATGTCTCGTCCGAGCTGATCCACAGCCTGCTGCCCGTCTTCATGGCCACCGCTCTAGGGGCCAGTGCCCTGACCATCGGGCTCATCGAAGGGGCGGCGGAGTCTCTGGCCCTCATGGTGAAAATCTTTTCCGGGGTGGTGAGCGACTGGCTGGGTAAGCGCAAGGCCTTGGCGGTGCTGGGCTACGGCCTGGGCGCCGCTTCGAAGCCCCTCTTCGCCCTGGCGACCAGTTCGGGCTTCGTCCTCACGGCCCGGCTCCTGGACCGCTTTGGCAAGGGCATCCGGGGTGCGCCGCGGGACGCCCTGGTGGCGGACATCACTCCCCCCGAAATGCGAGGCGCCGCCTTCGGCCTGCGCCAGTCCCTGGATACCGTCGGGGCCTTCCTGGGGCCGCTCCTCGCCATGGGCCTCATGCTCCTGTGGGCAAACGATTTCCGGGCGGTGTTCTGGGTGGCGGTCATCCCCGGCTGCCTGGCGGTGGCCCTCCTGGTTTTCGGGGTCAAGGAGCCTGAGACCCATCGCGACGGCCCTCGCCCCAATCCCATCAATCGGGAAAACCTGCGCCGCCTGCCGGCCGCCTATTGGCAGGTGGCCGGCATCGGCGCCGTATTCACCCTGGCCCGCTTCAGCGAGGCCTTCCTGGTGCTGCGAGCCCAGCAGGGTGGATTGCCCATCGCCTTCGCCCCCCTGGTGCTCATCGCCATGAACGTCATCTACGCTGCGGCCGCCTACCCCTTTGGCCGGCTGTCGGACTCCATGAGCCATTCTCGGCTCCTGGCCTGGGGCCTGGCCGTGCTGGCGGTGGCCGACCTGCTCCTGGCCCAGAGCGCCCACTGGAGCTGGGTGTGGGCCGGCATCTCTTTGTGGGGGCTGCATATGGGCATGACCCAGGGCCTGCTGTCCGCCATGGTGGCCGCCACCGCCCCCGCCGACCTGCGGGGCACAGCCTTCGGCTTCTTCAACCTGCTGAGCGGCGTCGCCATGCTGGTGGCCAGCGTCCTGGCAGGCTTCCTGTGGGACAGCCTGGGCGCCTCTTACACCTTCGTGGCGGGCGCGGCTTTCAGCCTCGCCGCCCTGGCGGCGTTGGCCCTCCGCCCCATCCAAAGGGAATAAGAAAATACTTTTGACATGGCCATGCCGCCACGGTAACGTCTCCATCTATAACGATAGCCATAGCCCGGCCGGGGGGCATAAATAACGATATTCCGGACAGGAGGAGACCTTGGACATCGTCAGTTCAGACTACATACACTGGAAGTCGACCCAGAATTTCGCCGTGCGCCTCATGCAGCACTTGGTGACGCCGACTTTCGTCCTCGGTCCCGACCACCGGGTCATCATCTGGAACCGGGCCTGCGAGCGGCTTACCGGCGTCCCTGCTTCCGAGATTCTCGGTACCAGCGAGCATTGGCGCGGCTTCTACGACCATCCGCGGCTCTGCCTGGCCGATATCCTGATGCTGGACCGCACCGACTCCCTGTACCAGCTCTATGCGTCCCATGTGGTGCCCATCGAGGAGAGCCAAGGGTTCCGGGCGGAGAACTGGTGCGTCATGCCTCGCCTGGGCAGCCGGCTCTACCTGGCCATCGACGCCGGCCCCATCTACGACGACGACGGCAAGCTCATCGCCGTGGTCGAAACCCTGCGGGACATGACCGAGCAGAAGCTCGCCGAAATGGCCCTCCAGGACCTGGCTACCAAGGACGGCCTCACCGGAGTCGCCAACCGGCGCTCCCTGGACGAAACCCTGCAACTGGAATGGCTGCGGGCCCAGCGCACCGCCACGCCCCTGTCCTTCCTGCTGGCCGACGTGGATCACTTCAAGCGCTACAACGACACCTACGGCCACCAGAAGGGTGACGAGTGCCTGCGCAAGGTGGCCGGGATTGTCAGTTCCAACATTTTCCGCCCCGCCGACCTGGTAGCCCGCTACGGCGGCGAGGAATTCGCCGTCGTGATGCCGGGCACCGATCTGGAGGGCGCCATCTCGGTGGCGGAACGCCTGCGGGACGCGGTAGCGGGGATGGAGATTTCCCATCGGGAATCCGACACCTCTCCCCACGTCACCATGAGCATCGGTGTCGCCTGCATGGTGCCCACCCAGGCGAACCGGCCGGATGCCCTGGTCGCCGCCGCTGACGCCGCCCTGTATCAGGCGAAGCACGGCGGCCGCAACCGGGTGGTTGCGCCGCCGGCCGTCCTGGAAGCCGCTTAGGCGCGGGCTCGCCGGCGGGGGCTCCGAGCCCGCCCTGACGACGGCTCAGCCGGCGGGTTGGCCAGCACGAAGTCGATCTTGTTGGTTTCCAGGTCGGCCCGCACCAGCCGGACCCGCACCCGGTCGCCCAGGCGGTAGCGCTGGCCGGTACGTTCCCCCAGCATCTGGTGCTTGACGTTGTCGAACTGGAAATAGTCCTCGCCCAGTTCGGAAACGTGCACCAGGCCTTCCACATACACCGCGTCCAGGGCGACGAAGATGCCGAAGGCGGTAACCGCCGAGATGGTGCCGTCGAACTCCTCGCCGATGCGCTCCTTCATGTAGTAGCACTTCAGCCAGTTCTCCACGTCCCGGGTGGCCTCGTCAGCGCGGCGCTCGGTGCCCGAGCAGTGCATGCCGATATCGTCCCAGGGCTGGCCCGGGTCGTACTTGCCGCCTGCCAACACGGCCTTGATGGCGCGATGCACCAGGAGGTCGGGATAGCGGCGGATAGGGGAGGTGAAGTGGGTGTAGTGCTCGTAGGCGAGGCCGAAGTGGCCGACGTTGTCCGGGCTGTACACCGCCTGGGAGAGGGAGCGCAGCATCACCGTCTGGAGGAGTTGGAAGTCCGGCCGGGCTTTGATCTTCTCCAGCAGTTCGGCGTAGTCCTTGGCCTTGGGATCGTCGCCGCCGCCGAGTTGGAGGCCGACTTCCCCGAGGAAGGAGCGCAGGTTCTTGAGTTTCTCCGCCGACGGGCCTTGGTGGACCCGGTACAGGCAGGTCTGCTTGTGCTTGGCGAGGAAGTCCGAGGCGCAGACGTTGGCCGCCAGCATGCATTCCTCGATCAGCCGGTGGGCGTCGTTCCGCACCACCGGGACGATGTTGGAAATCTTGCCCTGGTCGTCGAACAGCATCTGGGTTTCCACCGTCTCGAAGTCGATGGCGCCCCGCTTCACCCGGGCCTTCAGCAGGGTCTGGAAGAGCTTGTAGAGGTTCTGCAGGTGAGGCTGGAGCAGGATATGGATTTCGTCCTGGGGCTTGGCTTCCCCAGACAGCCAGTTCCACACCTGGGTGTAGGTGAGCCGGGCGTGGGAGCGGAAGACCGCCGGGTAGAAGCGGTAGTCCTTGATGGCGCCGGTCATGGAAATCTCCATGTCGCAGACCATGGCCAGGCGATCCACCTCCGGATTCAGGGAGCAGATGCCGTTGGAGAGTTTCTCCGGCAGCATGGGGATGACCCGGCGCGGGAAATAGACCGAATTGCCCCGATCCATGGCCTCCTTGTCCAGGGTCATGCCCGGCTGGACGTAATGGGAGACGTCGGCAATGGCCACCACCAGGCGCCAGCCCCGGCCCTTCTTCTCGCAATAGACGGCATCGTCGAAGTCCCGGGCCGTCTCCCCGTCGATGGTCACCAGGGCGAGGTGGCGCAGGTCTTCCCGATCCTTGGCGTCGCCCTTCTTGACCTTGTCCGGCATGGACTTGTTCTCTTCCAGGGCCTTCTTGGAAAACTCGAAGGGCAGGTCGTGCTTACGGAGCGCGATCTCGATCTCCATGCCCGGGTCGGCGTAGTTGCCGAGGACTTCGGTGATTCGGCCGATAGGCTGGGCGTACTTGGAGGGCTGCTCGATGATATCCACCATCACCACCTGACCGGCCTTGGGCTTGATCTTGGCCTTTTTCTCCGGCGGCACCAGGATGTCCTGGGTAATGCGCCGGTTCTCCGGCACCACGAACACCACCCCGTGCTCGACGAATACCCGGCCGACCACCCGGTTGTTGGCCCGCTCGGTAACCTCGACGATACTGCCCTCGGGCCGCCCCTTGCGGTCCACGCCGGTGACCCGCACCAGGGCGCGATCGCCGTGGAGCACCTTGTTCATCTGGGACTGGTCGAGGAAGATGTCGGCGTTGCCGTCATCGGGAATGAAAAAGCCGTAGCCCTCGGGATGGCCCTGGACCTTGCCGGCGATCAGGCTGGCCCGCTCGGGCAGGATGTAGGCGCCCTTGCGGTTGCGGAGCAGTTGCCCCTCCCGCTCCATGGCCCCCAGGCGGCGCAGGAACATCTCCCGTTCGGCACGGGAAATATCCAGCAGGTCGGTGAGATGGTCGAAGCTGACCGGCTTGCCCTCCTCTTCCAGGGTCTGGATGATGTATTCCCGGGAAGGCAAGGGGCGCTCGTAGCGAGCGGATTCCCGCTCGAAAAAGGGGTCCTGTCGGCGAATTTTTGATAGTTTTTTTGTTGACATATTTTTAGGTTCCTTTAGAATTCGCGGCTCTTCGCACCTGCCCAGGTGGCGGAATTGGTAGACGCACTAGTTTCAGGTACTAGCGCTGCAAGGCGTGGGGGTTCGAGTCCCTTCCTGGGCACCAAGATTCTGAAAAAGCCGTGGTTTCCACGGCTTTTTTCATTTCCGGCCCGGCATATTCAAGACGCCGGGAAGGCCGCGGGGGCCTATTCTACTCCCCATCCCCCATGGCGAAAGCCATTATTTGCTTCCCCGCCCGGTCAGAACCCCGTCAGGCGATGAATCTATAAAGCATTCATGGATCGTCGCCGTTTCCTTTCCCTTCCGCTCCTCTGCCTGTTGCCCGCCGCCCGTGGCATGGCTGCAGACATCCATTTACCGGAAGAACGCGTACAGGTGGTCTATGAGAATGAGATGTACGTGGGCCGCTTCAGCTTCGTCGTCCCCGTACCCGCCCCCGTGGCCTGGGATGCCCTGACCGACTTCGACCGCATGGCCGCCTTTATCCCCAACCTGGAAGCCAGTCGCATCATCTCCCGGCAGAACAACATCCTTCTGGTCGCCCAACGGGGCAAGATGGATTTCGGCCCCCTCACCCTGCCCTTCGAATCCGAAAGACGCGTGGAATTGCGTCAGCAGGATGGCGTGCTTATTTCCCGGGCCATTTCGGGTAATGCCAAGCACATGTTGAGCGAAATGCGGATCACGCCGGAGGCCCTGGGCACCCGCCTCGACTACCGCCTGGAGATGATCCCCGACCGGTGGTTTCCTTCCAGCTTCGCCATCGGCGTCATGCGCAGGGAATTGGCCGACCAGTTCAACGCCATGGCCCGGGAAATGGTCCGTCGGCAACAGAAGCGGCCTTCGTAAACGGAGATGGCCCGGCAGAAGGCCGGGCCATCCCGATCCGGACAGGGAAAACCCCCGCCCTTTGTTTGATCCCTTACTTGAAGGGGTGCTGCTTGAGGATGGTCTCGTCCCGCTCGGGGCCGGTAGACACGATGGCGATGGGCACCTGGCAGAGCTGCTCCAGGCGGTCCAGGTAGGCCCGAGCATTGGCCGGCAGATCTTCCCAGCGCTTGACGCCGAAGGTGCTCTCGCTCCAGCCCGGCATGGTTTCGTACACCGGCTCGCAGCGGGCCACTTCGTCGGCGCCGATGGGCAGCAGGTCGACAATCTTGCCGTCCAGCTTGTAGCCGGTGCAGATATTCAGCTCTTCCAGGCCGTCCAGCACGTCCAGCTTGGTGATGCACAGGCCGGTGAGACCGTTGATGCGACCGGAACGGCGGAGCGCAGCGGCATCGAACCAGCCGCAGCGGCGCTTGCGGCCGGTGACGGTGCCGAATTCGCGGCCCACCTGGGACATCTGGTAACCCGGGCAGCCTTCGGTTTCGATGTCCAGTTCGCTCGGGAAGGGACCGCCGCCGACGCGGGTGCAGTAGGCCTTGGTGATACCCAGGACGTAATGCAGCATACCGGGGCCGACGCCGGAACCGGCAGCCGCCTGACCGGCAACGCAATTGCTGGAGGTGACAAACGGGTAGGTGCCGTGGTCGATGTCCAGGAGGGTGCCCTGGGCACCTTCGAACAGCAGATTCTGGCCGGCCTGGTTGGCGGCGTAGAGGGCGGCGGAAACGTCCGTCACCAGGGGCTTGATGCCTTCGGCGTCGGCCATGGCCTGGTCCAGGACCATCTGGTAATCGACGGCTTCGGCCTTGAGGTACTGGGTGAGGACGAAGTTGTGGTACTCCATCACTTCTTTCAGCTTCTCGGCGAAGCGCTCGGGCTGGAACAGGTCATAGACCCGCAGGCCGCGGCGGGACACCTTGTCCTCGTAGGTGGGGCCAATGCCCTTGCCGGTGGTGCCGATCTTCTTATCGCCGGCCTTGGCGGCTTCCCGCGCCTTGTCGATGGCGGAGTGGTACGGCAGGATCAGGGGGCAGCCCGGGCTGATCTTGAGGCGGGAGCGCACATCCATACCGCCCCTTTCCAGCTCGGCGATCTCGGACAGCAGGTGATGGATGTCCAGCACCACGCCATTGCCGATGTAGCACTGCACGCCGTCCCGCACGATGCCAGAGGGCACCAGGTTCAGCTTGTATACCTTGTCGCCCACCACCAGGGTGTGGCCTGCGTTGTGCCCGCCCTGGAAGCGCACCACGCCTTGGGCATGGTCGGTCAGCCAGTCGACGATTTTCCCCTTGCCTTCGTCGCCCCACTGGGTGCCGACGACGATTACATTCTTGGCCATGTATTGCCTCAGTCTTCGTTGATTGCTTCGATAATCCAGTTGTCGCCCACCTGCACCAGCTTACGGTCGCAGACGGGCCCTTCACAGGCGGTTTCCCCCGGCAGGAGTTCGACCACCACTTCTCCCTGTTGGCGCAATTCGCCGATCTGTTGGGCCAACTTGGCATCGTGGCCCATGTGGGGCGCCAGGATCGCCCCCAGTTTGCCGAGGGCCGGAGCCAGGCGGGCAACTTCCCGCAGGTCCATGGAGAAGCCCGTGGCCGGCCGGGCCCGGCCGAAGGCCTTGCCCGCCCCGTCGTAGCGTCCGCCCAGGGCCACTGCCGCCGGGTAATCCGGGCAGTAGGCGGCAAACACCACGCCGTTGTGATAGTGATAACCCCGCAGGTCCGACAGATCCACGGAGAAGGGCAGCTCCGGCGCTGACTTGATGATCCGGGTGAGGCTTTCCAGAGCGGCGGTGACCGCGGGGATCGCCGGCAGTTCGGCCTTGGCCCGCTCCAGCACCTCGACGCCACCGTAAAGCTTGGGCAGCTTGAGGAGAGCCGCGCCATAGGGCTCGGCGACGCCCGCACAGGCTTCCTTGAGGCCGGGTACGTCCTTGGCCTGGAGAAGGCTGAGCAGTTGCTCCTCGGCCTCTTCCGGCAAGCCAGCAGCCTCGCACAGGGCGCGGAAGATGCCGACATGGCCCAGATCGATGCGGCTCACCGGCACTTGGACGCTCTTTAGCGCCGAGGCCAGCAAGCGGACGATTTCCAGGTCGGCCTCGACGCCGGCGTAGCCGTAGAGTTCGGCGCCGATCTGCAGCGGCTCCCGGCCGGCGCTAATGGTGGCCGGCAGGGTATGGAGCACATTGCCGCAGTAGCACAGACGGGTCACGCCCTGGTGATTCAGCAGGTGGGCATCAATGCGGGCAGCCTGGGTGGTGATGTCGGCCCGCACCCCCAGGGTGCGGCCGGTCAGTTGGTCCACCAGCTTGAATGTGCGCAGCTTGAGGTCCTGGCCGGCGCCGGTCAGGAGGGATTCCAGGTATTCGAGCATCGGGGGCATGACGAATTCGTAGCCCCGGGTAGCGAAATGGTCCAGGAGGCTGCGCCGCAGCCGCTCGATTTGTGCCGCTTCGCCCGGCAGGGCGTCGGCGATGTATTCAGGTAACAGCCAATTCATTGGAAAAGCATCACGAGGATAAGGCCGATAATCATCGAGGTGAGCCCGATGAACCGGATCTGGCCATCCGAAAACTGGATGAGCCGCTTGAAAGTGTCACGCCAGGCGGCGGGCGCGACAAAGGGCATGATGCCTTCGAGCACCAACATCAGCGCGAAGGCAGTCAGGAGACTGGAAGTCATTTGTGCTTGCTGCCACCCTCGCCGCCGCGACCGACATTCTTCATGTACTTGAAGAAATCGGAACTGGGATCGACCACCAGCACATCGCTCTTGTTCTTGAAGCTCTGGCGATAGGCTTCCAGGCTGCGGTAGAAGGCGTAGAACTCGGGATTCTGGCCAAAGGCCTGGGCGTAGGTGGCGGCAGCCTTGGCATCGCCCTCGCCCTTGGTCTTCTGGGCATCCCGGTAGGCTTCGGCGACGATGATTTCCCGCTGGCGGTCGGCGTCGGCCCGGACCTTCTCGGCCTCGGCGGCGCCCAGGGAGCGCAGTTCGTTGGCGACCCGTTTGCGCTCGGCCTCCATGCGGCGATAGACGGCCTCGCTCACTTCGGAGGGCAGCTCTACCCGCTTCAGGCGAACATCGACGATCTGGACGCCGATCTTGCGGGCATCCTGGTCGGCCTTGACCCGCATGCTATCCATGATGCGGTCCCGCTCGCCTGAAACCACGTCGTGGACGGTGCGGCGGCCGAATTCCTCACGCAGGCCGGCATTGACGGTCTGGTTGAGACGGGTCTTGGCCCGGGCCTCATCGCCGCCCACCGAAACGTAGTACAGCATCGGATCGATGATGCGCCACTTGATGTAGGAATCCACCAGGACGTTCTTCTTCTCGGAGGTGATGAAGCGCTCCGGTTCCGGGTTGTCCAGGGTGAGGATGCGCTTGTCGAAATAGCGCACGTTCTGGACCAGGGGCACCTTGAAGTTGAGGCCCGGCTCGGCGATCACCCGCTTCACTTCGCCCAATTGGAAGACGAGGGCGAACTGGCGCTGGTCCACCGTGAAGATGGACATGGCCAGGGCGACCAGGACGGCGGCGACAAGGGCGCCGAAAACGCTAAGTCTGGAATTCATCAGCGGCTCTCCCGATCGCGGGAACGCAGGGAACTGTCCCGGGAACGCTCCCCGTTCAAGGATTTATCGAGCTGGGGCGGCGCCTCGTTGGAGACGGGCGGGGTCGGGCGGGCGGCGGCCTGGGGAGCCGGGGCTTCGGCAGCGGGAGCTGCGGGCGGCTGGCCGGGCTGGGCAGCGGTGGCGGCACCGGCGGCTTGCATCAGCTTGTCCAGGGGCAGATAGAGCAGGTTGCCCTGTCCCTTGGCATCCACCAGGAGCTTGCTGGTATTGGCGAAGACCTGCTGCATGGTGTCCAGGTACATGCGCTCGCGGGTGACTTCCGGCGCCTTGGCGTATTCGACGTTGATCTGGCGGAAGCGGGAGGCGTCGCCCTCGGCACTGGCAATGACCCGCTGCTTGTAGCCGTTGGCCTCTTCCAGGAGGCGGGCCGCCGTACCCTTGGCCCGGGGAATCACGTCGTTGGCGTAGGCCTGGCCTTCGTTCTTCTGGCGCTCCCGGTCCTGGCCGGCCTTCACCGCGTCATCGAAGGCCGCCTGGACCTGCTCCGGCGGCTGGGCATTCTGCATGGTGACCTTGGAGATCAGGATGCCGGCGTTGTAGCGGTCCAGGATGTCCTGCATCAGCTTGGCGGCGTTGGCGGCAATCTGCTCCCGGCCTTCGTAGAGGACGAAGTCCATGCGGCTCTTGCCGACGATCTCCCGCACCGCGGTTTCGGCGGCGCCCATCACGGCATCGTCCGGGTGGCGGTTGTTGAAGAGGTACTCAACCGGATCCTTGAGGATGTATTGGACGGCGAACTGAATGTTCACGATATTCTCGTCATCCGTGAGCATCAGGGCTTCCTTGAGCACCTTGTTACGCTCAGAGCCCCGGTAGCCGATTTCGACGGTGCGCACCCCGCCCACGTTCACCAGCTCATGGGACTGGATGGGGTAAGGCAGGCGCCAGCGCAGGCCCGGCTCGGTGGCTTCCTGGAATTTTCCGAACTGGAGGACGATGCCCCGCTGGGACTGGTCGACGATGTAGAAGCCGGAAGCCAGCCAGATGATCACCACCAGCCCCGCCAGGAGGCCGATGCCGCCACCCAGGAAGCGGGGATTGAAATCCACGGGGGGCATGCGGTCGCCACCGCCGTTGCCGCCCTTCTTGCCCATCATGCGGGACAGGCGCCGGTTGAAATCGCGCCACAGTTCTTCCAGATCCGGCGGCCCCTGGTCGGGCCGACGCGGGTTGTTCTTACCGCCATCGTCGCCGCTGCCACGATTGCCCCACTGGGGGTCGTTCAGCGACATCAGGATGCCAAGGGTCGGGATCATGGTCTCGGGGGATCGTTGATAGGGGGGTTTCAGTGCAATCCGGCGTTTTCTGCTGCCGCCGTCCGTTCCTGCTGCCGTTCTTCGGCCTTTTCCAGGGCATACTCAGCCAGCGCCGACCGCAGAAGCTCCAAGCCTTCGCCTGACCGGGCACTGACTCGAACGCGGGCGATTCTACCATAGTCGTCCCGTTCGACCCCGGCGGTAGCTTCGGTGAGGTCGATCTTGTTCCATAC
>DASRUX010000019.1:0-20369 GCA_035655235.1 Rhodocyclaceae bacterium | reverse complement strand
TCGGCGGTCCCCGCCAGTTCGTTGGCCTGCCGGGCGTTGTCGGCGTTCTGCTTCACCGTGCTGGTCAGCTCTTCCATGCTGGAGGCCGTCTCTTCCAGGCTCGACGCCTGCTCCTCCGTCCGGCTCGACAGATCGTGATTCCCCGACGCAATCTCCTTCGCCGCCGTGTTGATGGCGTCCGTCGCCTGCTTGATCGCTTCGATGATGCCTTGCAGGCTTTCGATGGTGCGGTTGGCGTTATCCACCGTCTCGGCCAGGGCGCCGACGTAGCGCTGCTCCACGGTAGCCGTCAGGTCGCCCTCGGCCAGGCGACGGAAGGCTTCGCCCAGGTCGTTCATGACCCGACCGTTGCTTTCCAGGAGGCCGTTGATGCCCGTGCCGATGCGCAGGAAGAAACCTTCCAGCCCCGCCACGTCCAGCCGGGTTTCCAGGTTGCCCCGCTCGGCGGCTTCGATGATGTCGGCGATCTCGCCCTCGATCTTCACCTCGTCGGTTCGGTCGCGCCATTCCACGGCATAGCCCAGGCGGGAGCCCTTCAGATCCACCACCGGGGTGACGGTCAGGTTGAAAGTCCGCCCGCCCAGCTTGATCTCGGCCCGGTGGGTACCGTTCAGCCGGCCCAGCAGTCCCCGCTGGTGGGCCGGGTTGCGGTGGAAGAGGTCGATGTTGGAACCGATCAGCCGATGGCGGTCGAAGGTCGGCAAGTCCTTACGGATGTCGCCTTCCACGACCTCGAACATCTTCACCAGGGACTGGTTCATGTAGATGATGTCGAAACGGGCATCCGCCAGCATGACGTTGGTCGCCACGTTGTCCAGGCCGATCTTGAGGCGCAGACTCTCGTCGGCCACCCGCCGGGTTTCCGCCACCTCGAAGCCCATGCGGGTCTGCATGGCGGTCAGGGCCCGGACCAGGTGCCCGATCTCGTCGGGACGCTGTAGGTCGATACCGGTACGGGCGGCATAGTTGCCCTGGGCAATCTCGTCCAGGACCTGGTTCACGTCATCCACCGGCCGCGCCACCATACGGCGGATCAACCAGAAGAGCACGAAGCCCATGAAGGACAAGGCGAACAGGGCGGACAGGATGTTCATGCCCATGATGGCGCGGATATCCTTGTGGGATTCATCCAGGTACGGACCACCGGCGATCATCCAGTTCCATTCGGAGAAAAGCTCGCCCACCACCAGCTTCTCCCGGGCTTCGGTTTCGCCCGCTTCCGGATTCTTCCAGAAATAACGTAGCGCACCGCCCTTGTTGTCCAGCAATTCCTTGATGAACTCCCGGCCCCGCTCGTCCTTGGCAGCAAGGAGGTTGGCCCCCTCCTTGGCCGGATGCACCACTAGCTTGCCGTAGTCCGGGCCTTCCTTGGCATCCAGCACGTAGACATAACCGGTCTCCCCCATCTTGATGGAGCGCAGCTTGTCCTTGAGGGTCTTGAGTTGCTCGGTGAAGTCCAGGCCGATGAAGGTCGCCCCGATCACCTGGCCGGCCGCGTTCTTGATGGGCAGATAGCTGGTGTAGACATCGCGCCCGAAGAGGACCGCCTTGCCCACGTAGCCGGAGCCGGCGAGGAGCTTGGCGTAGGCCGGATGGCCGTGGTCCAGAGCGGTGCCGACGGCGCGTTGGCCGTCTTCCTTCTTGAGGGAGGTGGAGATACGGTAGAAATCGTCGCCGCTGCGAACGAACAGCGTGGCCACGGCATTGCTGGCGGCGGTGAAGCCGTCCACCTCGGCAAACTGGCCGTTGAGGACCTTGCCGCCGTGCTTGAGGACGGTCTCAGCCCCATTGGCGGGACCATCGACTGCAAATCCGCTCGGGAACTCTCCAGCAAAAATACGGTTGAGGCGAAGGGCCTCCTGGTTAAGCTGGGAGGCCGCCACATCGACGATGTTGCGCACCACCGCCATCTGCTCGGATACCACCCGAATCGACTGGTCTTCGAGCAGGGTCTGGGTGCGCAGGCCGACCACCATGGACGCCAGGGTCATCGTGCCAGCAATCACTGCCGCAGCCGCCAGGGTGACCTTGTTGCCGAGGCTCAAGCGGGCGAAGAAGCCGGCCTTGCGGGCCAGGGTTGCGCGGCCGGCGTTGATTTCCCGGTAGAGGGCTTCCGCCGCCTCGACCTTGGCCCGTTCGGGCTGGCGGCGCAGGGACATGTAGCCGATGACCTGTCCGTCTTCCTTAAGGGGAGTGACGGTCGCATCGACCCAGTAGAAATCGCCGTTCTTGCAACGATTCTTGACCAGCCCGTTCCAGGGGCGACCATCCTTGACGGTATCCCAAAGGTCCTTGAAGGCGGCGGGCGGCATATCCGGATGGCGAACGATGTTGTGTGCCTGCCCGATCAGCTCGCTCTCGCTGAAGCCCGAGATTTCAAGGAAATCCTTGTTGACGTAGGTGATCTGCCCTTTGAGGTCGGTCTTGGACACGATCATGGTGTCCGCGGTCAACGGCACCTCGACATTGGTGACCGGCTGGTTGTTCTTCACTTGTCGCTCCTCGGTTGGGGCATCTGGCAACGAATGGCCATGGGGTTGTTCCTCAGTGCTCGGCGGCGGAGTCGATCAACTCCATGTCGGCGCTGGTCATCAGGCGTTCTATATCGGTCACGATCATCATCCGCTGCTCCACGGTCGCCAGACCCAGGATGTAGCGGGTATCGAAACTGGCGGAAAAATCCGGCGCCGGACGAATCTGGGCGCTGGTCAGGGAAAGGACATCTGAAACGCTATCCACCACGGCGCCGATCACCCGACCGGCAACGTTGAGGATGATCACCACGGTGAACGGGGTGTATTCCACGTTGCCCAGGTTGAATTTGATGCGCAGGTCGATGATGGGGACGATGATGCCCCGCAGGTTGATCACCCCCTTGATGAAGCGGGGGGCATTGGCGATCAGGGTGGGCTGCTCGTAGCCGCGGATTTCCTGGACCTTGAGGATATCGATGGCGTACTCCTCGGTGCCCAAGGTAAAGGTGAGGAATTCGTGGGCTACCAGGTCTTCGTCCGCCACGGGGGCGCCGGCGTGGGTCGTCGTATCGGTCATTGTTTCTCCTCTGCCGTCAGGCGGCCTTCTGCATAGTGGTCCGGGCCAGGCTGGCGATGGCCGGCACGTCCAGGATCAGGGCCACATGGCCATCCCCCATGATGGTGGCGCCGGAAACCCCCTGCACCCGCCGGTAATTGGCCTCCAGGCTCTTGATCACCACCTGGTGTTGGCCGACCAGGGCATCCACGAACAGGGCCGCCTTGGCGCCGTCGGCGTCGAGCACCACCATGATGCCCTGGGTGAAGCTGCTCCAACAGGATTGCAGCCGGAAAAGCTCGTGCAGCACCACCACCGGCAGGTATTCCCCCCGCACCTGGACGACCCGGGCCTGATTGGAAAGGGTCTTGATATCCTCGGCTCTGGGCTGGAGGGATTCAACCACCGAAGACAGGGGCAGGATATAGGTCTGGTCCCCCACTGCCACCGACATGCCGTCCAGGATGGCCAGGGTGAGGGGCAGGCGTACGGTCATGCGGGTACCGATGCCGGCCATGGATTCGATCTCCACCCGGCCGCCCAGGGCGTTGATGTTCTTACGGACCACGTCCATGCCGACGCCCCGTCCGGAAACGTCGGTCACCTGCTCGGCCGTGGAGAATCCCGCTTCGAAGATAAGGCCGAAGACCTCCTGGTCGGTCATCTGGTCCGACACGGAGAGCCCCTTTTCCCGGGCCTTGGCGAGGATTTTCTGGCGATTGAGGCCGGCGCCGTCGTCCCCCACCTCGATGACGATATTGCCGCCCTGGTGGTAGGCCTTGAGGGTGATGGTGCCGACCGGGCTTTTTCCAGCGGCGGCCCGCTGTTCCGGTAGTTCGATACCGTGGTCCAGGCTGTTGCGGATGAGATGGGTGAGCGGATCGGCGATGCGCTCGATCAGCCCCTTGTCCAGCTCGGTGGCCTCACCGGTAGTCTTCAGCTCCACCTGTTTGCCCAGCTTGGCGGATAGATCCCGCACCACCCGGGGGAACCGGGAAAACACGAAGGAAATGGGCAGCATGCGGATGGACATCACCGATTCCTGCAGGTCCCGGGTGTTGCGTTCCAGTTGGGCCAGGCCGTTGAGCAGGCGCTCCGGGGCCGCATCCTGCATCTTCGTGGCAGTCTGCAGGAGCATGGCCTGGGTAATGACCAGTTCGCCGACCAGGTTGATGAGCTGGTCCACCTTTTCCACGCTGACCCGGATGGACGAGTCGCCGGCCCCAGCTGCGGACGCGCCCGACTTGGCCGGCTTGGTTGCCGATTTGGCGGCCATCGTTTCTACGGCGGTCTTGACTGGGGCTGCTGGTGCGGGCTCCGGCACGGGGGCAGGCAGCGGCGCAAAAAAGCCGTAGCCATCGCCCTCCTCCGCCACCGGAGGCGTTTCTGCCGGGGCCGCCGCAGGCAGGGGTGCGAAGAACCCGTATCCCTCGCCTTCGATGACGGCCGGTCCGGCAGGGGGTGTCGGCAAGGGCTCGAAGAAACCGTAACCTTCGTCCTGCACGGGCTCTGCGATAGGCGCGGCAGGCAGGGGTTCGAAAAATCCGTAGCCCAGTTCATCGTCCGGGACGCCGGGAGAATCGCTGAAGAAGCCGAAGGCTTCCTGGCCATCTGGGGTCAGGGACTTGTCCTCGGTGATGCGCCAGGCCCCGCTGTCGGCAATGAAATCCAGTTGCTCGGTAAAGGCGCTTTGGTCCGCCGCCGTGGACAGCTTGAGCTGCCACAGGCCGATCCCGTCCGGCGCACCTTCCGGGCTGCACAGGATTTCCACCTTTCCCAGAGTCCCCAGGTCTTCGATGAAGTGCTTGACCCCATCCCCGGTCGCTGCCGCGGCGGTGGGCACGAATTGGATATCGAATCGGCGGCTGGCCGGCGCCGTGTCGGCCACCACCGGCTGGGCCGCGGGCTCGGTCGCCGCAGGGGACTCGACGGCCGCGCCCGACAGCTGCCGCAGGCGATCGCGCACTTGCTCAACGGCCAAAGGATCGGCCTGCCCCTGGCCTTGGTGGGCCGCCAGCATGGACTTGAGGATATCGCCTGCCTCAAGGAAGGCGTCCACCATGTCGGCCCGGAGGGCGAGTTCCTGCTTCCGGATCCGGTCCAGGAGGTTCTCCAGGACGTGGGTGGTTTCCGCCAAATCGGTAAAGCCGAAGGTACCGGAGCTCCCCTTGATGGAGTGGGCTGCCCGGAAGATGGCGTTCAACTGCTCCGGTTCCGGATTGTCCACGTCCAGATCGAGCAGTAGCGACTCCATCTCAGCCAAGTGTTCCGCCGATTCGTCGAAAAACACCTGGTAAAACTGGGTCATGTCGATAGCCATGCTATCTCCCCTTGGCGCCGCCCGCTGCCGGCCTCAGCCGACGACCTTGCGTACGACTTCGATAAGCTTCTGCGGGTCGAAGGGCTTGACCAGCCAGCCGGTGGCGCCCGCCGCCCGCCCCTGGGTCTTCATGGTGTCGGAGGATTCGGTGGTCAGCATCAGGATGGGCACAGCCGCGTACTGGGGCATGGCGCGCAGGCTCTTGATCAGCGACAGGCCGTCCATGCGCGGCATGTTCTGGTCGGTGAGGACCAGATTGATGCTCTTCGTCTTGGCCTTCTCCAGGCCGTCCATCCCGTCCACAGCTTCCACGACCTCGTAGCCTGCGCTCTTCAGCGTAAAGGACACCATCTGCCGGATGGATGCGGAGTCATCGACTGCAAGAATGGTCTTAGCCATGTTTTCCTCTTTATGAATCAGAACAGCTCGACATCGCCACTGGCATATTGCGCCTGTCGAACCGGGTTTGCATTGGTATTCCTGTTGAACTCGCCCAGCCGCCGCACCAGCATCTCAGCATGGTTCTGGAGGGCATCCAGGGCTCGGGCAGGGGAACGCGGATCGGCCATGTCCCCCTGGGCGACGATTGCCTGCCCTTCTCCGATCAGTTCGGCCATGACCTGCAGGCGCTCAGTCACATGATCGAGGAGCTGGGTGACCATGTCCTGGAACTGGAGCGAGACGATTGCCTGATTGACGGACTGCCCGACTTCATCGGCGATGTGATTGAGTTCGGCGACCGTCGCGCCGGTCCGCTCGTTCATGGCTTCGACGCCGGCCATGGCCTTTTCGACGCTGTCCTTGGAGGTCAAGGCGAAGGTCATGTCCTGGGCAGCCATCTGGTTGATCGCATCCTCGGCGGCCCGGACGGACCCTTCCATGCTGGCCAGCATGTCCCGGATCTGCTGGCTGAAATGGCTGGTGCGCCCAGACAGATCCCGCACCTCGTCCGCCACCACGGCGAAACCCCGCCCGGCCTCCCCTGCCCGGGCGGCCTCGATGGCGGCGTTGAGGGCGAGGAGATTGGTCTGCTTGGAAATGCCTTCGATTTCGCCGAGGGTGCCCTTGACCCGGCGCATCTGTTCGGAAATCTGGTCGGTCATCTCCACCAGGCTCATGGCGATGCGGGAGTTCTCCACAACGCTATCCACGAAGCGGCGAAGTGTTTCCGAAGTCTGATAGGCGAACTGTTCGAATTCGGATACAGCCGTGCCGCCAGGCGATTCCGAATGCCCCGCCATCACCTGCATGCCCAACTGCTGCTGGCGCTGCACCTGGCTGTTGATGGCCTGGAAGCTCTGGATCAGTGCGCCGATGGCTTCAGTGAAGATGCTCTCCGCCCGCTCGATGTCGACACCGATAGCGGACAGCTGTACGGAAAATTCCCGCGTAGCCCGCTGGATGGATTGTTGGCCACGGGCAAGGACTGCCCCATCGAGAACTTCGCCGCCAACCGTGGCGGAACGTTGGGTGGCACGGCCGGAGAAAAGCAGCGGGATGGCTATCCAGCCGGCGGTGACGAGGATGAAACCGGCCACCACCGCGGCACTGCGGGCGGCAGGTTCAATGGCCAGGACGACCGCAACTGCCGTCGCCGACCAGCCCAGCCCAATCCATCGCGGTGCGATACTGCCGCTCATCATCCCCTCACGAGTCCGCCCTCTCAGGCTCTCTGTCGATGCCTATCCGGCCGTTGCCTTGCCGCTGACGGGCAAGTTCAGGTTTTCCGGGGTGGCCTTGTCCTGCGTCCCGATATCGGTTTCCGGACCCTCTTCCTGCAGCACCGCCATTTCAGTCTTCTTGTTCATGACAACGATGCTGATGCGGCGGTTGACGGGATTCAGGGGATCATTCTTGTCGAACAGCACCGACGAAGCAAGCCCCACCACCCGCAGCACCTTGGGCTCTTCCATCCCGCCAATGATCAACTCCCGACGGGAGGCGTTGGCGCGGTTGGACGACAATTCCCAGTTGGAAAATCCCCGCTCGCCACCGGAAAACTGGGCGGCGTCGGTATGTCCGGCAAGGCTGATGCGGTTGGGAACGGCATTGAGGGTCTTGCCGATCTGCCGGAGGATATCCTTGGTGTAGGGTTTCAGTTCAGCGCTACTGGAATCGAACATGGGCCGGTTCTGTTCATCCACGATCTGGATGCGCAGGCCCTCGGCAGAGATGTCCAGCAGAATCTGGTTCTTAAATTGGGCGAGTTGAGGATTTTCACCGATGGCCCGCTCGATCCGGCCCTTCAGGTCCTCAAGCGCTTCCCGTTCCTTGCGCTGGTATTCGAGTGTTGTTTCCTTCAAGGCGAATTTCTTGGTTTCGCTCTCGATATCGCCTCGCTTCACCTGGCCGGACTGGCGGGTCAAATCCTTGCCCCCTCCTTTGACGACACTGGAAGAGTCACCGGAACCCGAACCACCCTGCAGGGCGACCTTGAGTGGCGTCTTGAAGTACTCGGCGATGCCCTCGAAATCCCCTTTCGCGGTCGAGCCCAGCAGCCACATCAGGAGGAAGAAGGCCATCATGGCCGTCACGAAGTCGGCATAGGCGATTTTCCAGGCGCCACCGTGATGGCCGTGGCCACCCTTCTTGATCTTCTTGACGATTATGGGACGTTGGGAATCGTCGCTCATGGCGGCTCAGGTCAGGGCTGGGGCGCCCGGTTACTTGCCCTTGCGGGCCTTGAGGTCCTCTTCAAGCTCGATGAAGGTCGGACGATGGTGGGTATAGAGCACCTTGCGTCCGAACTCCACAGCCACCTGAGGCGCATAGCCGGACATGGATGCCAGCAGGACGGCCTTCATGCACTGGTACATCTTGCCCTCTTCTTCGGCCTTCTGTTCCAACAAGGTACTGAGGGGAGCGATAAAGCCATAGGACAGAAGAATACCGAGGAAGGTACCCACCAGGGCCGCGGCAATCAGCTTGCCCAGTTCGGACGGGGGGATGCCGACGGACTCCATGGTATGGACCACCCCCATCACCGCCGCGACGATACCGAAGGCCGGCATGCCGTCCGCCACCCGCGCCAAGGCAGCGACGGGCACATGGGCCTGCTGGTGGTGGGTTTCCATCTCGGAATCCATCAGATTCTCGATCTCGAAGGCATTGAGGTTGCCGCCCACCATCATGCGAAGATAGTCAGTGAGGAACTCGACGGCATGGTGATCGGCAGTAATGGTCGGGTATTTCCCGAAGATCGGGCTCGACTCGGGATTCTCCACGTCCCCTTCGATGGACATCAGCCCTTCCTTCCGAACCTTGCTCAGGATTTCGTAAAGGAGCGCCAGCAAGTCCATATACAGGGTCTTGTTGAAACGCGAGCCTTTGAGGCAGCTTGGCATGGCCTTGAAGACGGCCTTGACGTTCGTCGGGGAATTGGAAACGAAGAACGCGCCACCGGCGGCGCCGGCGATGATGATGAGCTCGACGGGCTGGATGAGCGAGCCCAGATGGCCGCCCGCCATGGCGAAGCCGCCGAGCACAGCGCCCAGAATGACCACATACCCGACAATGACGAACATCCGAATCCCCCTGCCGGCACCACCATCTGGGCGCCGATATCCTTATTAGCGCCGCTATTGTAGCCACGATGATCCACGGGGCGCAAAGCATTCGATGCGCTGCCGAAGCCGGCAGCAGCAAGCCAGAGTGCCGCAATGTTAAACTGGGCTCAACTCACCCATCGGCAATCTACTCCCGTGATCAAGTTCTGCACCCAATGTGCATCACCGGTCAGCCTGCGCATCCCAGCCGGAGACACCCATCTCCGTCACGTCTGCGACCGCTGCGGGCATATTCAATATGAGAATCCGCGCCTAGTTGTTGGCTGTGTAGCCCACTGGGACGAGCGGATCCTTCTTTGCCGCCGCGCCATCGAGCCCCGCTACGGCTTTTGGACGCTGCCCGCGGGCTTCATGGAGAACGGGGAAACGACGGCCGCGGCGGCTGCCCGGGAAACCCTCGAAGAGGCCTGCGCCGAGGTGGTGGTAGGAAAGCCGTTCGCCATGGTCAATGTGGCCCACATTAGCCAGGTCCACCTCTTCTACCGAGGCCATTTGGCGACACCGGACTTCGCGCCCGGTGAAGAGAGTCTTGAAACCGCCTTATTCGCCGAAGCCGATATCCCATGGGAAGACATCGCCTTCCGAAGCGTCGCTCTCTGCCTGCGGCGTTATTTCGAGGATCGAGCAGAGGGACACTTCGGCTTCCACACTGCCGACCTGCCACCGCTTTAGGCAGCATCCAAAAAGATAAGCCCCTGCCGGAAGCCGGACAGGGGCAACGACGCTGGCGCCCGATGGGCGCCGACCTCAAGGGTCTGACAGATCAGTGCTGTCCTTTCGCGTCCTCGTCGATCTTGTTGGAAACATACTTGCCGAGATAAACGGCCATAACAACCACGAACCCGATCGTGAAAACGCTCAACAGGCCGATATCAGTGCTGAACAGCTCTTGCCATGCCATGAGTCACCTCCCAGTAACGTTGCGATTGATTGTTGATGTTGCATCCCCAGGAAGCAGCTGAAACGACTCGGTAGTATCGGCCTGCCAGTCCCCCTGGAGCCGCCATTGACCGGACGGATCCTCAAGAACGACATGCCGGCGCCCCGAAATTTCGGTTTCCAGCTTGCCACTGAACATTCCCGGCCCCTCGGCGGCCAGATTGACGGTGTGGTCCATCCCCGCCCGGGTCGGATGGGTAATACGGAGTACCAGCCGCTCGGGCCACTTGGCCTGCCCTGCACCGGCAGCCAGCATCACCCGCATCTGCGTGCCGGCACGCATCACATTAGCCTCCAGCCCCAGGTCCCCAGCCTTCTGGTCCCGCTGCAGTTGCTGGTTGATGGCCAGCCCCTGCTTGTAATAGTCGTCGGCAACCAAGCCGTCGTTGCTGCGGACGGCAAGCCAGGCGGTAACGAACCCAGCGACAACCACCACCAGCGGACCCGTCATGAGAATCCAGGGCCAGGGTTCCTTGTACCAGGGGCGGTTATCGGAGGACTGTAGACGCATTGCAACTCTCATATCAGGGCTTCATGAAAGAGGCCTTCTCGTGTACCGCGATGTCTTCGTGGTTCTGGGCCTTAATGTCGAAATAGATGGTATTTGCGCCTTGATTGCCAGACTCCGGCGGAACGCGAACACTGACAGTCACCTCGCGATTATCGGCAGCAGCAGCTTCCACAATGCGCTCCCCGACGATGTCGATGCCTTCGATGCCGCTCACGCTCAATGCATAACGATGAGGCTCTTCCGAGGTATTCATGATCTTGAGGGTATAGACGTTCTCGATCCGACCATCGTCCGCCTCGCGGGCCAGGGTGGCCCGGTCGCGGATGACGTCAACCTTCAGAGGTACCCGCGTCGCCAGGGACCATGCCGAAGCCCCGACAATCGCCAAAAGTATAAAGGTATACAGGATGATCCGAGGACGCAGGACGTGTCCGACAATGTCCTTGCTCGAATAGTGCTTCGCCAGGGCATTTTCGGTGGAATACCGAACCAGCCCCTTGGGCGACCCGACCTTCACCATGACTTCGTCACAGGCATCAATACAGGCAGCACAACCGATACATTCATACTGCAAGCCATTGCGAATATCGATGCCGGTGGGGCAGACCTGGACACAGATACCGCAGTCCACACAATCGCCCTGGGGCGATGCCGCGTCCTTGGCCTTCTTGCGAGCACCGCGCGGTTCGCCCCGCTCGGGGTCGTAGGTGATGATCAGGGTATCCGGATCGAACATGACACCCTGGAAACGGGCGTAGGGGCACATGTACTTGCAGACCTGCTCCCGCAGGAAGCCAGCCTGCATATAACAGAAGCCACCGTAGAAGAAGACCCAGAAGAGTTCCCAGCCGCTCAACTGGAACGGCAACTCCCGGATGAGTTCCGACAGCGGCGTGAAATAAGCAACCAGGGTAAATCCGGTCCAGATGGACAGCGCAATCCATGCCGCGTGCTTCAGCAGCTTGACACGCACTTTGCGGGCAGTCCATGGCCCCTTGTCCAACTTCATGCGGGCGGGACGGTTGCCTTCGATGCGGGCCTCTATCCACATGAAGATTTCCGTATAAACGGTTTGCGGGCAGGCATACCCGCAGAACAGTCGACCGGCGACAGCGGTAAACAGGAAAAGCGCGTAGGCCGAGATAATCAGCAGCAGCGCCAGATAGAAAACATCCTGTGGCCAAAGAACAAGTCCAAACAGGTAAAACTTGCGCTCGACGAGATGAAATAGAACTCCCTGGCGCCCATTCCAATTGATCCACGGTAATCCGTAGAAAAGGAGTTGGGTCGCCCACACCATTGCCCAGCGCCAATTGGCCCACCACCCGCTCACTTCGCGGGCATAGATAGTCCTGTGTTTCTCATAGAGAGAAACCACTTGGGCTTCTCCCGACGGGGAATTGACGCTGTTCTCGGTTTGACTCATCGGTGTTTCTTATCGATCCGTATCGAGATTCCACAGGTCTCTTCAACCTAGCCTAGGAACCTATGAAATTTCGATACAAATCAGCGGTTGCTAATATTTCCAGGAAAACTAAACGGGGCGGTTGCCCGCCCCGTTTCAGGTATTACTTGGCGCCTTGGCTCAGGCTATACACGTAGGCAGCGAGCAGATGAACCTTGCCCTCGCCCAGGAATTCCTTCCAAGCCGGCATCTTGTTCTGACGACCATTGGTGATGGTCTCGGTGACGATGGCTTCGGTGGAACCGTACAACCAAGTCTTGTCGGTCAGATTCGGAGCACCGATGGCCTGGTTGCCGGTGGCTTCCGGGCCGTGGCAGCCGATACAACCGGCAGCGGTGAAGGTTTCCTTGCCCTTTTCGGCACGAGCAGAATCAACACCGGGCTGGCTGGACAAGGAACGGACATAGTTGGCCAGATCCTTGATGCTGTCCTTACCCAGCTGAGCGTGCGGGGGCATCACGCCTTGACGGCCGCCTGCGATGGTTTCCTCGATCTTCTCCGGCTCACCGCCGTACAGCCAGTCGCCATCGGTCAGGTTCGGGAAGCCCTTGGAACCGCGGGCATCAGCGCCATGGCACTGCATGCAGTAGGTCATGAACAGGCGCTTGCCCATCTCCATGGCCTGCTTGTCAGCAGCCACCGCCTTGACATCCATCTTCATGAATTTGTCGAACAGGGGCTTGGTAGCCTCGTCCACCTTCTTCACTTCGGCGGCGTGCTGACCAGCGGAAGACCAGCCCAGGATGCCCTGGAACTTGCCGAATCCGGGATACAGCACCAGATACCCAATCGCGAAGAATACGGTGATGTAGAACATCCAGCTCCACCACTTCGGCAGGGCGTTGTTGTACTCCTCCAGGGTTTCATCCCATACGTGGCCCATGGTCTTGCCCTGGGTAACGGCGGCCTTGCTCTGAATGAAGAGCAGTGCGGCGCAGGCGAAGATACTCACCGCGACGATGACCACCACGTACATGTTCCAAAATTCGCTAACGAAATCGCTCATTTGCTTTCCTTTTTTCAGCGCGGGTGCGACGCAGAGGCCGCACCCTCATCATCATGCTCTGCGAACGGCAGGTTGGCAGCCTCATCGAAGCGGCTCTTGTTGCCCCGGGCGTAGGCCCACCAGACAATCCCGACGAATGTCAGCATCGAGATGACCGTGGTGATGGAACGCAGATCGTTGATGTCCATGGCTTAGACCTTTACTTGGTGTTCTTCAGAGCCGTACCCAGACCTTGCAGGTAGGCGATCAGAACTTCCATTTCGGTCTTGTCGCCGATGGCGGCCTTTGCTCCCTTGATTTCCTCGGGAGTGTAAGGAGCGCCCAGCTTGGCCATGGTTTGCATCTTGACGTCGATGTCGGCACCGACCGTGTCCTTGGCCTTGGCGTTGGCCAAGAAGGCAAACGCAGGCATATTGGACTCGGGGACCACGTCGCGCGGATTCATCAGGTGAGCGCGCTGCCATTCGTCGGAATAGCGGCCGCCAACCCGGTGCAGATCCGGACCGGTACGCTTGGAGCCCCACTGGAACGGGTGGTCGTAGACATATTCGCCAGCCACGGAGTAGTGGCCATAACGCTCGGTTTCAGCGCGGAAGGGACGAATCATCTGGGAATGGCAGTTGTAGCAGCCTTCACGGATATAAACGTCACGGCCGGCCAGACGAACGGCATCGTAGGGCTTCAGGCCATCAACCGGAGTCGTGGTGGACTTCTGGAAGAACAGCGGAACGATTTCCACCAGGCCGCCCCAGATCACGACCGCCAGGGTCAGGACGATGAGAAGACCAACGTTCTTCTCGATTTGCTCGTGCTTAATCATTACGTTTCCTCCCTAATCAGGCGTGATGTGCGGCCGGAGCAACAACCGGCACATCTTGAGTATTGCCGCCAGCGATGGTCTTGAACATGTTGTAGGCCATGACCAGCATACCGACCAGGAACAGCAGACCACCCAGGACGCGGATCGCCCAGAACGGGTAGGAACCCTTCACGGCTTCCACGAAGCTGTAGGCCAGGGTGCCGTCGGCGTTGACCGCACGCCACATCAGGCCCTGCATCACACCGGCAATCCACATGGAGGCGATGTACAGAACCACGCCGATGGTGGCAATCCAGAAGTGAGCGGTGATCAGCTTGGTGCTGTACATCTCCTGCTTGCCGAACAGACGCGGGATCAGGTAGTACATGGCGCCGATGGACACCATCGCCACCCAGCCCAGAGCGCCGGAGTGCACATGGCCGACGGTCCAGTCGGTGTAGTGGGACAGGGCGTTCACCGTCTTCACGGACATCATCGGACCTTCGAAGGTGGACATGCCATAGAAGGACAGGGAAGTAATCAGGAACTTCAGGATCGGATCATCGCGCAGCTTGTTCCAGGCACCGGACAGGGTCATGATGCCGTTGATCATGCCACCCCAGGACGGAGCAAGCAGAATCAGGGAGAACAGCATACCCAGGGACTGGGTCCAGTCGGGCAGGGCGGTGTAGTGCAGGTGGTGCGGGCCGGCCCACATGTAGGTGAAGATGAGGGCCCAGAAGTGCACCACGGACAGCCGGTAGGAATAGACCGGACGACCAGCCTGCTTCGGCACGAAGTAGTACATGATGCCGAGGAAGCCAGCGGTCAGGAAGAAGCCAACGGCGTTGTGGCCGTACCACCACTGAACCATGGCATCCTGAACACCAGCGTAGCAGGAGTAGGACTTCACGAAGCTCACCGGCAGTTCGCAGCTATTGCCCAGGTGCAGCAGGGCGACGGCGATGATCATGGCGCCGAAGAACCAGTTGGCCACGTAGATGTGGGAGACAGTGCGCTTGACGATGGTGCCGAAGAACACGATGGCATAGGAAACCCAGACCAGGGTGATCAGGATATCGATCGGCCACTCGAGCTCAGCGTACTCCTTACCGGTGGTGAAACCGAGCGGCAGGGTAACGGCAGCAAGCACGATGATGATTTGCCAACCCCAGAAGGTGAAGGCAGCCAGCCCGTCGGAGAACAGACGGGTGTGGCAGGTGCGCTGAACACACCAGTAGGAAGTTGCGAACAGAGCACAGCCACCGAACGCAAAGATGACCGCGTTGGTGTGCAGCGGACGCAGGCGCCCGAAGTGCAGCCAGGGACCGAAGTTAAGTTCCGGCCAGACCAACTGGGCAGCGATGATGACACCGACAAGCATGCCAACGATGCCCCAGATAACGGTCATGACGGTAAATTGCCGTACGACCTTATAGTTGTATGTGGTTTGCGTTTCCGACATGGACCCACCTCTCGTTTAAAAAAAAACATTATGCCGCCTCTCCCTGAGACCTTAGGCAGCATTTGGAAGCGGATGGTAGTCCAGCGGAGGAGAGGGGGTTTGACATAGATCAACCCGACGGACATCTAGATTAAGAAATGTCCGATAGCGCCAGTCATAGAAGCCTGTATTTAGGCGAAAAAAAGGGTGCGCCGCAACGCACCCCAACCCCAACAGAGAACTGATATGGAGCATCGCGCTCCATCTGGAACGGTATATTGCCCGCATAGGAAAATTCCGAGTTGATTTAGGTCAAACTTTATCCGCTTTCTCGGACGACTCCGAAGGCTCCTTGGCATCCTTCGGCCGATCATCATCCATCAGAATACGAAACCCCGGCCCTTCCAGGTCGTCGAACTGGCCGCTTTTCACGGACCACCAAAAGGCGGCCGCAATGGCGAACACCAGGATCACGGACACCGGAATCAGGAGATACAGTATTTCCATCAGCTTTTCTCCACACGCTGGATGCGCAGGGAATTGAGCACCACCAGAAGCGAACTTGCCGACATGCCGATCCCCGCCAACCAGGGAGTCACATAGCCGGCAATGGCCAGCGGCAGCGCCACGAAGTTATAGGCGAACGACCACCAAAGGTTCTGCTTGATGACCTTCAGGGTCAGACGAGTCCTATGTAGACCGAAGCGCAGGTGGTCGAGATTCTCGGACAGCAGAACAAGATCCGCCTGGGTGCGGGCCAACTGGGCGCCACCGCCCATCGCCACGGAAACCTGGGCCTGGGCCAATACGGGCGCGTCATTGACGCCATCCCCCACCATCGCGACCACGGCACCAGCAGCCTGCAGCCCGATAACCGCATCGTACTTGCCTTGCGGAGTCATCCCGGCGCGGACATCATCGATACCCAGCTGGGAGCCAACCCTCGCCGCTACTCCCGGAGCATCGCCGGTCAGCAGGACGACCTGCTTGCCGCCAGACTTCAAGTCGGCAACCAAGGCCCTGGATTCGGGCCGGATTTCGTCGCCAAGGCGGAATAGCGCCAAGCACTGCCCCCGGCTACCCAGAGCGACCACTGTATCTCCGCCGGCCAGCCACTCGGCAGCCAAGGGTGGCAATCCGTCAGTGCTGCCCCCCAGGGCGAATCCAGGACGGCCGATACGATAGACGGCACCGGCGACAGCCCCTTCAACTCCCTGCCCCGCCTCGCTTCGCACCAATTCGGCTGCGGGAAGCACCAAACCTTCCGCTGCAAAGCGCAATGCCACTCCCAGAGGGTGCTCCGACGACTGCTCCAAGGCGGCGGCAAGCGTCAAACAGCGCCCCCGGTCGGCTTCACCGAGGGGCATGACGTCGATGAGGCGCATGCGGCCCGTCGTCAGGGTCCCGGTCTTGTCGAAAACGAAGTGGGTCGCCCGCGCCAGGGTCTCGATGGCATGCCCCCGGGTAACCAGCAAACCATCCTTGGCCAAAGCCCCTGCCGCCACCGTCAAGGCAATCGGCGTAGCGAGGGACAGGGCACACGGGCAGGTCACCACTAGCACCGAAACCGTGATCCACAGGGCTCGGGCGGGATCGAACCAATACCAACCGACGGCAACCGCCGCCGCGACCAGCAGCAAGGCGCCGACAAAGCGGCTCGCAATGCGGTCCGCCAGCTCAACGATACGGGGCTTCTCGGCCGCCGCCCGCTCCATCAGATGGATGATGGCAGACAGGCGGGTTCCCTCCCCTACTTGCTCAACTTGGACGACCAAGGGGCTTTCGGTATTGATGGCGCCCCCCGTGACGGCGTCGCCCGGCGCCTTGGGAACCGGCCGGCTCTCGCCGGTCAGTAGCGCTTCGTTGGCACTACTGACGCCCTCCACCACCCTGCCGTCGACCGGAATCGTGTCGCCCGGCCGCACCAGAACCATGTCCCCCACCCGCAGGTCGGCCACCACCACCTGCTCCGGGGTGCGATCAGCAGGAAACCCGGGCAGGCGCTGGGCAAAGGCCGGGAGCAACTTGGCCAACGCCTCGGTGACGCTCACCGCCTTCTGGCGGGCGGTCATTTCCAGATAGCGCCCCCCCAGCAGGAAAAAGACGAACATGGTGACCGAATCGAAATAGACTTCGCCGGACTGCACCAGGGTCGCCCAGACGCTGGCCGCGAAGGAAGCCCCGACCCCCAAGGCCACAGGGACGTCCATTCCCACCCGGCGCAGCTTGAGGTCCCGCCAGGCACTCCGAAAAAAAGGAGCCGAGGAATAGATCACCACGGGCAAAGTCAGCAACAGGCTGGCCCAGCGCATCAGGCTCTCGATGTCCAAGGACATCTCCCCCTCTCCCGCCAGGTAGACCGGGATGGCGTACATCATGACCTGCATCATGCCGAAGCCGGCCACCCAGAGGCGCCAGATGGCGTCCCGTCGCTCCTTCTTGGAGATTTCCTCGTTCTTGGCGGCATCGTAGGGGTAGGCCCGATAACCGATGGCGGCAATGGCGGCCAGGATGTCCGACAGCTTGATCCGTGCCTCGTCCCAGCGCACCCGGGCCCGCCGGGTAGCATAGTTGATGTCCACCGCCGTCACCCCGGGCAGCTTGGACAGATGCTGCTCGTTCAACCAGATGCAGGCCGCGCAGGTAATGCCTTCGAGAAGCAGCGACGCTTCCCGCTCCGTTTCGCCGAGAGCCCGGACGAAACTTTTCTGGAAGTCGGCGTGGTCGAACAAGGCCAACTGCTCCAGCACCGACGGCATGGCTTCCCGGGGCGATTCGGGCAGGGCATCGCGGCTTCGGTAATAGTCGGACAGGCCATTGTCGACAATCGACTGGGCTACCGCCTGGCAACCGGGGCAACACATGGAGCGGGATTGGCCGTCCACCGTCACCGCAAGATGGATATCGTCCGGTACGGGCTGGCCGCAGTGGTAGCAGGGTGCATGGGACATGAAAAAGAAAAAGGCGCTGAACGCGCCTTTTCGGAAATATCAGCGGACCGCAGTATAGTTTATTTGGTGCCCATCCGGATGGCGCCATCCAGACGGATCACTTCGCCGTTGAGATAGGAGTTTTCGGCAATATGCTTCACCAGCCCGGCGAACTCCGCCGGCTTTCCCATGCGCTGAGGGAACGGCACCATCTTCCCAAGGGATTCCTGCACTTCGGGCGGCATGCCCAGGAGCATGGGCGTCTCCATGATACCCGGGGCAATAGTCATGACGCGGATGCCGCTGCGGGACAGTTCCCGGGCTACGGGCAGGGTCAAGGCAACGATGCCACCCTTGGATGCGGAGTAAGCTGCCTGGCCGAGTTGCCCCTCGAACGCCGCGACAGAAGCCGTGTTCACGATCACCCCACGCTCGCCGCCGGCATCGGGCTCGCCCTTCATCATGGCGTCCGCCGCCAGACGGATCATGTTGAAGGTGCCGACCAGATTGATGTTGATTACCTTGGCAAAGCTTTCCAGACGGTGCGGACCTTCCTTGCCGACCACCTTCTCGGCCGGCGCGACGCCGGCACAGTTGACCAAGCCATGAAGGCCGCCGAAGACGGATACCGCCGTCTGCACTGCATTGAGGGCACTGGCCTCGCTGGCCACATCGGTTTCCACGAAGCGGGCGTTGGCTCCGAGCTCGGCGGCGAGCTTCTCGCCGGCCTCGCGGTTGAGGTCCGCGAGAACCACCTTGGCGCCAGATTGCGCCAACAAGCGAGCCGTGGCCGCACCAAGTCCGGAACCGGCGCCGGTCACCAGGAAAACTTTGTTATCGATCTGCATGTCTCTGCTCCAGCATGGGTTTTCAGGGCTTATTGTTTCCAGACGGTACCGTATGGAAGAAGCAGCATATTACCCCGTATGGGTGAAAAGCAACAGCCGGCGAGAGCCGCGAATTCCCTGGTATGACTCCGCCCATTACCGAGCCCGACGACACAGCCATCCTGGTCCACGGCCTGTGGATGCACGGCCTGATCCTCGCCCCCTGCCAGCACTGGCTCAAGAAGGAGGGCTTCGCCACGCGCCGCTGCTCCTACCCCTCCTGGAGCCGGGATCTTGAATGGAATGCGGATACCCTCAGCGATTTTGTGGCCAACACCCCGGGAAAGCAGATCCATCTCGTTTGCCATAGCCTGGGCGGCTTGGTTGCTCTGGTCATGCTTGGGCGACACCGGGATGCCCGGATTCAGCGTCTGGTGCTGATGGGGACGCCTGTCGCTGACTGTCATTGCGGGCGCTACCTGGCCGGTCGGAAGATCCTGGCCCCTTTCCTCGGGCGCAGCATGGGCGACTGGCTCACTCGTACGAGAACTGCCGTACCCGATGGAATCGAGATCGGTGTCTTGGCCGGAACCCGGCGACTGGGGCTGGGCTGTGTCATCCCTGGACTGCAACGCCCCAACGACGGCGTTGTAGCCGTCGCGGAAACCCGACTGCCGGAAGCGAAGGATCATCTCATTCTGCCGGTGAGCCATTCGGGCATGCTCTTTTCCCCCTCCTGCGCCCGGCAAGCTGCCCACTTTCTCAAGACGGGAGGCTTCGTCCATGACCGTTAGGATGGCACTCGCCTCCCTGCTGCTTCTCGCCCTGAGCGGCTGCGCCAACCTCGCCTACTATGCCCAGGCCGTCGGCGGACACATACAGGTGATGCATTCCGCCCAGCCGATTCCTCGGCTTATCGAGGCCCCTGAAACCGCCCCGGCGTTGAAGAAAAAGCTACTGACAGTCGCCGATATCCGGGACTTCGCCAGCCGGGAACTGGCCCTGCCGGACAACGACAGCTACCGGAGTTACGCGGACCTGGGTCGCCCCTACGTGGTCTGGAACGTATTCGCGGCTGAGGAATTCTCGGTGGAGCCGGAAAAGTGGTGCATGGTCGTCGTCGGCTGCGTCAATTACCGGGGTTATTACAGCCGACAAGCAGCGGAACGATTTGCCCAGACGCTCAGGAATGATGGCTTGGAAACCTACGTCGCCGGAATTCCCGCCTATTCGACCCTGGGATTCTTCGATGACCCGGTACTCAATACCTTTTTGCGCTTCGGCGAGTTGGAGGTAGCCCGAACCATCTTCCACGAACTGGCCCACCAAGTTGCCTTCGTCCGTGGGGACACCACCTTCAACGAGTCATTCGCCACCACCGTCGAGAACGAGGGGATGCGCCGGTGGCTGGCTCGCCACGGCAACGAAGCGGAGCGCCAAGTTTTCCTCAACCGACAGCAACGCAAGGCCCATTTCCTGGCGTTATTGGGGGATTACAGAAATAGACTGCGGGAAATTTACGCCCAACCCTG
>DASRUX010000018.1:0-5970 GCA_035655235.1 Rhodocyclaceae bacterium | reverse complement strand
GTCTCGTCCGGCGAGATCAAGTTCTATCCGGAAAACTGGGTGAATACCTACAACCAGTGGCTCAACAACATCCAGGACTGGTGCATTTCCCGCCAGCTGTGGTGGGGCCACCAGATTCCCGCCTGGTACGGCGAGAACGGCGAGGTCTTCGTCGCCCATGACGAGCAAGAAGCCAAGGCCGAGGCCGCCAAGCAGGGCTACACCGGCGCCCTCAAGCGGGACGAGGACGTCCTGGATACGTGGTACTCCTCCGCCCTGTGGCCCTTCTCCACACTGGACTGGACCCCGGAATGGCCGGCCAAGTCCAACGATGCCCTGGACCTCTACCTGCCCTCCACGGTGCTGGTCACCGGCTTCGACATCATCTTCTTCTGGGTCGCCCGCATGGTCATGATGACCAAGCACATCACCGGCAAGATTCCCTTCAAGCACGTCTATGTCCATGGCCTCATCCGGGACGCGGAAGGCCAGAAGATGTCCAAATCCAAGGGCAACGTGCTCGATCCCATCGACCTCATCGACGGCATCGGCATCGAGGACCTGGTCAAGAAGCGCACCTTCGGCCTCATGAACCCCAAGCAGGCCGAGCAGATCGAGAAGAAGACCCGCAAGGAATTCCCCGAGGGCATCCCCGCCTTCGGCACCGATGCCCTGCGTTTCACCTTCGCCTCCCTGGCCTCCCCCGGCCGGGACATCAAGTTCGACCTGAACCGCTGCGACGGCTACCGCAACTTCTGCAACAAGCTGTGGAACGCCACCCGCTTCGTACTCATGAACGTGGAAGGCCAGGACCTCGGCCTCGAGCACCAGCAGAGCGGCCCCGCCTGTGGCGGCAACGGCCCCTTGGCCTTCTCCTTCGCCGACCGCTGGATCGTCAGCCTGCTGCAGCGGGTGGAGCAGGAGGTGGAGCAGCATTACGCCGACTACCGCTTCGACCTGCTGGCCCAAGCCATCTACAAATTCGTCTGGGACGAGTTCTGCGACTGGTATCTGGAAATCGCCAAGGTCGAAATCCAGACCGGCAACGAAGCCCAGCAGCGGGGCGCCCGCCGCACCCTGGTCCGCGTCCTGGAGACCATCCTGCGCCTGGCTCACCCGCTCCTGCCCTTCATCACCGAAGAGCTGTGGCAGACCGTGGCCCCCATCGCCGGCAAGAAGACCGCCGACTCCATCATGGAAGCCGCCTATCCCAAGGCCGACCCGGCCAAGATCGACGAGGCTTCCGAAGCAAAGATCGAGCGCCTCAAGGCCCTGGCCTACGCCTGCCGCAACCTGCGGGGCGAAATGAACCTTTCCCCCGCCCAGCGCATGCCCCTCCTGGTGGCCGGTGCCGGCGAGGAGATGGCCGAGTTCGCGCCGATCCTCCAGGCCCTGGCCAAGCTGTCCGAAGTCCAGGTGGTGGCCGACATGCCCGCCGACGCCATGGCGCCGGTGGCCGTGGTGGGCGAGGTTCGCCTCATGCTCAAGGTGGAGATCGACATCGCCGCCGAGCGGGAACGCCTGGCCAAGGAAATCGAGAAGATCGAGAAGCAGGTGGCCGCCGCGACCAATAAGCTTTCCAACGAAAGCTTCGTGGCCCGCGCCCCGGCGGCGGTGGTGGAACAGGAAAAGCAGCGCCTGGCCGACTTCACCGCCATGCTCGACAAACTCAAGCCGCAACTGGCCAAACTGGGGAACTAAGACGATGTCCGATCAAAAACGCGGCATCATGGCCGAAATCTTCATCGCCATGATGATGTTCTGCGGCCTGGTGTGGGTATGGACCGTGGCCTTCATCCTGGGCTGGCCCTGGGAGGCCTCCACCACCTGGAAGCCCGAGTTCCGTCTGGCGGCAGTCTGCGCCAACAACGAGGCCTGCGGCGTCACCTACGGCGAACTGGCGGACGCCAAGGCCAAGGGCACCCTGGTGTCCCTGGCCCCCGCCGAGGCTACCGGCGAGGTGGAGCACAAGGACGCCTGGCTGCGCTGGAAGAAGGCGGAGGGCAAGCCCTGGCAGATCGAGGCCAAGTCGTCCTCCTGGTACTTCCAGACCACCGTCCGCTACCGGCTGGAAGGCGACACGCCGGTGCTGGTGGAATACCAGGATGTCACCGGCAAGGCCCTGTACTACGGCATGGCCGCCGCTTTCGTCTCCCTGATCGGTATCGTCCTGCGCCGGCTGCGCCGCCGCTAACGCTTCTCGCCAGCCAGGGTGAGGGAAAGCTGCACCGGCTTTCCCTCCCGCAGCACCACCAGGCTGATACGCTCCCCGATGTGCTTGCCGTCCAGCACCTTATCGATGCTGGACGAGCTATCCACGGGCACGCCGTCGATGCTCTGCAGCACATCCCCCGGCACGATGCCGCCGTCCCGGGTCAGCTTGGAACCCTTGAGGCCTGCCTGGGCCGCCGGCGAACCCGGCGCCACTTCAAGGATCAAGGCCCCCTTCACCTTCATCTGCTGGGTGATCACGGCGCTCACGTTGTCGATGACCGTGAAGCCCGCCACCGGCTTACGGTAGTAGCCGTAGGCGATCAGCTCCGGCACCACCCGGTTGATGGTGTCCGCCGGCACGGCGAAGCCGATCCCGGCGCTGGCCCCGGAGGGGCTGAAGATGGAAGTATTCATGCCGATGAGCCGCCCCGCCGAATCCAGCAGCGGCCCGCCGGAGTTGCCCGGGTTGATGGCGGCGTCGGTCTGGATGAGGCGATGGATCGCCCCACCGTTGTCGTCGTCGATGGAACGATCCAGGGCGGAAATCACCCCGGTGGTCAGGGTATGGTCGAAGCCGAAGGGATTGCCGATGGCCAGCACCTTCTGCCCCACCTGCAGGTCGTTACTGGTGCCCAGGGGCAAGGGCGTCGGCTTCTGGCCGGTCATGCGGACCCGCAGCACCGCTAGGTCGTGCTGGGGGCTGGCCCCAACCAATTCCGCCGAAAAGCCCCGCTGATCCGAAAAGCGAATCTGGGCGGCCCCGCTGCCGGCGATGACGTGGTAGTTGGTGACGATATGCCCCTGGTCGTCCCACACGAAACCGGAACCGGTACCCCGGGGTACTTCCTTGACGTTCAGGTTCCAGAGGCTGATAACCCGGTCCAGGGTCGTGATATAGACCACCGCCGGACTGGCCCGGCGGAAGAGGTCGATGGTGTTGGTCTCCTCCGCCGTAAAAGGCCCGCGGGGCGTGACCGGGCGGGGGGCCGGCTGCTTGGCGAAGACAGTGGCTGCCATGGCGAGGGCAAGGGCGGCGACGAGGGGTCGCCGCAGGGAGGGATAGGGCATGTCGTCCGACTCCGGGAACGAGGAAAGCCGTAATATTTGCAGAGCATCACCGGCGCTGCAAATTCCCTGCCTCAAACGCGCAGGTCAGTCGAGGCCGAACTTGGAACTGCCGCCCACCTGGTCGAACCAGAGGAGCAGCCGGGCTCCGCCCACAAAGAAGGCGATCACCAGGATGGCGCCAACGACTTTTGCCCACGTCGGTATCTTGTTCATCGATCCACTCCAAAAGGGCCCAGCCCCGAAGGGAGGGCAGGATAGCGCTTCAATCCGCCAGCAGCCGGACGGGAATGAGGCCGCGCAGGGCATTCCCCAGCAGGAAACCTTCTGACAGGTCTGCCGGCGTCAACACCACTTCCCGGGCCCGGCCGGTCGCCAACAATTCAGCCCGTAGCACCCCGGGCAAGGCACCGCTGGCGAGGGGCGGAGTCAGGAGGACGCCATCCCGCTCCACGAAAATATTGCTGCGGGCCCCTTCCGCTACTTCGCCCCGTTCGTTGAGGAAAAGCACGTCGAAGACCTCCGGGCGGGCGGCGATGGTTTTCAGGGCGGCATCGTAGGCGAAGCGGACAGTGGTCTTGTGGCCCCGCAGGGGGTCGCGGCTGTCGATCCGGTCCTCAGCAATCGCCGCAAAGCGGGGCCCGGCAGGCTCCGGCCCGAGGAGTGCGGCCGTAACTTCGACGGCACCGGCCTTGTCCAGGGTCAGGCGTACGCGCCAGGTGCCGGGTGCCGACGAGGCGGCCAGGGCCTGCCCAACGGCCGTTTCGTCGAAGGGAAAGCCGAACCAGACCGCCGAGCGGCGAAGGCGGTCCAGGTGGCCTTGCAGCCGGGGGTAGCGCCCGTCCTCCCGGCGCAGGGTTTCGATCAGTTTCAATTCGGGATCGAGGTCGGTAAGGAAGGCCGACTTGAGCAGGCATTCCTGCCACTCGGCAAGCGGATCGGAATCGGTGACGATGCCGCTGCCGATGCCCAGACGGCCGCGTCCGTCGGCGTCCAACTCCAGGGTCCGGATGGAAACGTTGAGGCGGAAATCGCCTCCCGGCGCGATCCAACCCAGGGCACCCGTATAGAGCCGCCGGGGCAGCCCTTCCAGTTCGCCGGCGATCTGCATGGCCCTGATCTTGGGGGCGCCGGTGATGGAACCGCAGGGAAAGAGTGCCGCCAGGATATCCGCCAGGTTGCGCCCCGGGACCCGGGCCGAAACCTGGGACACCATCTGCCACAGGGTCGGGTATTCCTCGATCTCGAACAGGGAATCCACCTGCACCGAACCGGACTCCGCCACCCGCCCCAGGTCGTTGCGCAGGAGGTCCACGATCATCAGATTTTCGGCCCGGTTCTTTTCCGAGGCCCGCAGCGCCTCCGGGTCCGTAGCGCGTGGCGCCGTTCCCTTCATGGGGCGGGTTTCCAGACGGTCACCTCGCCTTTCGAGAAACAATTCCGGAGACAGGGAGACGATCCCCCCCTCCTCCGTCGCCACCACTCCGCCGAAACGCACCGGCTGCCGCGCCCGCAGCCCCCGATACAGGGCCAGGGGATGGCCGAACCATTGGAAGTACAGGGGGAAGGTGTAATTGACCTGGTAGCAGTCGCCCGCAGCGATGTAGTCCCGGATGCGCTCCGCTGCCTGCTGATAGTCGGAGGGCGCCTGCCCGAATTCGACACCGCCCACCCCAGCGACCTGCTCGTCCGTCGGCAGGGCTTCCAACAGCTCTGCCAACCAGCTGTCGACTTCTCCGGCCCTGAGTTGTCGGCAGTCCTGGAAGCCCCAGAACCGCGCCAGCGGCCGGCCCGGCTCAGCTCCCCAGCCGTGGGGTGCCGAAGCCGGTTCCAGCAGGTAACCCAGTTCGTAGTCGAGAGCCGCCACCCACCAGGCGTCGCCCGCGCCGACCTCGTTCAGGGCAGCAGACAGCCCTTCCCGATCGCAGGGGGCCAGGAAGCGGACGGGATTCTCGAATAGCCAAGCGGAGGTTGCCTCCGCCGGGGCCTGGCGGTCTTCAAAAAGGGCGAACAGGGGGATTACTTACGCTTGAGGAAAAACTTGAAGACGCGGTCTTCTTCCTTCTGGTCCAACAGCTCGTTGCCGGTCTGCTTGGCAAAGGCCGCGAAATCCTTGACCGAACCTGGATCGGTGGCCAACACATGCAGCACCTGCCCGGATTCCATGTCAGCCAAGGCCTTCTTGGTGCGCAGGATGGGAAGCGGGCAGTTGAGGCCCCTGACGTCTAGCTCTCGATCGAAGTGCATGGTGTTCCGGCGGAAAAACTAAATGGCCATTCTAGCGCTATTTGCGCTTTTCCTTGGCCTCCTCGGCCTGGCGCGCTTTCAGTTCCCGCAGGCGGGCGTCAATGGCTGACAGCTCGTAGAAATTGGCGTCGCCGGCCCGCTGGGCCAGCTGCAGTTGCTCCACTGCCGCCGGCAATTGCCCCTGGAGGGCATAGGCCTCGGCCAGGGAACGGTGCTGCTGGGCCTGGTGCCCCAAGGCGGCATGGCTCTCGGCCTGCATCTTGTAGAGGCGGACATCCTGGGGATAGCTGAGCAGCCGGTCGTCGGCGAAGTTGAGGCTTTCCCGGTAACGCTTATGGGCGATCAGGGCGTCCCCATAGCCGTAGGCCAGGGCGTAGTTGAGAGGATAGCGGGCCATGGCGTCCCGATACAGGCTAAGCCCCCGATCCACATCCCCCTGCCCCATTCTGGCTTCCGCCAGCAGGC
>DASRUX010000017.1:0-2902 GCA_035655235.1 Rhodocyclaceae bacterium | reverse complement strand
GATGACCAGGGTCCCTTCCTGCTTGGGGAAGTAGCCGATGGCGTCCATCAGGTTCGGCGCATGGGCGAGGATGAGCCGATTGCTGCCGGCCGGCACCGGCTGGGTGAGGAGTGCCCGGGTACGCGCCACCACGGGGGCCTTTTCCTGGTCGGTCATGTTGCCCGAGTACATCAGCTGGTTATCCACCACGAACTTGTTTTCGCCGAAGACGATCTGGGCGGATTCCCGGGCCCGGCAGAGGGGGCTGACCCGCACTTCGGCAATGGGGATGGCCGCCTTGCGGAGGTATTCGCCGATCCGCGCCATCAGCTTGCGGCCTTCGTCGGACAGGGGGCGCTGGGTGGAGCAGTCGTTGAGGTCCACCTGGGGAGCCCGGTCCGGACGGGAACGGTCGGTCAGGCCGTGGCGCAGGTACAGGACATAGCCGCCGCCCCGGATTTCCTGGAGGTTCGCCTTGGTGGCGGGTTTGACCACGAATTCCGGCGGTTCGGCGGCGATGCCGGAAGCGGACAGGACAAGCAAGCCAAGGAACAGGAATAGCCGTTTCATGAAAGCTCCGTTGTCAAAGAGGAGCGGCTTGGGCCGCGGTTGTCGTGTCGGATTGGGGTATTTCCCCGGCGCCGAAGCGCTTGGCGATGGCTTCCATCCGGTCGGAAACCGCGTCGAAGGCATCGACGATGGCCGGGTCGAAATGGCTGCCGCGGCCTTGATGGATGCGGTCCCGGGCCTCGGAGAAACTCATGGGGTGCCGGTAGGGCCGCCAGGACACCATGGCATCGAATGCGTCGGCGATGGCCATCAGGCGGGCGGCCAGGGGAATGTCGATGCCGGCCAAGCGGTCCGGATAACCGGTGCCGTCCCACTTCTCGTGGTGATGGCGGGCGATTTCCTTGGCGATGCGCAGGTATTCCGCCGGCCGGTCGGCATCCCGCTCGGCGGCCTCGATGGCCTCCCAGCCCATCAGGCAATGCCCCTTCATGATTTCGTATTCCTCAGGGGTGAGGGCGCCGGGCTTGCGCAGGATGTTGTCCGGAACGCCAACCTTGCCGATGTCGTGAAGAGGCGCCGACTTGGCCAGCAGGTCGATGGCGTAGGGAGAAAGCAGGCCGGCATACTCGGGACGGCGGGCCAGCTCGGTGGCCAGGATGCGCATGTATTCCTGGGTGCGGCGCAGGTGCTTGCCGGTTTCGGCGTCCCGGGTATCGGCCAGATGGGCCAGGGTGTGGATGCTGAGATTCTGGATGTCGGCCAGCTCATCCACCCGGCGGGAAATTTCCTGTTCGAGGTAGAGATTGTGGTCGACCAGAAGGTCGTTGGCGCGCTTCAAGTCCAGGTGGGTGCGCACCCGGGCCAGGACGATGCGGGGACGGATGGGCTTGGTGATGTAATCCACCGCCCCCAGTTCGAGGCCGCGCTCCTCGTCATCGACGCTGTTGAGGCCGGTGACGAAGATGACGGGGATGCCCCGGGCATCCGGGTCGGCATGGAGGCGTGAAAGCACTTCGTACCCATCCATGGCCGGCATGTTGACATCCAGCAGCACAAGGTCGGGCCGGGGTTCCGCAGCGCAGATTTCCAGAGCCCGCTGGCCGGTGTTGGCCAGCCTGACATGGTAGTGGGGACGCAGTATTTCACCCAGGGCGCCCAGGTTTTCCGGAGTGTCGTCGACGACGAGGACTGTTTCCTTACCGGCCTGATAGGTGATGTTCAAGATTGTTCCAGTGATCCCGTTGGCAAATGGCCCCACCTCCAAGGGGGTGATTTTGGCCCCCCCATCGGCAAAAGGGAATAGCGCCCTCCTCTCAATCCCTATCCAAATAATTTGAACTATCCCGCACCCCAGCTGACAAAAGCGGGCTTGCCCGGCTCCGGGCAGACACCACCGCCGAGGCTGCCGGGTTTTTCCGGTGGCCGGCATCCGTTCGATACAGGGGTTTTCATGTCAGAGACGCAGGATACGTATAACTACAAGGTGGTACGGCAATTCACCGTGATGGCCGTGATCTGGGGGATTGTGGGAATGCTGGTAGGGGTGGTGATCGCGGCCCAGCTGGTCTGGCCGGAGTTGAATTTCGGCCCCTATTTCCACTTCGGGCGCCTGCGCCCGCTGCATACCAACGCAGTGATCTTCGCCTTCGGCGGTTGCGCCCTGTTCGCAACCTCCTATTACGTGGTGCAGCGCACCTGCCACGCCCGCCTGTGGGGCGGCCCGCTCATTCCCCTGACCTTCTGGGGCTGGCAGCTGGTCATCGTCCTGGCCGCCATCACCCTGCCCCTGGGGTTTACCCAAGGCAAGGAATACGCCGAGCTGGAATGGCCCATCGACATCCTCATCGCCATCGTCTGGGTGGCCTATGCCGTGGTCTTCTTCGGCACCGTCGCCAAACGCACGGTTTCTCACATCTACGTGGCCAACTGGTTCTACGGCGGCTTCATCCTCGCCGTGGCCTTGCTGCACATCGTCAATAGCGCCGCCATCCCGGTGTCCCTGACCAAGTCCTACTCGGCGTATGCCGGCGCCCAGGACGCCATGGTCCAGTGGTGGTACGGCCACAACGCCGTGGGCTTCTTCCTGACCGCCGGCTTCCTGGGGATGATGTATTACTTCGTGCCCAAGCAGGCCGGCCGCCCGGTGTATTCCTACCGGCTGTCTATCGTGCATTTCTGGGCCCTCATCTTCACCTATATGTGGGCCGGCCCCCACCACCTGCACTACACCGCCCTGCCCGACTGGACCCAGTCCCTGGGCATGGTCTTCTCCCTGATCCTGCTGGCGCCCTCCTGGGGCGGCATGATCAACGGGGTCATGACCCTGTCCGGCGCCTGGCAGAAGCTGCGGGACGACCCCATCCTCAAGTTCCTGGTGACTTCCCTGTCCTTCTACGGCATGTCCACCTTCGAA
>DASRUX010000016.1:0-3308 GCA_035655235.1 Rhodocyclaceae bacterium | reverse complement strand
TCTACTTCTTCGCCGACGCGGTGCTGTTCAGCCGCATCGACGGCGAAACCTGGAACATCCGGGGCGCCGTCCGGGGCGTGGTCATGCCCTTCCTGCTGCTCTCCGCCGGGCGCTGCGGCAACTGGGGCGCCCGCCTGCGGCTGTCCCAGAAAGCGGCCATCCATACCGCTACCCTGTCCCTGACTGGGGGCTATCTCCTGTTCATCTCGGCGGTGGCCTATTACGTGCGCTATTTCGGCGGCGAGTGGGGGCGGTCCCTGCAGATCGGGCTGGTGTTCGTGGCCCTGATGGCCCTTGGGGCGGTGGCCGGGGCGGATTCCCTGCGGGCCAAGCTGCGGGTGTGGGTGCGGAAGAATTTCTTCAGCTATCGCTACGACTACCGGGAGGAGTGGCTGCGCTTCACCCGGGTCCTGTCGCCCCAGGATTCCCCTGGGGAGACTGGGCGGCAGGTTATCCGGGGCTTGGCCGACCTCCTGGAAAGCCCGGGGGGCGGCCTGTGGCTGCGGGATGCCGGGCAGCATGCCTTCTTCCAGGCCGTCCAGTGGAACCTGTCGCCGGTGGCGGCCCGGGAGGAGGAGAACTCCTCCCTGTGCACCTTCCTCACCGGCAGCGGCTGGGTCATCAACCTGGAGGAGGTGCGCTGCTTCCGCCGCCGTTACGACGGCCTGGAACTGCCCCGCTGGCTCCTGGAACTGCCCAACGCCTGGCTGGTGGTGCCCCTCCTGGCGGGAGGCGAGCTGGTGGGCTTCGTGGTCCTCACCAGCCCCCGCACTCGCATCGAGGTGAATTGGGAGGTGAACGATCTCCTCAAGACCGCCGGCCGCCAGGCCGCCGCCTTCATCGCCCAGATGCAGGCTACCGAGGCATTGCTCGAAGCCCGCAAATTCGACGCCTTTAACCGCATGTCGGCCTTCGTGGTCCATGACCTGAAGAACATCGTTTCCCAGCTTTCATTGATGCTGCGCAACGCCGAGCGCCACCGGGCCAATCCGGAATTCCAGCAGGACATGCTGATGACCGTGCAGCACTCCGTTGAGCGGATGCGCCAACTCATGCTCCAGCTCAGGGAGGGGGCGAAGCCGGACGGGGCCGCCTGCGGGGTGGATCTCGCCAAGGTCATCGGCCGCATCCAAGCCTTCAAGACCCGCCAGGAGCGGGGTTTCGAGGTGCATATCGGCGAGCCTTTATTCACCCGGGGCCACGAGGAGCGCATCGAGCGGGTCGTCGGCCACCTGGTCCAGAACGCCATCGACGCCACCGACCGCCCGGGCCGGGTGTGGGTGAAGCTGGAGCGCCAGGGGGGGCTGGCCCGCATCGAGGTGGGCGACACCGGCCGGGGCATGTCCCCGGAATTCGTCCGGGAGCGCCTGTTCAAGCCCTTCCAGACCACCAAGCCGTCCGGCATGGGCATCGGCGCCTACGAGAGTTTCCAGTATGTCCATGAGTTGGGAGGCAAGATGCTGGTGGATAGCGAAATCGGGAAGGGCACCCGGGTGACCATCCTTCTGCCCATCCTCGATCTGGGCGAGCGGGCGGAATTCCCGCGGCAGGAGGCGGCATGAGCACCTCCCGCCCCCTGCTCATCGTCGAAGACGACCTGGCCCTCCAGAAGCAGATGAAATGGGCCTTCGACAAGTTCGAGGTGATCACCGCCGACGAGCGGGAGAGCGCCCTGGCCCTGGTGCGCCGCTGCCAGCCGGCGGTGGTGACCATGGACCTGGGCCTGCCGCCGGACCCGGATTCGGTGTCGGAGGGCTTCAAGCTCCTGGAACAGACCCTGGCTGCCGCACCCGACACCAAGATCGTCGTCCTCACCGGCCAGAACGACCGGGCCAATGCCCTGCGGGCGGTGGCCTTGGGGGCCTACGACTTCTTCACCAAGCCCTTCGAGCCCGAGCTCCTGAACCTGATCGTGGAGCGTGCCTTCCGCCTCTACGACCTCCAGCAGGAAAACCGGCGGCTCCAGGCCATGGCCCAGCCGGCGGCCCTCTCCGACCTCATCACCCGGGACCCGGAGATGCTGCGCCTGTGCCGCACCATCGAGAAGGTGGCGTCCAGCAGCGCCACCGTGCTGCTGCTGGGAGAGAGCGGCACCGGCAAGGAGGTGCTGGCCCGGGGGCTGCACCAGTCCTCGCCCCGGGCCAAGGAGCGCTTCGTCGCCATCAACTGCGCCGCCATTCCCGACAACCTCCTGGAAAGCGAGCTGTTCGGCTACGAGCGGGGCGCCTTCACCGGCGCTGCGAAAACCACCCCGGGCAAGATCGAAACCGCCCACCGGGGAACCCTCATGCTGGACGAGATCGGCGACCTGCCGCTGCCCCTCCAGGCCAAGCTCCTGCGCTTCCTCCAGGAACGGGTCATCGAGCGGGTCGGCGGCCGGCAGGAGATTCCCGTGGATGTCCGCATCGTCTGCGCCACCCACAAGGACCTCAAGACCCTGGTGAAGGACGGGCTGTTCCGGGAAGACCTCTATTACCGCCTGGCGGAGATCGTCGTGAATATCCCGCCGCTCCGGGCCCGCACCGGGGATGCGGTCCTCCTCGCCCACGCCCTGGTGCGGCGCTTCGCCCAGGAACACAAGAGCGGCCATCTGACCCTGGGCGAGGACGCGGTGCGGGCCATCGAGTCCTACGGCTGGCCGGGCAACATCCGCGAACTGGAAAACTGCATCAAGCGGGCGGTGATCATGGCCGAAGGCAAGCAGCTCAGCCGCCACGACATCGGCCTCGACGCCGTCCCCGCCGGGCCGGCCGACAGCTTCGACCTGCGCACGGTGCGGGAGGAGGCCGAGAAGCGCGCCGTCATCGCCGTCCTGGCCCGGACCAACGGTAACGTGGTCAAGGCCGCCGAGATGCTGGCCGTGAGCCGCCCGACCCTCTACGACCTCATGCACCGCTTCGGCCTCAAGTAGGCCCGGGCTTTCTCTTCCCCTCCTGTGAGACCGACCATGATGCCTGGCCCCCGGATTCGTCCCGCCGTCCTCTGTTCCTTGCTGACCGCCCTGGTTCTTTCCGGCTGCAAGGACGAGCCGCCGGAGCAACTGGTCGCCTCGGCCCGGGAGTACCTGTCCAGGCACGATACCCGGACGGCCATCATCCAGGCCAAGAACGCCCTCCAGCAGAAACCCGACCTGGCCGAGGCTCGCTACCTCCTGGCCCGGGCGCTGCTGGAAACAGGCGACGCCGCCGGAGCCGAACTGGAAGCCCGCAAGGCCATGGACCTCCACTATGCCGCCGACCAGGCCCTGCCGCTGCTGGCCAAGGCCCTGGTGGCCGAGGGCAAGGGGGACAAGGCCGTCGACGCCCTGG
>DASRUX010000015.1:0-16339 GCA_035655235.1 Rhodocyclaceae bacterium | reverse complement strand
GCCCTCACCTTGACCCGAAGGGCTGCCTGGCTTTGGGCGCATCGCTGCGTTGCCGCTCGCTTGTGCAGATTACTGCACCGCGCGACCGGCGCCTAGCGCTGCATCCCAAAGCCAAGCAGCGCAGAACGCCCGGTCAGGCCGAAAGGGGTCTAAAGGAAGGCGGCGACCCGCTCGGCCACCCGGGCGGAAAGCCGTGAATCCAGGCAGTCGAAGGCTTCGGCCTCCAGGGAATTGGTCAGCCAGGTGATCTGGCGCTTGGCCAGCTGCCGGGTGGCGAAGATGCCCCGGTCCCGCATTTCCTTGTAGGGGATGATCCCGTCCTGGGCTTCCCACACCTGCCGGTAGCCGACGCAGCGCATGGAGGGCAGGCCCAGGTGCAGGTCGTAGCGCTCCCGCAGCATGGTCACCTCGTCCTCCAGTCCGGCGGCCAGCATGGCGTCGAAGCGCTGGGCGATGCGCTCGTGGAGCACGGCGCGATCCGAAGGGAGCAATCCGATGGAAAGGAAGTCGTAGGGCGGGCGCTGGGACTCGCTTTCGGCCAATAGCTCGGCCATGGGGCGGCCGGCAAGCCGGAAGACCTCGATGGCCCGCTGCAGGCGCTGGCTGTCGGTGGGATGGAGTCGGGCGGCAGTCACCGGGTCCACCTTGGCCAGCTCGGCATGGAGGGCCGGCCAGCCTTTCTCGGCCGCTTCGGCGTCGATGGCAGCCCGTAGCGTCGGATCGGCCTGGGGCAGGTCGGCCAGCCCCTCCAGCAGGGTCCGGTAATAGAGCATGGTGCCCCCCACCAGGAGCGGCACCCGGCGGTTGGCGGTGATTTCCGCCATGGCGGCCAGGGCATCTTCCCGGAAGCGGGCGGCTGAATAGGCCTCCTCCGGCGAAATGAGGTCGATGAGCCGGTGGGGGTAGCGCTCCAGGGTCTCCCGGTCCGGCTTGGCGGTGCCCACGTCCATGTCCCGGAACACCTGGGCGGAATCGACGCTGATCAGCTCCACGGGGAAGCGTTCGGTCAGCTCCATGGCCAGGCCGGTCTTGCCGCTGGCGGTGGGGCCCATGAGGAGGATGGCTTTAGGCTGGGAGCTCATTGGCCGCGCAGGAAGAGCTTGTCCAGTTCCGCCAGGGACAGTTCCGTCCAGGTCGGGCGGCCGTGGTTGCACTGGCCGGCCCGCTCCGTCTCCTCCATCTGCCGCAGCAGGGCGTTCATCTCCGGCAGGGTGAGCTGGCGGCGGGCGCGGACGGCGCCGTGGCAGGCCATGGTGGCCAATAGCTCGTTGCGGCGGGCCGCCACCAGCTGGGTGACGCCGTGCTCCCGCAGTTCGGTGACCAGGGAACGGGCCAGGGCCACCGGGTCGCCCCCCTGAAGCAGGACGGGCACGGCCCGCACGGCGAGCTGGTTGGGGCCCATGGGGGCGATCTGGAAGCCGAGGTCGGCCAGGGCGTCGGCATGTTCCTCCACCGCCGCCACTTCCAGGGCGTCGGCGGAGAATACGGCGGGAATCAGCAACGCCTGGGTCGCCACCTGCTTGGCGTCGAAGGCAGCCTTCAACTTCTCGTACAGGATGCGCTCGTGGGCGGCGTGCATGTCCACCAGTACCAAGCCGCGGGCGTTCTGGGCCAGGATGTAGATGCCGTGGAGCTGGGCGACGGCGTAGCCCATGGGGGGCGGGCCGTCGGGCTCGGGAGCCGGGGCAGGCGTGAACGCCGTGGCTGCGGCGGGTGCCGATGCCGCGGATACGGGGGCCGTCTGGGCGGCCCGGGCGAAGGCCAGGTAGGCGCTGGCGGCCGGTTCGGCAACACCCAGAGAGGCCTGGCGGGGCGGCGGGTAATAGGGTGCGGTGGCCGGGGCAGGGCGGCTCGGCATCGGCACGGTCCGTAGGGCTTCTCCCCCTTCTGCCCGCTCCGGGGCACCGGCGGTCACCGCCAGGGCCTTGTTCACCGCGTGATAGACGAACTGGTGCACTCCCCGGGAATCCCGGAAGCGCACTTCCGTCTTGGCCGGGTGGACATTCACATCCACCTGGGCCGGGTCGATGGAGAGGAAGAGGCACACCGCCGCCTGGCGGCTGCCGTGGAGCACGTCCTGGTAAGCCTCCCGGATAGCGTGGGCGAGCACCTTGTCCCGGACGAAGCGGCCATTCACGAAGACGTACTGGCCATCCTTGCCGGCCCGGGTCGGGTCGATGGCGTAGCCGGTGAGGGCGATCTGCCCGGCCTGGGCATCCAACAGACGGGAGGCGTCCACGAATTCGGCGCCGAGGATGTCGGCGATGCGCCGCCGCAGGTCGGCCGGTGGCAGCTGGAGGATGTTGCGGCCGTTGTGGGTGAGGCTGAAGGCCACGTCCGGGCGGGTGAGGGCGATGCGCTTCACCGCGTCGGCGCAGTGGGCGAATTCGGTGCCCTCGGCCTTGAGGAATTTGCGCCGGGCCGGGGTGTTGTAATAGAGGTCCCGCATTTCCACCACCGTACCGGCCATGAGGGCCGCGGGCTCCGGTTCGGCGCCCGGCTCGGCCCTGAGCTTCCAGGCGTGGGCGGCGCCCCGTTCCCGGCTGGTGAGGGAAAGGCGGGCCACGGAGGCCACGGAAGCCAGGGCTTCCCCCCGGAAACCCAGGGTGCCGACCTTTTCCAGGTCATCCAGGGTGCCGATCTTGGAGGTGGCGTGGCGGGTGAGCGCCAGGGCAAGTTGCTCCTTGGCGATGCCGCAGCCGTCGTCGGTGACCCGGATGAGCTTCACCCCGCCTTCCTCCAACTGTACCTGGATCACGGTGCTGCCGGCATCCAGGCTGTTTTCGAGGAGTTCCTTCAGAACCGAGGCGGGGCGCTCCACCACTTCGCCGGCGGCGATCTGGCTGATGAGGAGGTCGGGGAGGAGGTGAATCGTAGGCATGGGGCGGATTATACGTTAGGGTAAAATCCCGTCTTTCCCCAAGGCCGGCCCATGGAATTCCTCGCCCAGTTCATCGATATCGTCCTCCACCTGGACAAGCACCTCGCCATCCTGGTGCAGCAATACGGCGTGTGGATTTACGCCATCCTGTTCGTCATCATCTTTTCCGAGACCGGTTTCGTGGTGACCCCCTTCCTGCCCGGGGATTCCCTCCTGTTCGTGGCCGGCGCCCTGGCCGCTATCGGCGAAGGGGGCATGGATATCACGGTGCTGGTCGCCGTCCTGGCGGCGGGCGCCGTCCTGGGCAACATGCTCAATTACCAGATCGGCCGCTTCCTCGGGCCCAAGGTCTTCCATTGGGACAATTCCCGCTTCTTCAACAAAGCGGCCCTCATGAAGACCCATGCCTTCTACGAAACCCATGGCGGCAAGACCCTGGTGATTTCCCGTTTCCTGCCGCTGCTGCGCACCTTCGCGCCTTTCGTGGCCGGCATCGGTTCCATGACCTATGCCCGCTTCACGATCTTCAACCTGATCGGCGCCCTGGCCTGGGTGCTGACCCTGACCCTGGCCGGCTACTGGTTCGGCAACATGCCCTGGATCAAGCAGAACCTGTCGGTGGTGATCATCGGCATCATCGCCATCTCCCTCCTGCCGGTGGCCATCGGCTACCTGAAGCACAAGACCGCTTGATGCGCCTCCTCGTCCTCCTCCTGGCCGTGCTGGCCACCGCCTGCGCCACCAAGATGGGGCGGGACGGGCAGCGGGAGAGCGTGGTCGATGCCAAGTACCTGATGAAGACCGAGATCGACCGGGTGGCGGATACCGACCGGGCGGAGGTGGTGGCGGGGCTGATGCTCATCGCCGACAAGCTCTACCGCCGCAATCCCCGGGAGTGGAAGAAGTCTTCCGATGTCCCGAACCGGGAGGCCGCCCTGGCCCGCCTCCAGCAGCGCACTCCGCCCGCCGAACTCCAGGGGGCCCGGGAAGGGCAGGCGGCCAGCCTCGCTTTCCGGGAAGACTACGCCGGCGACCGGGTGGCGGCCCTCACCTTCGGCCTCTTGACCATGGTGGACGCGGCCTTCGAGCACAAGGAAGAGTTCTTCATCCTGGATGGGCTCAATGAGCAGAAACTCGCCAACTGCGCCCGCAACATGGAGATCGCCGTCTGGAAACTGGCGAGCGCCCACAATGGGGCCGGCGAACCTTTCCTTCTTTCCAACGAGCTGGATGCCGGCAACCGCAACCTGTCCTTCGAACGGGAATTCGGCCGCATCATCGGCCTTCTCGATTTCATGGCCCGCATCGTCGCCGACCGGAACGGGCGCAGCCTGTCCCGTTTCACCCAGTCGGTGGCGACGGCCGTCTTCCTGCCTGTAGGCTTACTCAAATGAAAAATATCGTCATCCTGATTTCCGGCCGGGGCAGCAACATGGAAGCCCTCATCCGCGCCCGCGACGCCGGCGAGCTGCCGGTGAATATCACCGCCGTCATCAGCAACCGGCCGGACGCCAAGGGCCTGGCTACTGCCGAGGCGGCAGGCATCCCGACCTGGGTCATGAACCACAAGGCCTTCCCGGACCGGGAATCCTTCGACGCCGCCCTGGCCGAATGCATCGACGGCTTCGCTCCGGACCTGGTGGTCCTGGCGGGCTTCATGCGCATCCTGACCGAGGGCTTCGTCCGCCACTACGAGGGCCGGCTCCTCAACATCCATCCCTCGCTCCTGCCCTCCTTCCCCGGGCTCCATACCCACCAGGCGGCTCTGGACGAGGGGGTTCGCATCCACGGCTGCACCGTCCATTTCGTCACCCCTGCCCTGGATCACGGGCCAGTGGTGCTCCAGGCCGCCGTGCCGGTCCTGGATGGCGATGACGAAGATGCTTTGTCCGCCCGGGTGCTCGCCCAGGAACACCGTATCTATCCCCAGGCCGTGCGCTGGTTCGCCGAAGGCCGGCTGCGCCTGGAGGGCGGCAAGGTGCGCATCGACGCTCCCCTGGATGGGGCTGGCGCGCTGATCTCGCCGGTGCTGCGCTAAAAGTCTCCATGCCCCTGGCCCTCCTGGCCGCCCTGGCCGGCTCCCTCGCCATCCACGCCGCGGCGCTTTTCCTGCCGGACGTGGATCTGTCTCCGGCCCCCGAGCTACCGCCCATCACGGCCGAGCTGCAGCCGCCCCAGCGCTTGCCTGCCGAGGTGGAGAAGCCGAGCGTCCAGCATCCGGTGGCCAAGGCTCAGACGGAACATCACCGTGTTGCGCCGGCCGCCGCGACCGCTTCGGCATCTTCCCAGGCCGTCGCCGTGTCGCCCGCCCCCGGCGCCGAGGAGCCGACGGCAACCCAGCGCGAAGCCGAGCCAGAACCGGCTCCAGCTGCCGAACCGGCAACCGCCGATCCGGTACTGCCCGGCCGCGGCTATATCCGCTTCAACGTCTACAAGGGAACCGACGGGCTCCTGGTCGGCCGGGCCGAGCACAGCTGGGAGTTCGGCGAAGGCCATTACCGGCTGGCGGCGGTGACCGAGACGGTCGGCCTTGCCGCCCTGTTCAAGCCCGTCCGGGTCGAACTGGAGAGCCGGGGCAATCTCACCCCCGGTGGCTTGCAGCCGGAGCGCTTCACTACCCGGCGCAACGGCAGCGCTACCAACGAGAATGCCGATTTCGACTGGGCTGCCCACCAGGTCACCCTGGGTCGGGACGGCAGCCGGCGGGACATGGCGGAAGGCACCCAGGACCTCCTGTCCTTCCATTACCAGTTCGGCTATCTTCCCGGGCTGGCCAGCGGCACCGGCATGGGGGTGGCGACCGGCAAGAAATTCGAGAATTACCGTTTCGAGGCCGTCGGCGAGGAAGCCATGGACACGCCGGCCGGCCATTTCCGCACCCTCCATGTGCGGGTCAAGACCGATTCCACCACCGAACTCTGGCTGGCCCTCGACCGCCAGATGCTGCCGGTGAAAATCCGCTATACCGACAAGAAAGGCGATAGCTTCGAGCAGGTCGCCACTGAACTGGGAATGTGATGAAAGCACGCTTTACCCCCGCCCTCTTTGCCCACGCTGAAAAGCTGCTGGGCGAGATGCTGACCTTCCAGCACCCGGCCGACGCGGCCGTCTCCCACTACTTCCGCCTGCACAAGGAGCTGGGCCACGCCGACCGCGGCTTCGTGGCCGAGACGGTGTTCGCCGTCCTGCGCAGGCGGCGCAGCCTGGAAGCCCGCTGCGGCGACAAAGTGACGCCCCGCCGCCTGCTCCTGGCCGCCCTGGTGTGCGCCCGGGGCTGGAACCTACGGGAACTGGAGCCGGTGCTGAAGGCCAGCGAGGCCGAATGGCTGGGCACGGTCAAGGCCGTCAAGGATGGCGATCTGCCGCCGGCGGTGCGCTGCGACCTGCCCGATTGGCTGTACGAGCGCCTGGCGGCCCAGTTCGGCGAGGCCGAGGTGGAACCCCTGGCCAAGGCCCTGAACCAGCCGGCGCCCCTGGACCTGCGGGTCAATGCCCTGAAGGCGGACCGGGACAAGGTACTGGAGCGCCTCAAGGCCGACGGCATCGCCGCCGCCGCCGGGGCGCTGTCCTCCTTGGCCATCCGCCTCCAGGAGAAGCCGGCCCTCGCCAAGCATCCCCTCTTCCTCGACGGCAGCTTCGAAGTCCAGGACGAGGGCAGCCAGCTCCTGGGCCTGCTGCTCGCTCCCAAGCGCGGCGAGATGGTGGTGGATTTCTGCGCCGGTGCCGGGGGCAAGACCCTGATGCTGGGGGCGCTCATGAAGAACAGCGGCCGGCTCTACGCTTTCGACGTTTCCGACAAGCGGCTCTCGAACCTCAAGCCCCGCCTGGCCCGTTCCGGCCTCTCCAACGTCCATCCGGTGCGCATCGAGCACGAACGGGACGCCAAGGTGAAGCGCCTGGCCGGCAAGATCGACCGCGTCCTGGTGGATGCCCCCTGTTCCGGCCTGGGCACCCTGCGCCGCAATCCGGACCTCAAGTGGCGGCAGGGCGAGGCGAGCGTTGCCGAGCTGACCGCCAAGCAGTCCGCCATCCTGGCCGCTGCCGCCACCTTGGTGCGGCCCGGCGGGCGGCTGGTGTATGCCACCTGCAGCCTGCTGGATGCGGAGAACGATGCGGTGGTGGATGCCTTCCTGGCTGCCCATCCCGACTTCATCCTGGTGCCGGCGGACCAGGCCCTCGCCAAGCACGAGCTGGACCTGCCCGGCGAGCGCCTGCACCTCCTGCCCCACCGCCACGGTACCGACGGCTTCTTCGCCGCCATCCTGGAACGGAAAGCATGAACGAAAAGCGCGCCCTCCGGCTCCTCGGGGATCTCTGGGCCGACCTGAGCGATCCCAATTTCATCTGGCAGGTGGTTACCCTGGTGGTTTGCCTGGGCATCGCCGCCCTGGTGGGCCGCTGGTGGCGCAAGCGCTCCCGCGGGCCGGAGGCCAGCCGCCTGCGTAGCGCCAGCTCCCGCCTGGCTTTTCCGCTGACGGCCGTGGTGCTGGTGGGCACGGCTCAACTGGCCTTGCACCACTTCATCCACGTCAATCTACTGTGGCTGGCCATACCGCTCCTGTCCACCTTGGCCCTGGTGCGCAGTACCGTCTATGTGATGCGCTACGCCTTCCCGTCGGCTACCTGGCTGGCGGCTTCCGAGCGCATCCTCACTCTCATCATCTGGGGCTCCCTGGCCCTCTATATCACCGACCTGGCGCCCTTCGTCATCGACGCCCTGGAGAGTGTCGCGGTGCCGGTGGGCAAGCAGCAGATCACGCTGTGGATGATTATCCACGGCGTGGTCACCATTTTCGCCATCGTGGTGCTGGCCCTTTGGGTGGCGGGGCTGCTGGAGGCCAGGCTCATGGGCATCGCCGGGCTGGATACCAGTGTGCGCATCGTCGCCCTGCGGGTCGCCAAGGCGGTATTGACCCTGATGGCCATGCTCTTCAGCCTGTCGCTTATCGGCATCGACATGACGGCCCTGTCGGTATTCACGGGGGCTTTGGGCGTCGGCCTGGGTTTCGGCCTGCAGAAGATCGCCAGCAACTACGTTTCCGGCTTCATCATCCTCCTGGATCGCTCTATCCGGATCGGCAACATCGTCCAGGTGGACGCCAATACCAACGGTGTGGTCACCCAGATCACTACCCGCTACACCGTCCTGCGCAACGGCAACGGCACCGAGTTCATCGTCCCCAACGAGACCCTGGTGTCCAACATTGTCCAGAACCAGTCCTTCTCCGATACCCGGGTGCGCGTCTTCACCGTGGTCGGCGTGGCCTACGATACCGACCTGGACGAGGCCATGGCCACCATGGCGGCGGTGGCTGCGGCCCATCGGCGGGTGCTGCCGGACCCCGCGCCCCAGGTTTTCCTCAGCCAGTTCGCCGACAGCAGCATCAACCTGGAGCTGGGCTTCTGGATTTCCGACCCGGAGGGCGGCATCGGTAATGTGCGTTCCGAAGTCAATCTGGCTCTGTGGCGGGCCTTCAAGGAAAAGGGCATCGAGATTCCCTTCCCCCAGCGGGAGGTTCGCTTCCTCAACGCGCCGGCGGCCTGATCCCGCCAGATTCCAGGCAAAAAAAACCCCGCCGGGCGGCGGGGTAACAGGGAGGTCTCGAAAGGGGGATTTCGAGAGGGGGGTACAACATTCAGTCCTTGGATCGGCGCTTCTTCATCCACTCGCGGGCCAGGAAGATGGCGGTTCCGGCAACCAGGCTAAAGGCAACGGCCTTCAGCGGTTCGGCGTATCCGTCAGCCAGCCAATCGACCCCGGTCACACCCAGGAAGACGCCGATGGTTTCGCTGATCGGAAGCTCGTGCCCTGCCGCCATGTCCAACATCCCCGACATGCTTACATGCCGATAGCCGCGGATTCGGCCGACAGCATCCCGAACAGGTATTGCCGGGCTGCTTCCAAAAATTCTTTGCGGTAAGTCTCGCTCACTTTCTTGTTCCTCATCGGGCGTTTCGCCCTTGTCGATGAGTTGCATTCTAGGGAGAAGAAAGCGAGCAGTCTGTTTGGGTAAAGTGGCAAGAACGTAACCGTTCATGCTCCCATGTGACATTGTGTGACAAGGGGGTGAAACCGGTTACTGGGGGAGAAATCCCCGGTATTTACTGGTGGGCTGGCCAGCTCAGGGTGAAGCGGGCGCCACCCAGGATGGGTGAGGCGTCCGCGTTGGCCGTGCCGTCGTGGAGTTCCATCACCCGGCGGGCGATGGCGAGGCCCAGGCCATAGCCGCCGGTGGAGCGATCCCGGGAACGGTCCAGGCGGGTGAAGGCCGAGAAGATGTGCTCCCGCTCTTCCGGCGGAATGCCGATGCCGTCGTCGTCCACATGGATCATGATCTGGCCGTCCCGCATTTCGGCGGTGATGGCGATGCGCTTGCTGGCGTACTTGATGGCGTTGCGCAGCAGATTCCGGATGGCGTAGGGCATGGCCTTCCGGTCCAGGTCGATGGCCAGGCCTTCCGGCAGGGAGCTGGCATCCACGGAGATTTCCAGTTGGCGGCCCAGAAGCCGGACGGAATCGATCTCCTCCTGCAGCCAAGCGGCGAAGCGCACGCTGGTGAAGTGGGGGGCCGGCGCCTCCCGCTCGAAGCGGGCGTAGGTGAGGCTGGAGTCGATGAGGTTGTCCAGTTCGTCCAGGTCGGTTTCCATCATGGCCCACAGGCGTTCCCGCTCTTCCCGCTCCTCGGTTTCGGCCAGCATCTCCAGGGCGAAGCGCAGCCGGGCAATCGGAGTGCGCAGCTCGTGGGAGATGCCGCTGGAGAGTTCCTTGTGGGTGGCGATGAGCTGCTGGATGCGGTCGGCCATGCCGTTCAGGGTATCGGCCAGGGGGGCGAAGAGCTGGCTGCGGGCGGCGGGGGAACGGGAATCGAAATGGCCGTCCCCCAGGGCGCGGGCGGTCTGGCGCAGGGCTTCCAGGTCCCGCCATACCGGCCACACCCAGAACCACAGGGCGACCCCGAAAATGACCCCGATCAGGCTCCAGGTCAGCAGCCGCAACCGCAGGTCGAGGGGAATGCCCCGCTCGGTGATTTCCTGGTTGCGGTTGGCGGCCAGGGGGCCGACCACCAGCACCTGGCTGGTGTTGCGCAGCCGGTGGTACATCACCTCGCCGTCATGGTCGATGGCAATTTCGCCGCCGTCCAGTTTGAGCACCTGGGTGGGCGTCAGGACCCGGTCCAGGGTCATGCGTTCGACGATGTCCAGCTTGTAGGAGAACTTGCTGTCGAGGTCCTTGATTTCCTTATCCCAATGGCTGCGGGGATGGCGGAAAAGCTCTTCCTCGATGAGGGTGATGGTGCCGTGCATGAAGCGCCGGGCGTAGTCGTCGGTAATGCCGCGCTGGGCGGTGGAGATGACGAAGTCGGCGGTGAAGGCGATGGCCACGAAGGAGCCCATGGCCAGCAGGTAGAAATTGAAGAACAGCTTGGACAGGCTGTAGCGGCCGCCCCGCCAGCGCGGCAGCGACACCCGGAAGAGGGAACGGACCAGTCCCGGGGCGGAGGCCCGGTCGGCGCGGTTCTCAGTTCCAGTCGTGCTTGCTGAAGAGGTAGCCTTTGCCACGGACAGTCTTGATGCGGGTGGGGTTTTCCGGATCGTCGTTCAGCTTCTTGCGGAGCCGGGAGATGCGGGCGTCGATGGAACGGTCCAGGCCGTCGAAGCCGATGCCCCGCAGTTCCTGGAGCAGGTCGTCGCGGGACAGGACACTGCCGGCGTGGCTGGCCAGGAGCCAGAGGAGGTCGAACTCGGCGGTGGTGAGATCGATGGCCTCGCCGCCCAGGGTGGCGGTCCGGGTGGCCTGGCTGATGCGGAACTGGCCAAAGACCTTCTCTTCGGCGCTGCCGGCAGCCGGCTCGTTGCCTCCCGGCATGCGGCGCAGCAGGGCCTTGATGCGGGCAAGCAGGACGCGGGGCTGGACGGGCTTGGCGATGTAGTCGTCAGCCCCCATCTCCAGGCCCAGAATCTGGTCGAAATCCTCGTCCCGGGCGGTGAGCATGAGGATGACGCCCCGGTAGGAGGGGCGGACAGCCCGGCAGACCTCGAAGCCGTCCTTTCCGGGCAGCATGATGTCGAGGATCACCAGGTCGGGCTGCTCGGCGATGATGCGTTGCTCGGCCGTGTCGCCCCGTCCTTCGATGGCGACGGTGAAATCGTTGCGGGAAAGGTATTCGGCGGTCAGTCCGGCCAGACGTTCGTCGTCTTCGACGAGGAGGATGCGGGCACTCATGACCGCTAGTTTAACTGCGACGCGAAACCCATGAAAGCCATGTTGTCGAAAGGGTAGGCAGGTTTTCCCGTTTCCGTAGAATGGTCCGGCTCACGTCAAGGAGTTTTCTGTGGGTATCTTTTCCGGTGTCTTCGATTTGTCCTGGTGGGGCTACGTCCTGGTCGCCCTCGGGATGACCCATGTCACCATCGCGTCGGTGACCATCTTTCTCCACCGCCACCAGGCCCATCGGGCCCTGGATTTGGAGCCGCTGCCCTCCCATTTCTTCCGCTTGTGGCTGTGGTTGACCACCGGCATGGTGACCAAGGAGTGGGCCGCCATCCACCGCAAGCACCACGCCAAGTGCGAAACCGAGCAGGACCCCCATAGCCCCCAGGTGCTGGGCATCAACCGGGTCCTATGGGGCGGGGTGTTCCTGTATGTGAAGGAGTCGAGGAACCAGGAAACCCTGGAGCGCTACGGTCACGGGACGCCGGATGACTGGCTGGAAGGCCATGTCTACACGCCCCTCCAGAAGTACGGCATCGCCCTCATGCTGGCCATCGACCTAACCCTCTTCGGCGTTGTGCCCGGGGGGCTGATCTGGGGCGTGCAGATGGTCTGGATTCCTTTCTGGGCCGCCGGGGTCATCAATGGCCTCGGGCATTTCTGGGGCTACCGCAATTTCGACTGCGCCGACGCTTCCCGGAATCTCTCTCCCTGGGGAATCCTGATCGGCGGCGAGGAACTCCACAACAACCACCATTCCTTCGCCACCTCGGCCAAGCTCTCCATCAAGTGGTACGAATTCGATATCGGCTGGATGTATATCCGCATCCTGGCCGGCCTAGGGCTCGCCAAGGTGAAGAAGGTGGCGCCTACGCCGAAGCTGGGCGCCCTGCGGCCGGCGGTGGATTTCGAGACCCTGCAGGCGGTGATTACCCATCGCTACGATGTCCTGGCCAGCTACGCCAAGTCCATGAAGCAAGTCTACCGGGAGGAACTGGCCAGGCTCCAGGACCGGGAGCGATTCGCCGGCCTCAAGCGATGGCTGGCGGCCGATGCCCGGCAGTTGCCCGGGGAGCTGCGCACCAGGCTGGACGCCATGCTGGCGCAAAGCTATCCTCTCGCGACTTTGTATGCCATGCGAGGCGAACTGATGGAATTGTGGAATCGCACCAACGCCAGCCGGGAACAGCTGGTGAAGGATTTGCAGGACTGGTGCCAGCGGGCCGAGGCTTCCGGCATCCGCCCATTGCGTGAAATTTCCTTGCGGGTGCGCAGCTATGCGGTGGCTTGACCTCCCGAACCGGGCCTGGTTCGCCGTCCTCGGGGTTGGCTCGGTGGGGCTGGTGGTGGCCGGGCTGGTGATGCAGGACATCTGGCGGCTGAGCCCCTGTCCCCTGTGCATCTTTCAGCGTGTTCTTTATCTGGTGATCGGGGCGGTGGGCTTGGTTGGAGTCCTGTTGCCGGGCGCGCGCCGGCTGTGGGCTGGGCTGATCGGCCTGATTGGCCTGGGTGGCGTGGCGGTGGCCGGCTACCAGAGCTGGATGCAGGCTTATCCTGAGCTTGCGCCGGAATGCAGCTTCACCGACCCCAATGCCATCGAACGCCTGGTGGACTGGTTGGGCATGAAGTGGCCATCCCTGTTCATGGCGACCGGCTTCTGCACCTCCCGGGAGTGGGAGTTCCTTGGCCTGTCCATGGCCAACTGGTCCTTCTTCGTCTTTGCCGGCTTCGTCGGATTCGCCGTCTGGCTGTGGAAGCGGAAGTCCTGAAAAGGGAGGCTTTCCGAAAGCCCAAAAACAAAACCCGCCGGAAGGCGGGTTTGCTTTTTCAGGGGAGAGAAGCTTACTTCAGCTTCACTTCCTTGTAGGCCACATGCTTACGGGCCTTCGGGTCGTACTTCATCATCTCCAGCTTCTCAGGCGTAGTACGCTTGTTCTTGGAGGTGGTGTAGAAGTGACCGGTGCCGGCAGTGGACTCCAGCTTGATTTTCTCGCGACCGCCTTTAGCCATTTTGCTATTCCTTCCTTAAACGTCAGATTTCGCCACGGGCGCGCAGGTCGGCCAGAACGGAATCGATGCCGTTCTTGTCGATGACGCGCAGGCCGGCGTTGGAAACGCGCAGGCGCACGAAGCGGTTTTCACTCTCGACCCAGAAGCGGCGGTACTGCAGATTCGGCAGGAAGCGGCGCTTCGTTTTGTTATTGGCGTGGGAAACGTTGTTCCCAACCATCGGGCTCTTGCCCGTCACTTGGCAGACTCGCGCCATGATTGGTGCTCCAGAATTCGCTAGAAGAAAGCCCGCGATTTTAACGAAAAACCACTGCTTCTTTCAAGTGCTTTTTGCATCGTCATAGAAGACCGCGTTCCGCGAAGGACAGGGGAGGGGCATTCCCGGCCACCACGAAATGGTCCAGAACCTTAACATCCACCAGGGCCAGAGCGTCTTTCAGGGCACGGGTCAGGAGTTCGTCGGCCCGGGACGGCTCGGCCACGCCGGAAGGGTGATTATGGGCCAGGATGACGGAAGCTGCATTATGGGATAGGGCCGCTTTGACCACCTCCCGGGGGTAAACGCTGGTTTGGGAAAGCGTCCCTATAAATAACTCCTGGGCCAGGATGAGCCGGTTCTGGGCATCCAGCCACAGGGCCATGAAGACTTCGTGGGGCCGGCCGGCGAGCTTGAGCTTCAGCCACTGGCGGACGGCACCGGGGCTGGTGAAGGCATCCCGGTCCGTCATCTCCTGGGCCAGCGCCCGGCGGGATAGTTCGAAACTGGCCTTCAACTGGGCTGCCTTGGCGATGCCGATGCCTGAAACCTCGGCCAGGCGCTGGAGCGGCGCTTCGGCGAGAGAGCCCAGATTGCCGTCGAAGCGCATTAATAAATCCCGGGCCAGATCGACGGCGCTCTTGCCGCGCACGCCGACCCTTAGATAGATGGCCAGCAGCTCCGCATCGGATAGGGCCTCCGGGCCATGCCGGAGCAGCCTTTCCCGGGGGCGCTCGCCCTCCGGCCAGTCGGTGATCGCCATGGGATTTCCAGTAGAATGACCAAGTTCAAATTCTAGCGGCAATGACAATGGAATTGCAGGGAAAGCGTATCGTCCTCGGGGTGACCGGCGGCATCGCGGCCTACAAGGCGGCCGAGCTGGTGCGGCTGCTGGGCAAGCAGGGGGCTGAGGTGCAGGTGGCCATGTCGGAGGCGGCGACCCACTTCGTCACCCCGGTGACCTTCCAGGCCCTGTCCGGCAATCCGGTGTATACAGATCAGTGGGACGCCCGCATGCCCAACAACATGGCCCACATCGACCTTTCCCGGTCGGCGGATTGCATCCTGGTGGCGCCGGCTTCCGCCGATTTCATTGCCCGGGTGGCCAACGGCTTGGCCAACGATCTTCTCTCCACGCTGGTCCTGGCCCGGGACTGCCCCCTGCTGGTGGCGCCGGCCATGAACCGCCAGATGTGGGAGAACCCCGCCACCCAGAGGAACGCTGCCCAGCTTCGCGCCGACGGCATCAGCCTCCTGGGGCCCGGCTGCGGCGACCAGGCCTGTGGCGAGACCGGCGCCGGCCGCATGCTGGAGCCGGAGGAAATCCTGGAGGAGGTCATCGCCTTCTTCACCCCCAAGCACTTGGCCGGCAAGAAAGTATTGATCACCGCCGGCCCCACCTTCGAAGCTATCGACCCGGTGCGGGGCATCACCAACCTGTCTTCCGGCAAGATGGGCTATGCCGTGGCCCGGGCTGCCCGGCATGCCGGGGCGGAAGTGACCCTGGTATCTGGGCCGGTGAGCCTGCCCGCGCCCCAGGGCGTCGACCGCATTAATGTAAGGAGCGCCCTCGACATGCACCGGGCGGTGATGGAGCGGGTTGGCGATGCCCACATCTTCATCGGCGTGGCCGCGGTGGCCGATTACCGGGTGGCCAATGCCGCCGAACAGAAGATGAAAAAGGACGAGGGGGGCATGCCGGCCATCCAGCTGGTGGAGAACCCCGATATCCTGGCCGCGGTGGCGAGCCTGCCTGCGGGGCCGTTCTGCGTTGGCTTCGCGGCGGAAAGCCAGAATCTGGAAGAGTACGCCCAGACCAAGCGCCGCAAGAAGAATATTCCGTTGATTGCCGGCAACCTGATCCAGGAAGGCTTCGGCGGCGAGGACAACCGGCTCATCCTCTTCGACGATGCCGGCGTCCATCCCCTGACGCCCGCTCCCAAGTCGGTCCTCGCCCGGCAGCTCATCGAACACATCGCAGCCATGACAGGAAAACACTGATGCATCGTATCGACGTCAAAATTCTCGACAACCGTCTCAAGGACTCCCCGCCCCATTACGCCACCCCGGGTTCCGCCGGCCTCGACCTGCGGGCCTGCATCGAGGCGACCCTGCGCATCGAGCCGGGTACCACCACCCTGATCCCCACCGGCATTGCCATCCACCTGGCCGATCCCGGCCTGGCGGCCATGATCCTGCCCCGCTCGGGCCTGGGCCACAAGCACGGCATCGTCCTGGGCAACCTGGTCGTTATGCGATATTGTTGAATGTGTCGCATTGGTTTCAATGCAGGGGGGTATGCCCCTATTTTTTTGTTCTTACAGTACATAAAGCGCATATATAATCAGTCTCAATAGTTGCATTCTGAGGAGGTGTCTGTGGCTGAGTTGTTCTATTTCGACAAAGAGATATTCAATCAACTACCCCTGGCAGAGCGTTCTCAATTCCAGGCACTCCTCAGGAATGCGGTAGTACCAACTGGTCGTCCTTTCTTCTTGGGCGATGACTACCTGCCGAGCACCGAGCTTGAGGGGTTTTGCAATTACCTGCTAGGTCCCCGTCGGGGGAGCTCCAAGACCTGGAAAACCTACGCAACCCAAGTTGCTGTCTTTATCAGGTTTATGCAGGCGCAGGGAAAGACTTGGCAGCAAGCTACCAAGAAAGATCTGGACCTGTATTACACGGTTCGGACGACTGGCGAGTTCCAGAACAAACCGCCCCTCAAAGGACGTTCCTGGAACGTGGCAAAAGCGGCCATCGTTCATCTGTATGAGTACGCGCAGGACGAGGGAATCATAAGCAGTGTGCCTTTCAAATATCGTAAGTCGAAGGCGTTGTTCGGTGGAAGGAGTGTTGAAACTGCCGACCTCGGAGCCAAATACACACCCGAGCCAATCAATTTTATTAGTGTCACAAATTACAAAAATTTGTGGCGGCCACTGATATCCGACGGCGAAAATTCCCAACGAAACCAAGCATT
>DASRUX010000014.1:0-9968 GCA_035655235.1 Rhodocyclaceae bacterium | reverse complement strand
AATCCAAAGCGCGAGGTCTTGATGGCACCTAACAAGCCAGACAACCGGACCGCCGAACACCTGCCTTTAGACTTCCTCTGGCCGCCTCGCGCGGCGTCCGGTTACTTTCATCGTTAGCAGCCATATGTTCCGAGCCTTGGTTCGTAAGTTATGTTTTAGAAGCAAGAAGAATCTATACTTTCTGGTCAGCCCGTTTTTGATCCCTGAATTTCCACAGTGGCATGCTTCTCTAATTCTGGTGAAAGCTACCGAGGCGGAACAACTGTATTTTGCATTCACATGCAAAGAGGCCGCCGAGGAATTGCAGAGACTAATTGGTAATGAACGGATTTCGGTAATCTCGGAAAGCGAGCTATCAGGCGATATATTTAGAGACTTTAATCACCACGATCTATTGCTACTCGAAACGCCATCCGATGTAAACAAGTATTGGAATGAACGCCCTCGCTTCCCCTATCACAGATACCGAACCAAATATCGTGAAGCCCATGCCGCATAGTTTCAATATTGAAGTACAACACAATCATTGGTGCGCGCCGGCTAGCAATCCAGTCAAGCGGACTGCCGGAAACCGTCGTCGTTTTAGCTAGCCGCCTTGCGCGGCAGCCGGTTACTTTCATCGTTGGGCGTCATAGAGCGCAGAATATGACCGAACCTACATTCTCCATTCCTGAGCATACGATGTATCTGGCCGGGTACATGGACGCAGTTGGCCGTGAGCTAACCAACGAAGAGGAACTCATTTCCCTTTCGTCAAACTACCTTAGTATTTCGCAAGCCTCGGAAGATATTCTGTGCGCCCCAATAATCGACCTGCATCTGATCGGAAACTGGAGTTTCGAGTTTGGTTCACTGATAGAAGATAAATTCGGCATTAATGAGCGATCTAGATTGGGCTTCTACCTTGTGGACTACATCGGCTGGTTTCATCAATTCACCGACGACGTGGAGTGCTTCAAGATCACCTGCAAAAGCCAGCCGGGAATTTTATTCGAAGCGATATACCTTTTAAAGTGGCGCAGTGGCGAGAAAGTAGTACTTTCATTTACGCGCTCCAAAAAGGCTTTGGCCGAATGACGCCCAACCCGACCGCTCAATAACCCGGCGTTCCGGCGGCTGATTACCTCCGACGTTGGTGAACGTCCGTTTATCCAAGACACCATCTTCCGGTTAGGTCCGAGTGGCGCCACTCACCCCCAACCTCAGATAAACGGAAACTCCACCTCCGGCCGCCTTCCCGACATCAGCTCCGCCAATGCCGCCCCCGACCCGCAGGCCATGGTCCAGCCCAGGGTGCCGTGGCCGGTGTTGAACCACAGGTTGGGATAAACCTTGCGCCCAATGATGGGCACGTTGGAGGGCGTGGCGGGCCGCAGGCCGGTCCACAGCTCGGGATCGCCCGCCGGCCGCAGGTCGGGGAAGAGCTGGCTGACCCGGCGCAGAAGGGCCTGGCAGCGGACGTGGTTCAGGTCCAGGTTGTAGCCGTTGAATTCCGCCGTGCCGGCGATGCGCAGGCGCTGCCCCAGGCGGGAGAAGACCAGCTTGTGCTCGTCGTCGGTGAGGCTCACCGTCGGGGCGATGCTCGCCTCGGAGAGCGGAATGGTGGCCGAATAGCCCTTGGCGGGATAGACCGGAAGATAGACGCCGACGGGCCTCGCCAGCAGGGGTGAATAGCTGCCCAGGCAGACCACGTAGGCGTCGGCGGTGAGGAGTTCGCCGCCCCGCTCGCCCTTCGCCACCACCCCGGCGATCTGGCCACCGGCAGTGGCCAGTTGCTCCACCGCCAGGCCATAGCGGAAGGTGACGCCCCGTTCGGCGGCCTTTTCGGCTAGGTGGCGGGTGAATTTGTGGGCGTCGCCGGATTCATCCCCCGCCGTGTAGTCGCCCCCCACCAGCATATGGCGGATGCGGCCCAGGGCCGGCTCGATCTGGACGCAGCGTTCGGCGTCGATGGGCTCCCGCTCCAGGCCGAACTCGGCCATGAGCCGGGCGGCCTTCACCGCCCCGGCGAATTCGTCCTGGTCCGTGTAGATATGCAGGATGCCCCGTTCCAGGTGGTCGTAGTCCAGATCCACCTCCCGGCGCAGGGCCTGGAGGCAGGAGCGGCTGTAGAGGGCCAGGGAGACGATGGAGCGGATGTTGGCCCGGGTGTTGCCGGGCAGGCACTGGACCAGGAAGCGCATAATCCAGCGCCACAGGGCCGGGTCCAGGCGCCAGCGGAAGAGGAGCGGGGCATCTTCCCGCCCCAGCCATTTGAGGGCCTTGGGCAGGACGTGGGGATTGGCCCAGGGCTCGGCGTGGGAGACGGAAATCTGGCCGCCGTTGGCGAAGCTGGTTTCCAGTCCGGAGCCGGGCTGGCGATCCACCACCGTCACTTCGTGGCCGGCGCGGGCGAGATACCAGGCACTGGCCGTGCCGACGACACCGGACCCGAGGACCAGTATCCTCATTCGGCCAGGCCGCGGTCGCGGGTGATCCGGGTGACCTCGGGAATATGCCGCATCCCTCGCATGACCTGGGCCAGATGGACCCGGTTGGCGACCTGGATGGTGAAGCTCAGGGAGGTGAAAAGGTGCTCCGGATGGGCGTCCATGGCGACGTGCTCGATGTTGGAGCCGGCCTCGGCGATGGCGGAGGCCACCTGGGCCAGCACGCCGCGGGTGTTCTTGACCTCGACCTTGATGCGTACGTCGAAGAGCTTGCCCTCTTCCGGCGCCCATTCCACGTCGATCCACTTCTGGGGATCGTTGGACCTGGATTTCCGGATCACCGGGCAGTCGTGGGTGTGGATGACGAGGCCGTGGCCCTTCTTGATGGAGCCGATGATAGGGTCGCCCGGGATGGGCTGGCAGCAGCGGGCCAGCTGGATGGCGACGCCCTCGGTGCCGTGGATGGCGAGGGCGACGGTCGTTTCGGGGGCGGCCGCGTCGTCCCGGGCCAGCAGCCGGCGGGCCATGACCGAGGGGAGGCGCTTGCCCAGGCCGATGTCGCTATAGACCTCCTGGAGGGACCGATGGCCGCTGGCCTTGACCAGTTGCTCCCAGACCTCGGGCGGGATGGTGGCGGGCACCACGCCCAGGGCCAGCAGCTCCTGGTTGAGGAGGCGTTCGCCCAGCTCGGCGGATTCCTCGTTCTGCATGGTGCGCAGGAAGTGGCGAATCTTGCTGCGGGCCCGGCCGGTCTTCACATAGGACAGCCAGGACGGGTTCGGGCTGGCGTGGGGCGAGGTGATGATTTCCACCATATCGCCGTTGCGAAGCACCGAGCGCAGCGGCGCCAGCTCGTGATTCACCCGGGCCGCCGTACAGTGGTGGCCGATGTCGGTATGGACCGCGTAGGCGAAATCCACCACCGTGGCGCCCTGGGGCAGGGCCATGATCTTGCCCTTGGGGGTGAAGACGTACACCTCGTCCGGGAAGAGGTCGATCTTGACGTTCTCGAAGAACTCGGAGGAGTCGCCGCTCTGCATCTCCAGCAGGGACTGGAGCCACTTGTGGGTCTTGATCTGGAGGTCGGCGCCGCTCTGCTCGGTGTCCTTGTAGAGCCAGTGGGCGGCGATGCCTTCCTGGGCGACGTGGTGCATTTCCTCGGTGCGGATCTGGACTTCCACCGGCGTGCCGTAGGGGCCGATGAGGGTGGTGTGCAGGGACTGGTAGCCGTTGGCCTTGGGAATGGCGATGTAGTCCTTGAACTTGCCCGGCACCGGCTTGTAGAGGGAATGGAGCGCCCCCAGGGCCAGGTAGCAGGTGGGCACGTTCTTCACCACCACCCGGAAGCCGTAGATGTCCAGCACCTGGGAGAAGGACAGGTGCTTGTCCTTCATCTTGCGGTAGATGGAGTAGAGGCTCTTCTCCCGGCCGAACACTTCCGCCTGGATGCCCGCATCCCGCAGCTTGCCGTTGATGCTGTCCACGATCTTGGACAAGAGCTCCCGCCGGTTGCCCCGGGCCGCCTTCATGGCCTTGGCCAGGACATGGGCGCGCTGGGGATGGATGAGCTGCAGGGAGATGTCCTGCAGTTCCCGGTAGAGCTTGTTGAGGCCGAGGCGCAGCGCAATGGGCGCGTAGATCTCCAGGGTCTCGTTGGCGATGCGGCGGCGCTTGTCCGGCCGGATGGCGGACATGGTGGACAGGTTGTGGTGGCGGTCGGCCAGCTTGATGAGCACCACGCGCAGGTCCCGCGCCATGGCCATCAGCATCTTGCGGAAGTTTTCCGCCTGGGCTTCCTGATAGGAAGCGAATTCGATCTTGTCGAGCTTGGAGAGGCCGTCCACCAGTTCGGCCACTTCCCGGCCGAAGCGGTCGGTCAGCTCCCGCTTGGTGACGCCGGTGTCCTCCAGCACGTCGTGGAGGAGGGCGGCCTGGACGGCTTCGGCGTCCATGCGCCATTCGACCACGGCGCCGGCCACCGCCAGGGGGTGGGTGATATAGGCTTCGCCGGAAAGGCGCTTCTGGTTGGCGTGGGCCTTCGCCGCGCAGGCGTAGGCATCCTGGATGCGCTCTACCTCGGCGGGGGTGAGGTAGTCGAGGCTGTCGAGGAAGACCCGGTAGGCCGGGTCATCCGTGGGTAGGGGCGAAGAGGGGGGAGGCAACGGGGCATCCATCCGGCTTCACCACCCGGCTCGGATTACGCCTGGCCGCGGTTCAGGACTTCCAGGCCCACCTTGCCGATGGCCATCTCGCGCAGGGCGACGACGGTCGGCTTGTCCTTTTCGGGGTCAACCAGGGGGGTGGCGCCATTGGCGATCTGGCGGGCACGGAAGGTGGCGGCCAGGGTCATCTGGAAACGGTTGGGGATTCTTTTCAGGCAGTCGTCGACGGTGATGCGAGCCATTGCAAACCTCGGAATTCGTAAAATTAGCTGAAGATCAGTTGATCAGTCGGTCGAACAGGGCGGCGTGGCGAACCCGCTGGGCCTTCAGGCGCAGGCGGGAGGCGCTCAGGATGGAACGCAAATCGTCCAGCGCCCGCTCCAAATCGTCGTTAATAATAGCATAGTCAAATTCGCCCACATGCCGCATCTCGGCCTGGGCTGCGGCCAGGCGGCGGTCGATGACCTCCCGGCTGTCGGTGCCCCGGCCGGTGAGGCGGCGCTCCAGTTCCTCCAGGGACGGGGGCAGGATGAAGATGCCGATCGCCTCCGGGAAGATGCCCCGCACCTGCTGGGCGCCCTGCCAGTCGATCTCCAGCAGGACATCGCTGCCGCCGGCCATCTGGTCGCTGATCCAGCGCTTGGAGGTGCCGTAGAAGTTGCCATGCACTTCGGCCCACTCCAGGAAATCCCCCTTGTCGATCATGGAACGGAAGGTTTCGACCGTGACGAAATGGTATTCCCGGCCGTCTTCCTCACCGGGGCGTGGCGCCCGGGTGGTATAGGAAATGGACAGGCAGACGCCGCGCTCGTTCGCCAGGAGACGGCGGACCAGGGTGGTCTTGCCAGCGCCGGACGGGGCCGCGACGATGTAAAGGGTACCGGACATGGGGCCTTACTCCAGGTTCTGGATCTGTTCCCGCATCTGCTCGATGAGCAGCTTCATTTCCATGGAAGCCTGGGAGACTTCGGTAACCGCCGACTTGGAGCCCAGGGTATTGGCTTCCCGGTTGAGTTCCTGCATGAGGAAATCCAGGCGCTTGCCGCAGGAGCCGCCGTGCTTGATGACCCGCTCCACCTCATCCAGGTGGGCAGTGAGGCGGGAAAGCTCCTCGGCCACGTCGATGCGGGTGGCGAAGACGGCCACCTCCTGGAGGACGCGGTCGTCGCTCACCGCATTGAGGGCATCCTGCAGGCGCTGCTTGAGCTTCTCGGTGAACAGGGCCTGGGCCTCGGGGATGCGCGGCGCCACGGTCTTGACGATTTCCCGCAGGCGGGCAACCCGCTCCAGGATCATGGCGCCCAGCTTGTCGCCCTCCCGGCCACGGGTGGCGGTGAAGTCGGTGAGGGCTTCCCGGGCCATTTCCAGGACGGCGGCGGTGAGGGCGGCGAAATCCACTGCCTGTTCGCCGAAGATGCCGGGCCAGCGCAGGACTTCGTTCACCGACAGGGCGGCGGCGTGGGGCATCTGGGAGCGCACCTGGGCTTCCAGGCTCTGCAGGGTGGTCAGCAGCTCGTGGTTGATGACCAGCTGGTCGGCCCGGGCGGCGGCGGCGTTGTAGGACAGGCGGCATTCCACCTTGCCCCGGGACAGGCGGCCGGACAGCAGCTCCCGCAGGGGCATTTCCAGGGCGCGCAACTCCTCGCCGATGCGGAAATGAAGATCCAGGTAGCGGGAATTGACGCTTTTGAGTTCGAGATGCAGCGTTCCCCGCTCGAAATCACGGGTTTTGGCTGCGTAGCCGGTCATGCTGTAGATCATGGCGAAAAAGGCGGACTCGGCTTTACAGCCGGGGCGGCAGCCCTGAAAATGGTTGGAATTGCGATCATACCTGCGACCTTGATGGCGCAACAAGCCAACCACGCCCTGCCGAACGGATTCCAGCTCGAAGAATACCTGATCGAGCGCCAGCTCTCCTTGGGGGGGTTTTCCATCGTCTATCTGGCCAACGATCCCCGGGGCCGGCAGGTGGCCATCAAGGAATATCTCCCCAACAGCCTGGCCCTGCGGGGCGAGGGGGAAATCAAGCCGGTCATCACCCCGGAACACCAGGGCGCCTTCCGCTACGGCATGAAGTGCTTCTTCGAGGAAGGCCGGGCCCTGGCCCGCCTGTCCCACCCCAATGTGATCCGGGTGCTCAATTTCTTCCGGGCCAACGACACGGTCTATATGGTGATGGAATATGAGCATGGCCGCACCCTGCAAGAGTTCATCCAGAAGCACCAGGGACATATTTCCGAACGTTTCATCCGGGGCGTCTTCACCCGCATGTTGAACGGCCTGCGGGAAGTCCATGCCCACAAGCTCCTGCACCTGGACCTCAAGCCTTCCAACATCTACCTGCGCACCGACAACACGCCGGTGCTCATCGACTTCGGCGCCGCCCGCCAGACCCTGGCCACCGACCAGCCCATGTTGAAGCCCATGTACACCCCGGGTTTCGCCTCGCCGGAGCACTACCACACCCGCAAGGACCTGGGCCCCTGGAGCGACATCTACAGCGTCGGCGCCTCCATGTACGCCTGCCTGGCCGGCAGCGCCCCCCAGGCCGCCGACCAGCGGGTGGAAAAGGATCAGCTGGCCCCGGCCATGGTGCGCTGGTCCGGCCAGTATTCCGAGCGCCTGCTGGAGATCATCGACTGGTGCCTCAAGCTGGACCACATGGAGCGCCCCCAGAGCGTCTTCGCCCTGCAGAAGGCGCTGATCGCCGCCCTTACCCCGACCCCGCCCACCACCCCGCCCAGCTGGCTTGAGCGTGTCATGGGCAAACTGAAGAAATCCGCCGCCAAATGAGATTCACCATCTACCAGGAAAGCCGCCAGGGCGGCCGCGAAAACAACGAAGACCGGATCGCCTACTGCTATTCCCGGGAGGCGCTCCTCATGGTGGTCGCCGACGGCATGGGCGGCCACTTCTACGGCGAGATCGCCTCCCAGATCGCGGTCCAGACCCTGACCGACACCTTCCAGCGGGAAGCTACCCCGAGCCTCGACGATCCGTTCCGCTTTCTGCAGAAGGGCATCACCAATGCCCACCACGCCATCATCGACTATTCCAACAAGCACAAGCTGAAGGATTCTCCCCGCACCACCTGCGTGGCCTGCATCATCCAGGACAACATCGCCTATTGGGCCCACGTCGGCGACTCCCGCCTCTACCTCATGCGCAACGGCAAGGTCATCGCCCAGACCCGGGACCATTCCCGGGTGCGGCTCCTGATCGAGGAGGGCGTCATCAGCGAGGCCCAGGCAGCCACCCACCCGGACCGCAACAAGATCTACAGCTGCCTGGGCAGCCTGGACCTGCCGCCGGAAATCGACTTCTCCCGGAAAACCTTGCTGGAGAAGGGCGACTGCCTCCTGCTGTGCACCGACGGCCTGTGGGGCGTGCTCTCCGGCGACATGATGGCGGTGGCCCTGAAGGGCAGCAACCTGATGAACACCGTGCCCACCCTGCTCACCCAGGCCGAAACCAAGGCCGGCGCCCACGGCGACAATCTTTCCGTGGTCGCCGTGCGCTGGGAAGAGAGCTACCAGGACGAGGCCCAGAGCTCCATTTCCACCCAGACCATGGCCCTCAACGAAGTCACCACCCGCTTCGACGAATTCGGCCGCAACCCGGGCTACAAGACGGAACTTTCCGACGATGAGATCGAAAAGGCCATCGCCGAAATTCGGACCGCCATCGACAAGTACAACCCCAAAAAGTAAGGAATCCCCATGCGCCCAAGCCAGCGCCAGCCGGATGAGCTCCGCGCCGTCCGCATCACCCGCAATTTCACCCGCCACGCCGAAGGCGCCGTACTCATCGAGATGGGCGACACCAAGGTGCTGTGCACCGCCTCTGTGGAAGAATCCCTGCCGCCCTTCCTGCGGGGCAAAGGCCAGGGCTGGGTGACCGCCGAATACGGCATGCTGCCCCGCTCCACTCACACCCGCACCGCCCGGGAAGCCGCCAAGGGCAAGCAGACCGGCCGCACCCAGGAAATCCAGCGCCTCATCGGCCGGTCGCTCCGTGCCGTCACCGACCTGACTGCCCTGGGCGAACGCCAGATCACCCTGGACTGCGATGTGCTCCAGGCCGACGGCGGCACCCGTTGCGCCTCCATCACCGGCGCCTGGGTCGCCCTCTACGACGCCTGCGAGAAGCTGGTGGCCGCCGGCAAGCTGCCCGCCAACCCGGTGCGCGACCATGTGGCCGCCATCTCGGTGGGCATTTTCCAGGGCACCCCGGTCCTCGACCTGGACTACCCGGAGGATTCCGGCTGCGACACCGACATGAACGTCATCATGACCGGCAAGGGCGGTCTGGTCGAAGTCCAGGGCACCGCCGAAGGGGAGCCCTTCACCCGGACCGAGATGAACACACTGCTCGATATGGCCGAAGCCGGCATCCGCCGCCTGGTGGCCCTGCAAGAGACCGCCCTGGCATCATGAAGAAGCTCGTCCTCGCCTCCAACAACGCCAAGAAGGTCAAGGAACTCCAGGCCCTGATGGCGCCCCTGGGCTTCGACGTGGTCACCCAGGGCGAACTGGGGGTACCGGAGGCCGAAGAGCCCCACTGCACCTTCGTCGAAAACGCCCTGGCCAAGGCCCGCCACGCGGCTCAGGCCACCGGCCTGCCGGCCCTGGCCGACGATTCCGGCCTCTGCGTCGAGGCCCTGGGGGGCGCCCCCGGCGTGCAGTCGGCCCGCTATGCCGGCGAGCCCAAGTCCGACGCCCGCAACAACGAGAAACTCCTGGCCGCCCTGGCCGGCCAAAGCAACCGCAAGGCCCATTTCGTCTGCTCCCTGGTCCTGGTCCGTTCCGCCGACGATCCCCGGCCCATCATCGCCGAGGGCGACTGGCAGGGCGAGATTCTCCCGGCGGCCCAGGGCGAGGGCGGCTTCGGCTACGATCCCCTCTTCTTCGTGCCGGAATACGGCAAGACCGCCGCCGAACTGGGGGCCGAACTGAAGAACCGCATCTCCCACCGGGGCATCGCCATGGGCATCCTGGCGGAGAAACTGAAGTCCCTGTAACCAAGCCGTGACCCGCATCATCCCCATCGCCCCCGCCCACAAGGCGGCGGCCCCCCTGGAATTCCGCGTCTCCCCGCCCTTGTCCCTGTACGTGCATGTGCCCTGGTGCGTGCGCAAATGCCCCTATTGCGACTTCAATTCCCACGAGGCCAAGGGGGAAGTGCCGGAGAAGGACTATATTTCCGCCCTTGTGGCCGACCTGGAATCGGCCCTGCCCCTGATCTGGGGCCGGCCGGTGGTGAGCATCTTCTTCGGGGGAGGCACGCCGAGCCTCCTGTCGCCGGACGCCATCGACCAATTCCTGGCCGCCGTCCGCGCCCGCACCCAGCTCCAGCCCGATGCCGAGATCACCCTGGA
>DASRUX010000013.1:0-3448 GCA_035655235.1 Rhodocyclaceae bacterium | reverse complement strand
CCGGCAGGGGAAGCTGTCAGTGCCAAGGTGTCGGCGGCCAGTGCCGTTCGCCGTGCTCGCATCCCCGCGAAGCGGGGCCCCTGCTCGGTAGCTCACAGCACTACCTTGACCAGGGGGTGTCCGGTCAATTCCCGATAGAGGTTGTCCAGTTGTTCCCGGGAGGTGGCGGTGACGGTGCAGGTCAGGCTCACGTACTTGCCGCCGGAGCTGGCGCGCATTTCCATGGTGGCGCCGTCGAAATCCGGGTCGTGGCGGATGACGATTTCCAGGACGGCCTGGGCCAGGGAGCCTTCCGCCATGCCCATGATCTTGATGGGAAAGGCGCTCGGGTATTCGATGAGGGATTCTTTGTCAGCCATGGCGCATTACCGTGGATTTGAAGCGTTGGTACCACTGCCACATTTCGATGCCCACCGGGCCCGGTAGGCCTTTGCCGACGGGGGCGCCGTCGAGGGTGGTGATGGCAAGTATTTCCTTGGTGGATGAAGTCATCCAGATTTCGTCGGCGGCCCGAAGTTCCGCCACCGGGATTTCCCGCATCTGGACCGGCAGCTCGTGGCGGTCCGCCAGTTCCAGCACCACGTCGTAGGTGATGCCGGGCAGCATGAGATGGCTCTTGGGCGGCGCCAGCAGAACGCCGTCCTTGACCAGGAAGATGCTGGAGGCCGAGCCCTCCTTCATGAAGCCGTCCCGGATCAGGATGGCCTCGGCACAGCCGGCGTCCTCGGCGGCCTGGCGCAACAGCACATTGGCCAGTAGGGAGACGGCCTTGAGGTCGCAGCGCAGCCAGCGGTTGTCCTCGGCGGTGATGGCGGCGACGCCCTTCTCCCGCACGGCGGCGGTCGGCGTCACCAGGGGCGAGCTGAAGGCAAAGACGGTGGGCGCAACGCCATGGGGGAAGACGTGGTCCCGCTTCAGGTCGGCACCCCGGCTCACCTGGAGGTAGATGCCCTGGTCCTCGAAGGGGGCGTCGGCGGCCAGGCGCTGGACGACGGCCTCCCATTCCTCAGTAGTCAGGGGATTGGGGAGGCGGATGCCGTCCAGGCTGGCCTGTAGGCGGCGCAGATGCTCGCCCAGGCGGAAAGGCCGGTGGGAATACACCGGAATGACCTCATAGACCCCGTCCCCGAACAGGAAACCCCGGTCCAGGGGCGAAATCTTCGCCTCGGCCAAGGGGATGAAGCGGCCGTTCAGGTAAACCGGATCGGCGACGTAGGGGCTCATGGCTGTCCCGGGGAAAGGAGTCTTATCCAATTCAGTTTAGGCGAACCACAGGCGGATGGTGTCCCACAGGCGGCCGAAGAAGCCGGCCAGCGTAACGTTCTCCAGGGCCACCGCCGGGTAGTCGCCGTAGGGCTTGCCGTCGATGGTCACCTTCACGGTGCCGACATTCTGGCCCTGGGAAATGGGGGCGATCAGCGGCTGCTGGGGGACGAACTCGGCCTTCACCTTGTCGGCATAGCCCTTGGGCACGGCGACGACGAGGTCCTGGGTGAAGCCGGCCTTCAGGTTGTTCTCGGCACCCTTCCAGACCCGCAGGTTGGACACCGGCTGGTTGGCGCCGTAGAGCTGGACCGCGTCGTAGAACTGGTAGCCCCAGTTGAGGAGCTTCAGGGATTCGCTGGTGCGGGCGGCGTCGGAGTTGGTGCCGAGGACCACCGAAATCAGGCGGCGCGGGCCGCGCTTGGCGGAGCCGATCAGGCAGTAGCCGGCGGCGTCGGTGTGGCCGGTCTTCATGCCGTCCACGGTGGGGTCGAGCCAGAGCAGACGGTTACGGTTGGGCTGGTTGATGTTGTTGTAGCGGAATTCCTTCATGGAGTAGTACTTGGCGTACTCCTCGGGGAAGTCCCGGACCAGGGCGGAGGCCAGGATGGAGAGGTCCCGGGCCGTGGTGTAGTGCTGGGGATCGGGCAGGCCGGTGGCGTTCATGAAGTGGGTGTTCTTCATGCCCAGGCGCTGGGCCTCCTTGTTCATCATCTGGGCGAAGTTCTCTTCGCTGCCGGCGACGGCTTCGGCCAGGGCGATGCAGGCGTCGTTGCCGGACTGGATTTCCATGCCCTTGATCAGGTCTTCTACCGGCACCTGGGTACCGACCCGGATGAACATCTTGGAGCCGCCGGTCCGCCAGGCCTTCTCGGAGACGGGCACCGCCTGGTTGAGGGCGATGGTCTTCTGCTTGATGGCCGAGAAGGTCAGGTAGGCCGTCATCAGCTTGGTCAGGGAGGCGGGCTCGATGCGCTCGTCGGGCTTCTCGGCGGTCAGCACCTGGCCGGAGCCGAATTCCAGCAACAGCCAGGAATTGGCGGCCAGGGACGGCGGAATGGGAAGCTGCTGGGCGGTGGCCGTGGCGGCAATGACGAGGAGGGAAACGAACAGGGAAAAGCGTTGAAGCAAGGGGCGCATGATGCAGTGCAGCGTAAGTGGGGGAGCGGGGAATTATAGCCCAGGAACTTTGCCCTTTCCTGGGACGAAAACGCACCGGATTGGTGCGTTACACAAAGCGCCGGTAAGCCCAAATATCACAAAAAAACTTCGGATAAAACAGATGATTTGTGAGCGTTTGTGCGGTTTATGCCTTTTTTGTACCCGATTATGATCAAACCTGACCGCAAGCTGACGGCGAGTAAAATGCAACCTGACGGCTAGCTGTCAGATGGCATGCCCCTTGCTGAACACCGCTCATGAAAATCAAATATCTGCTGGTCACCCTTCCCTTGCTGTTTTCAGGATTGTCCTGGGGGCAGGCAGCCCTCACACTGGACGAGTTGCTCCAGCTGGCGCGGCAATCCAGCCGGGCCGTCCTGGCCAGCCGGGACCAGGTGGAGTCCGCCCGGGCCGCCGTGGAGAGCGCTTCCGCCTTTCCCAACCCCGAACTGGAAATCGCCGCCGGACCCGCCCGGGCCCGGGCGCCCGGTGCCAATCCGGGTGATACCCGCAGCATTGCCCTGACCCAGCCCATCGATCTGCCGAACCGGCGGGGGGCGCGCATCGACGCCGCCGGGGCCTGGCTGGAATCCGCCCTGGCCGGCTATGCCGCCTTCGAGTCCGATCTGACGGCCCGGTTGCGGGTGCGCTTCTACGAACTGCTGCGCCGGGAAGCCGAGCTGCGGGCCGCCCGGGAAGACCAAAAGTTGATGGAGGACATCCGCAGCCGTATCGCCCTGCGGGTGGAAACTGGGGAGGCGGCCCGCTACGAGCTGATCAAGGCCGACGCCGAAATGCTCAATGCCCAGAAGCTTTCCCACTCGGCGAGCCTGCGGGTGGAGCAGTCCCGCTCCAACCTGCGCCAGTTGGTGGGACCGGCCCTGCCGGCCGGATTCACCGTCAAGGGCCGGCTCGACGCCGTGCCCGAAGTGCCGCCCCTGGAGAAGCTCCTGGCCGAGGTGGCAGCCGGCAACCCGGAGCTGGCCCGGTCCCGGGCCGAAGCCCGGCGGGCCGAAAGGCAGCT
>DASRUX010000012.1:0-2634 GCA_035655235.1 Rhodocyclaceae bacterium | reverse complement strand
GGGGATGATGGTGTAGCCCACCAGGGAAAGGCGGTTGCTGGAGAAATAACCGTATTGCAGCCCCGGCTCCACCACCAGCTTGCCGTGGGGCGTCAGAATCCCCGGCTGTTCGAAAATCTGGGCGACGGCGGTGGTCTTGTTGTCCTGGACTGGCCGCTCCGCAGACGATCCCCCCGCCGGGCCGGCGGCCTGGGCCGTCTGGATGGGCGTCTGGGCCGGCGTGCCGGTGCCGCCTCGGGTGCGGGAAAGCACGTCGATCCCCAGGGTGAGGCTGATTTCCGCCAGCTTGGCCTCCTCCTCCGCCATTTTCTGGCGCAGGGCTTCCAGCCGTTTGGTCTGCTCGACGATCTGGCTGCGCAAGTCGCTTTCCTGCTCGGGGGAGAGGGGCGCCGCCTGGGCCGCGGTGCCGTAAGCCGTGGCTAGGGCGGCGGCGATGCCGGCCCTGGCCAGGGAGAATCTTTTCCGTCTGCCGTTCTTCATTGCCTTTCCCGTTCCGCGCCTGAGGATGAAGAATTCTGGCGCGACGCCGGAAAAGCCTTAATGAGTTGCCCAATGCATTTGCCCCCGTCCTTGCCCTGTAAAGGACGGGGGTGCCGCTTACTCCATGCCGCCGGCCAGGCGGATGGGTTCCGGTTCCTCGCCTTCGGCCAGACGGGGAGCGGCCCGCAGGTCCTTCCCCAGCACCACCCGCACCTGGATGTCCTGGCGCAGGCTGGCGCTGGGAGAAAGGACGCCCTTGCCTGCCAGGGCCGTGCGCAGGCCTTCCGCCTGCTGCTGGTAGCCGGGCCGGAACTGGATTTGGGTCTGGCCCAGGACGAAGGGCTTCTGGTTGGTCAAGCGCACCCGGCCGTAGCCCATTCCCTTGAAGTAGGCCGACGCCTGCTTGGCCAGGCCCGGGACGCCGTTGCCGTTGGCCACTTCCAGTCCGGCCGGCAGGGGCGCCGCCGAGGCGGCGGGGGCGGCGGCAAGGCGGCCGTCGTTCCTGGGGGGAGCCGGTAGCCGCAGTTCGATGATATTGGCCGACACCGGGCTGGCCTGCGGGGTGGGCGCCACCACTGCCACGCTGGGCACCTGGGGCCTAGGCGGTTCGGCCTTCACCGGGGCCGGGGCCGCCGCCACGGGGCGGCCCGCCAGCCGGGCCTGGGCGATGCGCAGGTTGTCGGCGGCCCGGGCCTGGTTGGGGTCCAGGCGCAGGGCTTCTTCGAAGGCGGTGGCGGCCTCGGCCGGATGGCCCTGGAGCAGTTGGGCATAGCCCAGGTTGTTGTGGATGTGGGCGGAACTGGGCGCCAGGTTCAGCGCCGTCCGCAGTTCCGCCTCGGCCATGTCCCAGCGCCCCTGGGTGGCGTAGATGACGCCCAGGGCGTTATGGGCTTCGGCATGGTCCGGCTGGGCCGCCAGGACTTCCTGGTAGGCCTTGATGGCGTCGTCGTAGCGCACCTGGCCCTGGTAGTAGCGGCCCAGGGCGTAGTGGGCGTCCCCGTGGCTGGCGCCGTGGCGGGTGGCGGCGATGGGCGTAGCCATTGGTGTGGCCGCCGGGGCGGGCGGCGCTTCCCGGTTGGCCAGGGTGCAGCCGGCGGCGGCCAGGGCGGCGCCGGCCAGGGTGATGGACAGGACGGTTCTGGACATGTTTTCTCTCCTTCGCTTCAGCCGTTGAGGACCGGCAGGAAATTACGGTAGATGGCCAGGAAGGGCGGGCCGCCCAGGACCAGCATGAGGGCCGGGAAGATGCAGAGCACCACCGGGAAGACCAGCTTCACCGCCACCTTGGCGGCCGACTCCTCCGCCAGCATGTGGCGATGGACCCGCAGGGAATCGGCATGGACCCGCAGGGAGTCGGCGATGTTGGTGCCGAAGCGGTCGGCCTGGACCAGCATGGTGACCAGGGACGCCACGTCCTCCAGCCCGGTGCGCAGGGACAGGTTGCGCAGGGCCTGCTCCCGGGTGGCGCCGACCCGCAGTTCCAGGGTGACCAGGTAGAGCTCGTCGGCCAGTTCCGGGCTGCGCACACGGATTTCGTCGGCGGCCCGGTTGATGGCGGCATCCAGGCCGAGGCCCGCCTCCATGCACACCACCAGGAGGTCGGTGGCGTCGGGGAAGGCTTCGAACAGCAGGCGCTGGCGGCGGCGGATGAGGTGGTCCAGGAAAAAGGAGGGCAGGATGAAGCCGCCGGTGGCCGCCGCCAGGACCGCCACCACCAGGAGATTGGCGTCCATGCGCACATCGGCGATGCCCACGTAGAGGATCAGCAGCACCGGCATCAGGACGGCGAAGAAGACCTTGGCGGCGTAGAACACCGCCATGGCGGAGCGGTGGCGGAAGCCGGCGTTGAGGAAGCGCAGGCGCAGCCGGGAGTAATCCTCGGGATTGCCCTGGGGCACCACCAGCTTGGCAATGGGCTCGGCGAGTTTCACCACCTTCGCCTGCCAGACGCCTTCGCCGGAGCCCGGCTCCAGCCGCTCCTCGCCCTTGAGGCGTTCGGGGGCCACCCGGGGCCGGAAGAGGAAGGCCGAGAGGCCGAGGACGCCGCTGGCGACGGCGAGGAAGATCATCGCCAGGTAAAAGATATGCAGGCCGTTCATTTGGAGTCTCCTAGACCCTGATCTTGACGATGCGGTACATCCACAGGGCGCCGAG
>DASRUX010000011.1:0-4774 GCA_035655235.1 Rhodocyclaceae bacterium | reverse complement strand
TGACCGCCATGAAGCAGATCGCCAAGCGCATCGGCATCATCGACGACATCGCCTACCAGACCAACCTGCTTGCTCTCAACGCCGCCATCGAGGCCGCCCGGGCCGGGGAACACGGCAAGGGCTTCGCAGTGGTGGCTGCCGAAGTGCGGAAGCTGGCCGAGCGGTCCCAGGTGGCGGCCCAGGAAATCGGGCAACTGGCGGTAAATAGCGTGGGATTGGCCGAGAGGGCCGGGAAGCTCCTGGAAGAAATCGTCCCGGCCACCAAGAAGACCGCCGACCTGGTCCAGGAAATCACCGCCGGGTCGGAAGAGCAGTCCGCCGGCGTCGAGCAGATCAACACCGCCATGACCCAGTTGAGCCAGCTGACCCAGCAGAACGCTTCCGCTTCCGAAGAGCTGGCGGCGACCTCCGAGGAGATGTCCTCCCAGGCGGAAAGCCTCCAGGAATTGATGTCCTTCTTCACCGTTACCGGCCAAGCCCGCCGGGTCATCGACCGCGTGCAGCATAAGGCCAAGGCGTCGGTGAAGGTGACCGCCATGCCTTCGGCGCGGAGCACGAAAAAAGGCAACGGTGCCACTCACCCGATGGAAGCCCACTTCACCAGTTTCTAGGGAGATTGGGCATGCAAGTTGTCCAGGCTCAAGGCAACACCCTGACAGCCAGTCTCCGGTCCTACTCCGGTTGAAAATAACGGAAGGAAATCGCTATGCGGTGGTTCAAGAAAATGAAGGTTGCCCACAGACTTTACTTCCTGGTGGGCATGATCTCGGTGGCGCTGATCTTCGTCGGATACCGGGGGCTGCAGGGGCAAAGCGCGGCGGTGGCCGGGCTGGACACGGTCTATCAGGATCGGGTCGTGCCCCTGCGGGACCTGAAAATAATCGCCGACATGTATGCCGTGAATATCGTCGATACCTCCCACAAGGTTCGCAACGGCAACATCGGGTGGAACGAGGCTCGGACGAATGTGGATCAGGCGTCCAAGGTCATCGCGGAAAAATGGCGAGCCTACCTGGCCACCACCCTGGTGGATCGGGAGAAGACCCTGGTGGCTGAAGTCGAGCCCCGGATGAAAGTGGCCGACGAGGCGGTCGCCAAGCTCAAGGACATCCTGACGCGGGAGGACCGCAGGCGGATCGAATCCTTCACCGCCAACGAGCTGTACGCTGCCATCGATCCCGTCAGCGAGAGCTTCGGGAAACTCGTGGAAGTCCAGCTGGACGTGGCCAAGACAGTCTATGAGACGGCCGAGGCGGATAACCGGACGACCCGGAATGTCCTGGTGGCTACGCTGGCCGCCGGCGTTGTCCTGTCGCTCCTCCTGGCCTTCGCCATCATCCGGGGCATCATGAGGGAGATTGGCGGCGAGCCGTCCGAGGCCGCCGAAATCGTCAACCACATCGCTGCCGGCGATCTCAGCTCCCCAATCCATCTGAGGGAGGGCGATACCACCAGCTTGTTGGCCGGCATGAAACACATGGTGGCGACAATCCAGGCCCTGATCGCCGATGCCGATGCCTTGAGCCAGGCTGCGGTGGAAGGTCGCCTGGCGACCCGGGCCGACGCCTCGAAACACCAGGGCGATTTCAGGAAGATCGTCGAGGGGGTGAATGCGACCCTGGACGCCGTGATCGGCCCGCTCAACGTCGCCGCCGGCTATGTGGACCGTATCTCCCGGGGCGACATCCCGCCCAAGATCACCGACAGCTACAACGGCGATTTCAACATCATCAAGAACAATCTCAACCAGGCCATCGATGCGGTGAACAAGATGATCGCCGACGCCAACCTGCTCTCCCAAGCTGCCGTGGAAGGTCACCTGGCCACGCGGGCGGACGCCAGCCAGCACCAGGGCGATTTCCGCAAGATCGTCGAGGGGGTGAATGCGACCCTGGACGCGGTGATCGGCCCCCTCAACGTCGCTGCGGCTTACGTGGACCGCATCTCCAAGGGAGACATCCCGCCTAGGATCGCCGACAGCTACAACGGCGACTTCAATGTCATCAAGAACAACCTCAACCAGTGCATCGACGCGGTGAACAAGATGATCGCCGACGCCAACCTGCTTTCCCGGGCGGCGGTGGAGGGGCGTCTCGCCACCCGGGCCGATGCGACCCAGCACCAGGGCGATTTCCGGAAGATCGTCGAGGGGGTGAATGCGACCCTGGATGCGGTGATCGGTCCCCTCAACGTGGCCGCCGGTTACGTGGAACGCATCTCCCGGGGCGACATGCCGCCCAGGATCACCGACAGCTACAACGGCGATTTCAATACCATCAAGAACAACCTCAACCAGTGCATCGAGGCGGTGAATCGGCTCATTGCCGATGCCAATACCCTGTCCCAGGCCACGGTGGACGGCAAGCTGGATGTTCGCGCCGATGCTTCCCGGCACCAGGGCGATTTCAAGAAGATCGTGGATGGGCTCAATGGGGTCATGGAAGCCATCGTCAGCCCAGTGAACGAGATCACCCGGGTCATGACGGCCATGGAACAGGGCGACCTGACCCACTCCATTACCGCCGAGTACCGGGGCCAATTGAAGGCCCTGTGCGACACGGTCAATGTCACTGTCGAAAAGCTGGCCCAGACCATCACCGATGTGAATAGCACGGCGGAAACCCTGGCCAGCGCCAGCACTCAGGTCTCCAGCACCGCCCAATCCCTGTCCCAGGCGTCTTCCGAGCAGGCGGCCAGCGTCGAGGAAACGTCGGCCTCCATCGAGCAGATGTCCGCCTCCATCCGCCAGAACACCGAAAACGCCAAGGTGGCCGACGGCATGTCCGCCGAGGGCACTGAGAAGGCGGCGGAAGGGGGCGAAGCCGTGACCGAGACGGTGGCCGCAATGAAGCAGATCGCCAAGCGCATCGGCATCATCGACGACATCGCCTACCAGACCAATCTGCTCGCCTTGAACGCCGCCATCGAGGCGGCCCGGGCCGGAGAGCACGGCAAGGGCTTCGCGGTCGTGGCCGCGGAGGTTCGCAAACTGGCCGAGCGTTCTCAGGTGGCCGCCCAGGAAATCGGGCAACTGGCGGGCAATAGCGTAGGTCTGGCCGAGAAGGCGGGCAAGCTGCTGGATGAGATCGTCCCGGCCACCAAGAAGACAGCCGACCTGGTGCAGGAAATCACCGCCGGGTCGGAAGAGCAGTCTGCCGGGGTCGAGCAGATCAACACGGCCATGAATCAGTTGAATCAGATCACCCAGCAGAATGCCTCGGCTTCCGAGGAATTGGCCGCCACCTCCGAGGAAATGTCCGCCCAGGCCGAGAGCCTCAAGAGTCTGATGGCTTTCTTCACCACCGGCAGCCAGGCCCGCCAGGTGATCGACCGTGTTCAACATAAGGCCAAGGCGTCGGTGAAGAGGGCTGCCATGCCCCCCGCGCTGGGCATGAAGAAAGGCAATGGTGCCGCTCACCCGATGAATAACCTCTTCACCAATTTCTAAGGGCCGCATCGTGGTTGCCATCGATTCCAGCTAACAAACTAGGCCGCCGCGACTCCGCTCCTAGGGCAGGCGGAGCCGCCTCACTTCCCCGTAGAGGGAGGGAAGGCGTACCGCGGCGGTCGATGAATACGCACTCCAACCTCAACATTGCAAGGGAAGACAACGATGACCATCACCAAGAAGATGAGCCTGCTGATAGCGTGTGCCCTGCTCGGCATCCTCGTTCTGGCCGGCGCGGCCCAATATCAGATGACGCGGGTCTATGAAGCGGCCAATTTCGCCAATATCAACACGATCCCCAGCATGCAGACCATCGCCGTAGCCAATACGGCCTTCGGCAACATGCGGGCCCAGGTGTGGCAGCACATTTCCCTCACCGACCAGGCGGCGATGGCGGACATGGACCAGAAGATCGCTGCCAATCGCCAGAAGATGGAAGAAGCCATGGCCAAGTATGAGAAGGAGAACGTGGCCGACGACAAGGACCGGCAACTGCTCGGCGCCGTCCGCTCCGCCTTCAAGGATTACGCCGCTCTGGCCGAGAGAATCCAGGCCGACTCCCGGGCCAACCGAAGCGAGCAGGCCCGCGACTATTCCCTCAGGAACCAGTCGGTCATCGCCAAGGTCGCCGACGCCCTGCAGGAGCTCCGCGACTACAACACCCGCCTGGCGGAAAAGGGGTCGAGCGATGCCGCCGCGGCAAAGGCTTCGGCCAGCATGATCGCCGTCACCGTCGTGCTATTCACGTTTGCCGCGGTCGGGGCCATCGGCTTCTTCGTCACCCGCAGCGTCCTGAACCAGTTGGGTGGGGAGCCCGCCCTGGCGGCCGGCGTCGCCAACCTCATCGCCAAGGGAGACCTTTCCGCCACCATCGAGCTGAAGGCCGGGGATACCACCAGCCTGATGGCCTCCATGAGCCGGATGAAGGACTCGATCCAGGCGCTGGTGAGCGATGCCGGAGCGTTGTCCCAGGCTGCGCTGGAAGGCCGCCTGGCTACCCGGGCCGATGCGGCCAGGCACCAGGGCGATTTCCGGCGGATCGTGGAAGGAGTGAACGGCACCCTCGACGCCGTGATCGGCCCTCTCAATGTGGCGGCGGGCTACGTGGAGCGCATCTCCCGGGGCGATATTCCGCCCCGCATCACCGACAGCTACAACGGCGATTTCAACGCCATCAAGAACAACCTCAACCAGTGCATCGAAGCGGTGAATCGGCTCATTGCCGATGCCAATACCCTGTCCCAGGCCACGGTGGACGGCAAGCTGGATGTTCGCGCCGATGCTTCCCGGCACCAGGGCGATTTCAGGAAGATCGTGGATGGGCTC
>DASRUX010000010.1:0-8606 GCA_035655235.1 Rhodocyclaceae bacterium | reverse complement strand
CGCCGACCGCCGAAGGCGTTTTTCGGCATTACCTCAAGATCAACATGCTGGGCGACAAGGTCGAAGTCGATTCTGCCGGCACCCACGGCTATCATGTCGGCGAAGCGCCCGATCAGCGCACCCAGCGGGCAGCCCTGGCCCGGGGCTACAACCTTTCCCAGTTGCGGGCCCGCAAGGTGGCTCCCCAGGATATCGACTATTTCGACCTGATCCTGGCCATGGACAAGGCCAATCTGGACAACCTCAAACGCTTGGCGCCAACGGATGCCCATGACCGCATCCGGCTGTTCATGGAGTTCGCCCGGAATTTCGACGACGACGAGGTGCCCGACCCCTACTATGGGCTTGGGCATGGCTTCGATCTGGTCCTCGATATGGTCGAAGACGCTTCCCAGGGGCTGGTGGAAAAGCTCAAGAAGGATTTCGGTCGCGACGCTGCTTGATTCACGGGCTCGCAGGAAAGAAAAAGGGGCGCACCGGGCGCCCCTTTTTTGTGAGCATGCCGCCGAAGCGGCATGGCATCACTTCTTGGTTTCGACCATCATCAGCGGCTCTTCAGCCGCCTGTTCCGCGGCTGCCCGCTTGCGGCGGGGGCGGCCCAGGGGCGCAGCCGGAGCAGCCTCCGATGCAACTGCCGGGGCGGCAGCCGAACTGGTCTGAACCATCACCAGGCCGCTTTCAGCCAGGACCTCATCCAGGTTGACCGGCTTCGGCGCTTCGATCGGGGCAGTGGGAGCGGCCTCGACCGGGGCGACAACTTCGGCTGCCGGCACGGCTGCGGGGGCAACTTCCTCGACCACCGGAGCTTCCTGGCGTTGAGCCTCGACTACGGTTTCCACCGGAGCAATGGCCTCGACCGGCGCGGCTTCCTCGGCCACCGGGGCGGCGGGAGCGGTTTCCACCGGCGCGGCAGCCACCGGCTCAGTCGGAGCGGCAGGGGCTTCCACCACGACCGGCGCCGCCTCGAAGCGGACTTCGGTAGGAGTTGCTTCCACCGGCTCCACGACGGCCTGAACTTCCTCCGCCGGAACGGCAGGAGCAGTAGCCTGGGGAGCGGCTTCGCCTTCGACGACTGCGTTCTCGGCCACGGCCTCAGCGGCGGCTTCCGGGCGACGCTCGCCGCGGTTGCGACCACCACGACGGCCCCGGCGACGGTTGCCGCCTTGCTCTTCGGAGGTCGCTTCGGCGGTATTTTCGACGGGAGCAGCGGCTTGTTGGATCGCTTCAGCGGCTACTGCGGCGGCAGCGGCGTTATCCAGCTTGAGTTCCGGCGCTTCGGCGGCAGGTTGCTGGCGTTCGCGACGCTCCTTGCGCTCGCCCCGGGGGCGGCGCTCCTGGCGCTCGCCGGACTGGCCGGCCGTTTCTTCGCGCTGAGGTTGTTGAGCGGCCTTCTCTGCGGAACGCTCGCCGCGACCGCCCCGTTCCTGGCGCTCGCCGCGTTCGCCGCGTTCGGCGCGTTCACCGCGTTCCTCGTCTCGCCGACCGCCATTGCGGCCACCTCGACGGCCTTCGCCCCGTTCGCGGCGGCCTTCACGCTGCCCTTCCTTGGGCTTGCGGGCCGGTTCGGCCACTGGAGCGGGAGCCGGTGCGGCAGCGGCGGGGCTGCGGAACCAGGAGAAGATCTTGGACAGGATGCCCTGGCCTTCCTGAGGGGCTGCGGAAGCGGGTTCCGGAGCCTTTTCCGCGACGACCGGGGCAGGCTGAGACGGAGCGATGTTCTTGATGGCGGCTTCCTGGCGCGGCTTGCCGTTTTCAGCCTGGGCCGGCGACTTGGCGGATTCCTCGGCCGGGACATCGACCATTTTGTAGGATGGTTCGCGGAGATCCTCGTGGTTCAGGTCGTCATGGCGAAGCCGGGTGATGGTGTGGGCCGGCGTTTCCAGATGGGTGTTGGGAATGAGGAGGATATTGACCTTGTGCCGCAGCTCGATGGCCTGGACATCGGCCCGCTTCTCGTTGAGAAGGAAGGTGGCGACGTCCACCGGTACCTGGGTGTGGACGGCGGCGGTGTTTTCCTTCATCGCCTCCTCTTCGAGGATGCGCAGGATGTGCAGGGCGGCGGACTCGGTGGAGCGGATGTGGCCAGTGCCGGTGCAGCGCGGGCAGGGGATGTAGCTGGTTTCGGCCAGGGCCGGACGGAGGCGCTGGCGGGACAGTTCCATCAAGCCGAAGCGGCTGATCTTGCCCATCTGGACGCGGGCACGGTCGAAGCGCAGGGCATCCCGTAGACGGTTTTCCACCTCCCGTTGGTTGCGCTGGCTTTCCATGTCGATGAAGTCGATGACGATCAGGCCGCCTAAGTCGCGCAGGCGCAGTTGGCGGGCGAGTTCATCCGCCGCTTCCAGGTTGGTCTTGAAGGCGGTTTCTTCGATGTCGGAACCCTTGGTGGCACGGCCGGAGTTCACGTCGACGGCTACCAGAGCCTCGGTGTGGTCGATGACGATGGCTCCGCCGGAGGGCAGGTTCACCTGGCGGGCGAAGGCCGTCTCGATCTGATGCTCGATCTGGAAGCGGGAGAAGAGGGGGACATCGTCCCGATAGCGCTTCACCCGATTGACGTTGTTCGGCATGACCTGGGCCATGAAGGCTCGGGCTTGCTCGTAGATGTCGTCGGTATCGATGAGGATTTCACCGATTTCCGGCTGGAAATAGTCGCGGATGGCGCGGATGACCAGGCTGCCTTCCTGGTAGATCAGGAGCGGGGCCTTCTGTTCGGCGGCGACGCCGTCGATGGCGCGCCACAGCTGCAGTAGGTAATTGAGGTCCCACTGGAGTTCCTCGGCGTTGCGGCCGATGGCGGCAGTGCGGGCGATGAGGCTCATGCCGGAGGGTACCTGGACCTGGTCCAGGGTCTCGCGCAACTCGGCGCGCTCGTCACCGTCCACCCGGCGGGAAACGCCGCCGCCCCGGGGGTTGTTGGGCATGAGGACCAGATAACGGCCGGCGAGGGATACGTAGGTGGTGAGGGCGGCGCCCTTGTTGCCACGCTCGTCCTTGTCCACCTGGACGATCAGTTCCTGGCCTTCCTTCAGGGCCTCGTTGATCTTGGCTTTGTTGACTTCGACGCCGGGCTGGAAATAGGAGCGGGAGACTTCCTTGAAGGGCAGAAAGCCGTGCCGCTCGGCGCCGTAGTCGACGAAGGCGGCTTCGAGGGAGGGCTCGATGCGGGTGATGACGCCCTTGTAGATGTTGCTTTTTCTTTGTTCCTTGGCGGCCGATTCAATGTCGAGGTCAATCAGTTTCTGACCATCGACAATGGCGACACGGAGTTCTTCGGCCTGTGTCGCATTGAAAAGCATGCGTTTCATTATTGTGGGGCTCCAGCGCACAAGGGCACGCTGCTACGGAGTCCCGAGCAGGCAGCGACACGTTCAGTTGTTGGGTTGCGTCATGAGTTGTGTGTCAGTGGCAACGATGAAGTGGTTTTCGCCGAGAGTGTGCCGCGAAGTCGTTTTGCAACTGCGCGGCGAGAATAAATTCCTGCGCCGGGGTGATCCGAGCGTGCTTACTGTGAGCTAATCCAGTAACATCGCTACTTTTGGTGAGCGAGCTTAACCAGTCGATTTGCTTTGGCCTGGCTTGCGCAAATTTCGCAAGTGAGAGGGCTGGGTCCTGCCGAAACGCGGCCGCGTTTGACGCGGGGGCAATCGGTCTCATGGCGCAGTCTCTCTTGCAGACCGGTACACAAATCGAAATCAGTATATTTCAAAATGAACGGGGCGGGTAGAAATTCCGTCACCCATGTGGTGATTGGCGAAGAAGAAGCAGGGCAGCGGCTCGACAACTATCTGGTCAGGTGCTGCAAGGGCGTCCCGAAGAGTCATCTCTACCGCATTTTGCGCAGCGGTGAAGTCCGAGTGAATAGCAAGCGGGTGGACGCCACCTATCGGCTGCAGACTGGCGACAGCGTGCGTATCCCGCCCATCAGAGTGGCCGAACGTCCGGAGATCGAGGCGGATGTTGTTGCCAAACAGCGGGTCGATCTCCCCATCCTCTTCGAAGACGACGCAATGCTCGTCATCAACAAGCCTGACGGGGTTGCGGTTCATGGGGGTAGCGGCGTGAGCTTCGGGGTGATCGAGGCCCTGCGCCAGCAGCGGCCCCAGGCTAAGTTCCTTGAGTTGGCCCACCGCCTGGATCGGGAAACCTCAGGCATCCTCTTGGTCGGCAAGAAACGGTTGGCGCTCACGGCGCTCCACGACATGTTCCGCGAGCACGGGCAGGGTGCCGACAAGCGTTACCTGGTCCTGGTGAAGGGGCGCTGGATGAACGCTACCCAGCATGTCCGCCTGCCCCTGTACAAATACCTGACCGAGGGCGGCGAGCGGCGGGTTTCGGTCAATCCCGAAGGCAAGCCGTCCCATACCGTCTTCCGGCTTCTGGCCCGCTGGCAGAGCGCCAGCCTTCTGGAGGCCCAGTTGAAGACGGGGCGTACCCACCAGATTCGGGTTCACCTGGCCCACTTGGGTTTTCCCATCCTGGGGGACGAGAAGTACGGCGATTTCGCCCTGAACAAGATTCTGAAGAAGGATGCTCTCAAGCGCATGGGGCTTCACGCGTGGCGCATGGCCTTCCGGCATCCGCTGACTGGCGCTCCCTTGGAAGTGCGGGCGCCCATGCCCGATGCCTTGGGGGGCTACGTCGCCATGCTCTCAAACGAAGAGAATATTGAATTCGCCGCGGAAAATTTGGAACAAATACTCGCGGGTTCCCTCTGAGGCCACATGAAACGTTACGAGCTTATTGTTTTCGACTGGGATGGCACCCTCATGGATTCGGCGGCGGCCATCGTTCGTTCCATCCTGGCGGCCTGTCGTGACCTCGGTCTACCCGAACCACCGGAAGAACGGGCTCGCCACGTCATCGGCCTGGGCTTGGCGGATGCGCTGCACCACGCGGTGCCGGAACTTCCTGCCGAGCGTTACCCCCAGATGGTGGAGCGCTATCGTTACCATTACCTGTCCCGCGACCATGAGTTGGTGCTGTTCGACGGCATTGAGGAATTGCTCGGTGAGTTGGCTGCCGCAGGACACGCATTGGCGGTGGCGACCGGCAAGAGCCGTATCGGCCTTGACCGGGCGCTCATGCACTCCGGTCTTGGCATCCATTTTCAGGCTTCCCGTTGCGCCGACGAGTGCTTTTCCAAGCCTCATCCGCAGATGCTTGAGGAATTGATGGCTGAGTTTGGCATGGTGCCGGAGCGGACCTTGATGATTGGGGATACTTCCCACGATATCCAGATGGCGGCCAATGCCGGTGTCGATGCGCTGGCGGTGACCTATGGCGCTCATTCCCATGACTACCTGGCGGAGCAGGAGCCCTTGGTTTGCCTGCATAGCGTTTCCGAATTGTCGGCATGGCTGAAGAGCAACGGCTGATCTGCCTTTCCGCAGATCTCCCGGAAAGCGGCAAGGGCGTTCGCTTCACGGCGGAGTGCTTTGGCCGCCAAGCTCCAGCATTTGTCATTCGTTATGACGGCAAGGTTTATGGCTATCTCAACGAATGTGGCCATGTCCCGGCTGAATTGGACTGGCAACCCGGGGAGTTTTTCGATTATTCCAAGCTATACTTGATCTGCTCGATCCATGGTGCCCTTTATGCTCCTGAATCCGGGAAGTGTCTCGGCGGGCGCTGTCAAGGAAAGGGCTTGAAACCCCTGCATGTGGAAGAGCGCGACGGCGCAATTTACCTTCATACAAATAACCAAAATGAGTGACCAACATCCCCCCAATCCTTCCAGCTCTTCCTGGGAGCGTCAAACCCTCGAAAAATTGGCCTTTGCAGCGCTGCAGGAGCAGAGAGCCCGGCGGCGCTGGGGAATCTTTTTCAAGTTCCTGGGCTTCGTCTATTTGCTGGTGGTGCTGGCTGCCCTGGTCGATTGGGAGGGGAGTGGTTCCCACGAGGGGCGTCACACCGCCATGGTCTATCTGAACGGCGTCATCGATTCCAAGGGCGAGGCAAGCGCCGAGAAGCTGATGTCCGCTCTCCAGAGTGCCTTTGAGGACAAGAACTCGGTCGGCGTGGTTCTGCGCATCAACAGCCCGGGTGGTAGTCCCGTGCAGTCGGGTATGGTCAATGACGAAATCAAGCGCTTGCGTACCAAGTATCCGGAAAAGCCGCTCTATGCCGTGGTTGAGGATCTATGTGCCTCCGGCGGGTACTACGTCGCCGCCGCTGCGGACAAGATCTATGTGAACAAGGCCAGCATCGTCGGCTCCATCGGCGTGCTCATGGACGGGTTCGGGTTCGTCGGAACCATGGATAAGCTGGGAGTGGAGCGTCGCCTGCTGACCGCCGGGGAAAACAAGGGCTTCCTTGATCCGTTCTCGCCCCAGGAGGCGCGGCAAAAGGCTCACGCCCAGTTGCTGCTGAACGACATCCACAAGCAATTCATCGACGTGGTGAAGAGTGGTCGCGGCGCCCGCCTCAAGGAGACTCCGGATATGTTTTCCGGGTTGATGTGGACCGGTGCCCAGAGCATCCAGCTTGGGTTGGCTGATGACTACGGCACGGTGGATTCAGTGGCCAGGGATGTGCTCCAGGCGGAAAAAGTGCTCGACTACTCCATCAAGGACAATATCGCCGAGCGCTTTGCCAAGCGGCTAGGCGCCGGGGCGATGACCAGTTTCTGGAACGGTTTTTCCGAGTCCTTTGGCGTGCGGATGCACTAAGCCAGTAGCAGGAACACTGTCGGACGCCGCTCGATGTCGGGCGGCGTTTCTTTTTTCCACTGAGCTGCGGTACGGGTAACAATCGTTTCGCTGGGTAGAGTCAGGTCGGTGGCGACGGTGATGCGGGTCGACGGCTGGCATGCCTTCAGCAGGCTTTCCAGCATCTGGCGATTGCGATACGGCGTCTCGATAAAGATTTGAGTCTGGCGATGCTTGCGGGAGTCGGCTTCTAGGTCGCGCAGGGCTTTTTGGCGCTCGGGCTCCTTGGCGGGTAGGTAGCCGTGGAACGCGAAACGCTGGCCGTTGAGTCCAGAGGCCATGAGGGCCAGGAGGATGGAGGAGGGGCCGACCATAGGGGCGACCCGGATTCCCTTGCGCTGCGCCAGGGCGACCAGGTCGGCACCTGGGTCGGCCACGGCAGGGCAGCCGGCTTCCGACACTAGGCCGACATCCGTGCCGGCGAGGAGCGGTTGCAGTAGTCCTTCGAGAGCTTCGCCTCGGGTGTGCTCGTTCAACTCCTGGAGTTGAAGATCCTGCAGAGGCAGGGCGGTGCCAACGGCCTTCAGGAAGGCCCGGGCCGATTTGGCGTTTTCCACCACGAAGTGGGTTAGGGGGTGGATGCACTCCAGTACCGGTGGCGGCAAGACCGTGTCGGGCGCGCCGGGGCCGAGGGGGACGGGGATCAGGAAGAGGGTGCCGGCATTCATAGGATTGGCACTCCCTCGGCCCGCAGCATGTCGCACAGGGCGATGAGTGGGAGTCCGACAAGGGCGTTGGGGTCGTCGCCCTGCATGCTCTGCAGGAGCGCGATGCCCAGTCCTTCAGACTTGGCGGCGCCGGCACAGTTGTAGGGTTGCTCGCGCCGCAGGTAGTTTTCGATCTCGTCATCAGACAGGTCGCGGAAGGTCACGAGGGTAGGGATGCCTTGGACTTGGGCGCGACCGGTCGATGTGTTCAAGAGGCAAAGGCCTGTGAAAAAATTCACAGTGCGGCCCCGCAGCAGGCGAAGCTGCTCCACGGCGCGCTCGTGGCTGCACGGTTTGCCGAAAACGCGGCCATCCATGACGGCCACCTGGTCGCTGCCGATGATGAGCGTGTTCGGGTAACTGGAAGCGACGGCCCGAGCCTTGGCTTCGGATAGGCGCAGGGCGGTGGCTTCGGGGGCTTCTCCGGTTAGCGGAGTCTCGTCGGTCTGCGGGTTGGCGGTCTCGAAAGGAAGGCCCAGGCGGGCCAGAAGTTCGCGACGATAGGGTGATGTCGAGGCGAGTAGCAGTTTCTGGGTCATAAAAGTGAGCTGCAACAGACGCTTGCGGTAATGTTTTCAAGCGTCGCGGTGCTTTGACTTGGGAAGCCAAAGATAATATCATTCAACGTTTATGTCGCGACAGCTCGCCATCGATAGCTTTGCTTTTGCCAGGGATGGCCGTGTTCTGGAAGGAACGCTGGCTGTTTCCGACCTTCAGCGCCTGCATGATCTGGTTACCGAGGTTTCCGGCGAAATCCGCTACCGCTTGCAGGGTTTGAAGGGGCAGCATGGCCAGCCGCAGTTGCGGTTGACGGCTTCCGGCAATTTGCCGCTGGCCTGTCAGCGCTGCCTGGAGGCGATCCGCTTCGATGTGGAGGTGGATAGCGTCCTGGAGCTGGTGCCGGAAGGTGCCGAGATGTCCCAGGACGAGCTGGAGGACGATACGCGGGATTTCCTGCCGGTGGCGGGAAGTCTGGACGTCGCGGAACTGGTGGAGGACGAGGTCATCCTTGCCCTGCCGGTAGTGCCGCGGCACGAGGATTGTGGTTTGCCTGGGGCAGCCGAGGCTGGCGAGAAGCTTTCACCCTTCGCCGAGTTGGCTAGGCTCAAGGGTAAGCCGAACTGAATTTTTATGGAGTAACAACATGGCCGTTCAACAGAACAAAAAGTCCCCGTCCAAGCGTGGCATG
>DASRUX010000009.1:0-3784 GCA_035655235.1 Rhodocyclaceae bacterium | reverse complement strand
GGTGACGCTGCTCACCATCTTTCTGTTGCTGTACCTCAACTTCCGGCGCATCACCGAGACGCTGATCGTCATGCTGTCAGTGCCGTTCGCGCTGGTCGGCGGTGTCTGGCTGATGTGGGCGCTGGGCTACAACCTGTCGGTGGCGGTGGCCGTGGGCTTCATCGCCCTGGCGGGGGTGGCGGCGGAGACCGGGGTGGTGATGCTCATCTACCTGGACCATGCCTGGGAAGCCATCAAGGCCAAGCGCGCCGGAGAAGGCAGGCAGCCGACCGTGGGCGACCTCTACGAGGCCATCATGGAAGGGGCGGTGGAGCGGGTGCGGCCTAAGATGATGACCGTGGTCGCCATCATGGCGGGCCTCCTGCCCATCCTGTGGGGAACCGGCACCGGCTCGGAAGTCATGAGCCGCATCGCCGCGCCCATGGTGGGGGGCATGATCTCCTCGACGGTGCTGACCCTGGCGGTGATTCCGGCCATCTACGGGCTGGTGAAGGAGTGGCGGCTTGCCAAGGGAATGGAGCGGTAGCCTTGCCTGTCAAAATTGTAATGGTCCGGTCATGGTGGAGACAGCGACTGGGGTCTAGGCTGGTATCGTCTAGCTCGAACGGACGCGCAAGAATCACCCCAATCACTCTTTGGAGAAACATGATGAAGCTTCTGTCCATCCTTTCCGCAGGCATCTTTGCCACCATGACTGCGCTTTCCTTCAACGTCCTGGCTGCTGACGATACCAACGCCAAGGCACCGGCCGCAGAAACCCAGACTGACAAGGCCCCTGCAAAGAAAGTTAAGCGGCATTCCCATGTTGACGAAAAAACTGGCATGCCAATGTCGCAACAATCCGGCGCTGCAGCCAAGGCCGACGCTTCTCAGGACAATGCGGCACCCGCCGCCGGAGCTGATAAGGATCGGTCCAAACACTACCATCCGCGGGATGGCAAGTAATCTTCTCAGCTCGAACAAAGGCCCCGTGAGGGGCCTTCCTATCATTGCGGCCACGTACGGTGTGATTCGCTTTGCTCTTGTGGGGAATCGGACCTGACAGAAACGTAATGGAACGGTCAGGCTCCCGTCGGTTGCCGCAACCTAAAGTGATCATAGACAACCAAACAATGCCGGGAAGCGGCGAACTCTGACCAGGAGAAGAACATGAAACGCGGATCCTTACTGATGTCCGGCCTGACGGCGGCCTTCCTTGCCATGTCCTCCGTGGCGATCGCCGACGATGCCCACCACCCCGAAAAGGCCAATACCCCCGCCGCTGCCACCCAAGCCAAGCCGGCGGCGCCGGAGCAGACGGTGAAGCAGATGCAGGCCAATGTGAAAAAGCTCCAGGCCCAGCTCAACCGCTTGGGCAAGACCAAGGACGAGGCCGAATTCCAGAAGCTCCTGGCCGAGCACATGCGGACCATGCACGAGAACATGGCCATGGCCGAAGGCATGGCCGGCATGGACTGCGGCATGATGGGCGGCCACGACATGCATGCCATGATGGGGCAGGGCCAGGGAATGATGGGCATGCACGGCATGATGGGCGGTGCCGGCGGCAACATGGCCGCAGACCACGAGTCCATGCAGCAACGCATGCAGCAGCTGGAACAGCGCATGGACATCCTGGAGCAGGCCGCCAAGGCCGCTCCCGCCAAGTGACCTGATCCGGAAAGGGGGGCGGAATGGCCCATCCCCACCACCACGACGTCGCCGCCGGGCCGGAGGTCTTCATCGACCCGGTCTGCGGCATGACCGTCAAGCCCGAATCGCCCCACGAGACCCAATACCAGGGGCAGCGCTACCGCTTCTGTAGCGGCAAGTGCAAGGATCGGTTCGTTGCCGACCCGCTGCGCTTCCTCGCCCCCGCAGCCGAGGCAGCGCCCGAAGCCCCGCCGGGCACCGAATACACCTGCCCCATGCACCCGGAAATCCGCCAGATCGGCCCGGGAACCTGCCCCAAATGCGGCATGGCCCTGGAGCCGGTCCTCCCCGACCTGGAAGGCGATGAGGACAACGGCGAGTACAAGGATTTCCGCCGCCGTTTCTGGACCAGCCTACCGCTCACCCTGATCGTGGTGGTCCTGGCCATGGCGGGGCACTACCTCTCCTGGCTGACGCCGGCTGTGCGCACCTGGGGCGAACTGCTCCTGACCTTGCCCATCGTCTTCTGGGCCGGCGGGCCTTTCTTCCAGCGGGGCTGGCAGTCCCTGGTCCATCGCAGCCCCAACATGTGGACCTTGATCAGCCTGGGCACCGGCGCCGCCTTCGTCTATAGCCTCGTCGCCACCCTGATCCCGGAACTGTTCCCCCCGTCCTTCATGGCCCACGGCCGCATCGGCGTCTATTTCGAGGCGGCGGCGGTGATCATCTCCCTCACCCTCCTGGGCCAGATGCTGGAACTGCGGGCCCGCTCCCAGACTTCGGCCGCCATCAAGGCGCTCCTCGGCCTCGCCCCCAAGACGGCCCGGCGGATCAGGCCCGACGGCAGTGAGGAGGACATTCCCATCGCCCATGTCCATGTGGGCGACACGCTACGGGTACGCCCCGGAGAAAAGGTGCCGGTGGACGGCGTGGTAGTCGAAGGCAACAGCGCGGTGGATGAATCCATGCTGACCGGCGAACCCATCCCGGTCACCAAGCGGCCGGAAGACAAGGTGATCGGCGCCACCCTCAATACCTCCGGCAGCCTGGTGATCCGGTCGGAGAAGGTGGGCTCCCAGACCATGCTGGCCCAGATCGTCCAGATGGTCGCCCAGGCGCAGCGCTCCAAGGCGCCCATGCAGCGCATGGCGGATGTGGTTTCGGGCTATTTCGTGGTGGTGGTCGCGACCATCGCCCTGTCGAGTTTCTTCGCCTGGGGCCTCCTGGGCGGGGAGCAGGGATGGGTTTTCGGGCTGATCAACGGCGTTTCGGTGCTGATCATCGCCTGCCCCTGCGCCCTGGGCTTGGCCACGCCCATGTCCATCATGGTGGCGACCGGCAAGGCGGCCACCCAGGGCGTGCTGTTCCGCGACGCCGCCGCCATCGAGCACCTGCGAAAGGTCGATACCCTGATCGTGGACAAGACCGGCACCCTCACCGAGGGCCGCCCCAGCTTCGAGCGGGCCGTGGCGGCGCCGGGGGAGGATCAAGCGGAAGTCCTGCGCTTGGCGGCCAGCCTCGACCAGGGCAGCGAGCATCCCCTGGCCGACGCCATTGTCCGGGCTGCCCGGGAACAGGGCCTGGCCCTGGGGAAGCCCGAGCAATTCGAATCCTCCAGCGGCATCGGGGTCCGCGGCACCGTGGCCGGCACCCGCCTGGCCCTGGGCAATACCGCCTTGATGGCGCAGGAGGGCATCCAGGTGGATTCGCTCCGCCAGGAAGCCGAAGCGCTTCGCCAGGATGGGGCCAGCGTCATCTACCTGGCTGCCGGCGGTAGGTTCAAAGGCCTGCTGGCGGTGTCGGACCCGATCAAGGAAAGCACGCCGGAAGCCCTGTCCACCCTTCGCCAAGCCGGCCTGCGGGTGGTGATGGCCACCGGCGACGGGCTCGTCACGGCCCGGACCGTGGGAAAGCGCCTGGGGATAGACGAGGTTCACGGCGAGGTGAAGCCCGCCGACAAGCTCGCCTTGGTGGAGCGGCTGCAGAAGGAAGGCCGGGTGGTGGCCATGGCCGGGGACGGCATCAACGACGCCCCGGCCCTGGCCAAGGCCGACGTGGGGATCGCCATGGGCACCGGCACCGACGTGGCCATGAGCAGCGCCCAGATCACCCTGGTGAAGGGCGACCTGCGGGGCATTGCCCGGGCTCGGCT
>DASRUX010000008.1:0-5493 GCA_035655235.1 Rhodocyclaceae bacterium | reverse complement strand
GACCAGCCGCTGGCAGCAATCGCTTCAGCCCGATACGGGCCGAGCCGGATTACTTGCCGCCGATGACGCCGGCTTCGTTGGCGGCGGTGTTGTTCTTGCCGACGGCCACGGCGGTGGCGTTCTTCTGGCTGGCCTTGATGTTGGTGTTGCCCTGGATCTGGGTGCCGCCCTTGATGGCGCCGGTGGTGTTCTTGGCAGTGTTGCCTTCACCGACGGCGACAGCGGTCACGTTCTTGTTCTCGGCCTGGATGTTGGTGTTGCCCTGGATCTGCACGCCCTGGGCGTTGGGGGAAGACATGGCGCCCTTGGGACCGGCCTGGGAGGCCTGGCCAAAAGCGGCGGTGGAGATGACGGCGGAAGCGAGGGCAACCATGGCGAATTGAATACGCATTCTAACTACCTCCAAAAAAGTGATTTGTGACTTGGTTTGTGCTGCGACTACGACTTCTTACTTGCCGCCGATGACGCCGGCTTCGTTGGCGGCGGTGTTGTTCTTGCCGACAGCCACGGCAGTGGCGTTCTTCTGGCTGGCCTTGATGTTGGTGTTGCCCTGGATCTGGGTGCCGCCCTTGATGGCGCCGGTGGTGTTCTTGGCCTCGTTGCCTTCACCGACGGCGACGGCGGTCACGTTCTTGTTTTCAGCCTGGATGTTGGTATTGCCCTGGATTTGCACGCCTTGCGGATTGCTGGAACGCTGGGCCTGCTGGGCGAAGGCGGGGGCGGCGATGACGGCGGAAGCGATGAGAAGGGAAATCAGACGCATGAGAATCCTCCAATTATTTGTGATTGATGCTGGGGGTTGGTCGGCCGGATCAGCCGGCAACTACCTTGAAAACCACGCGACGGTTCTTGGGATCGCGGGGATCGAGGTTCTTCAGGGTATCGGTCGAGCCCTTGCCCACAGGAACCAGGCGCTTGCGATCGATGCCGTTTCTTTCGCTGATGTAATTGACCACCGAAGTCGCGCGGTCACGGGACAGGGACAGGTTCCTATCGGCGTTCCCGGTGATGTCGGTGTGGCCTTCGACCACGACGCAGCGGTTCGGCGACAGGGCCAGAATCTTGGCGATCTGGGTCAGGGTCGCTTCGGAAGCCGGAGAAACGGTGGCGCTGCCGACATTGAACTGGATCTGGAAGTCCACGCCGATCATCTTGGCATCCGGCGGGATGGCGGCGCAGTCGAGGGCGGCGGCGGCAACCTGGGCCGGCTCGGGGGCGGACTGGGGTTCGCTGTCGAAAACGATGGCGCGGGTGCGGGGCTTCTTGGGCGCAACGCCTTCTTGGGGAGCGGACAGGGCGCGCTCCAGTTCCTTCAGCTTGGTCGCGTCGTCATCGGCGGCATAGGCGACGGACGCACCGACGACGGAAGCCAGCAGGACGGCCATCAGACCGGAAAGGCCGGTACGGGCAAAGGATTTCATTTATTCCTCACTTGCAAACGTTGATGACTTCTTTGGTGGTAACCACGATTTCCTTGGGCTGACGGCCGCCCTTGCCGGCCTGGGCGGTGCCCACGTTCACGTTGCAGCCGCCGCCTTTGCTGTTGCCCACATTGACGACCTGCCGGTTCTGCATCCGGGCTCCCTGGTCCCGCTGCTGCCATTGCTTGGCTAGGGCGTTATTGACCTTGGTCTGGCCATGGGCGTCCAGATTCTGGACGGCGTGGGCGGCCATGGGAACGATGGCGGCAGCCGCCACCAGCATTGCGAAAATCCCTTTACTTGCATTCATCGCTGACAATTCCTCCAATATTGGTACATGCTTTCTTGCCCCGACCTCCGGAGATCGTGACGACGTTGCCGGCGGCAACGCTGATTTTGGTATCGCCGCGCTTTTCACCCTGGATGACCCCGACCCGGTTCTTGGCCACGGTATCCCGGCCAGTGGCCACGGCGGTCATGTTGTTGGTGCTGGCGTTGATCTCGGTATTTCCCTGAATGCGGGTACGCTGGCTGGTCTGGGCGCAGACGGTACCGGCGGCAACGGAAAGCACCAGGGCCAAAACAAGTTTCCTGTTCATCATCAAACTCCCTCAAGGGTACGCAGGGGCAGGCGGGTCGGCGGCTTGCCGCGGCGGAAGGCCTCCCGCATGGCTTCGAGTTCGGCATCGGAGATGCCAAGTTTCCGGGCACTAAAGGACTTGGGATCCGGGGTGAACATCAGGTAGGCCTGCATCTCGTTCACCAGCAGGTCCTCGCTGCCCATGGCGTAGTTGAACTTGCTGAGGAAGCCCTTGAAGGCTTGCCGCTGCGGCTCGGTCAAAGTTTCGGCCCAGAAACGTTGGCAAAACTTGGCGTAGTGGGCATTGGTGTAATACTCCCCGTGGGCCATTTCATGCAGCAGGATGGCATAGCGCGCCCCCTTGCTGATCATGGGCTCGTTGGGCTTGCGTTCCTGGGTCTGGGGAATGGAAAGCACCACCAGGTCGGGCTTCATGGCCTGATAGAAACCCCGCCAGGCCCGGATCATCCCCTGCTCGACCAGGAAGCTGCGCACGGCAAGCTCTTCCGGATTGAGCTGAATCTTGTCCCGGTCGGCATAGTTGAAGAATTGCACCAGTTCGCTCACCAGAACGTCGTGGCCGAAGGCGAAATCGGCCTGGGTGCGGCGGGCGGCTTCGATGTAGCGGGCCAGTTCCTCATTGCCCAGGACCCGGGGATAGGGCTCGCTGAACTGCTGCTCGGTGAATTGGGTGATACGGTTGAAGGCGCGTCCCTGGAGGGTCAGCCCGGGGAAATCGAAGACGAAGACGTTGGGGTTGTCGGCGTATTGCCAGACCATGGCGTCATCGGACTTGGTTTCCAGAATCTGGGAGAAATCCCCCTTGGCGAATTCCAGTGCCAGGGCCGAATGCATCAGGGCGACAAAAGCGCCGACGCCGACCAGAGCCTTCGAGTTAACGAATAGTTTTTTCCAGCCTTTCACGGCCCTTCTCCCTTGCTGGTTATTTTCTGAAATAGTTCAGACGGTAGGCGTTCGCCCGGGACAGGTGATTGCGGACTTCCAGTTGCCGGATAGAGGTCGGCGCCCCGACGCCCCCGAGGGCCGGCGGATAGACGAGCAACGCCCCGGTGTTGGCATCGCGGCGGCGGTAGGTCTGCCACGCCATGCTGCGCTGGAGAAGATACGAGGTCTCCGGCTGGGCACCGCCCGGCGCCAGGATGATGGAATTCATGACGCGGCGGTCCGGGGGCATGGGGCTACCCTGGACGACCACCCCGTTGTCCAGGATGATGCCCGCCTGGACCGCCGAGGCCGCCAGCCCCAGCAGCAGACCGGCAATCCGGCTACTTTTCTTCGACTGAGACATTGCCGTTCTTCCCCCACTTGATCTGGTAGGACTTGCCGGACTTCTTCGAGGTGTAAGAAGTTTTTCCCTTGGGAATCTTCTCGCCGTCGATGAAGACATCGCCGTTGATCACGGCCACTCCTTCCATTTCGACATCGCCTTCGATGGAACCGGCGGTGTTGACGGCCACCGACGAGCCACCCTTGCCGCCCGTCTGAACCCGGACGCCGGGCGCCGATACATCGACCGCAACCTGGGCGTTGGCGGCCGAGGCGGCCAACAGGCCGGCGAGAACAGTTACGATGGATTTCATCTGCGTCTTCCTGCCGTGAAACCTAGTCAACTAAACGTGCGAAATGCCGGTCGGATGACGGGTCTTCGCACCCCAATGAAATGTTCATCACTTGCACCGGACCTTGACCTGCTTGCCCTGGCGCAGGACGTAGAAAACGCTGCCGGAAACGGCATCCTCGCCGATACGGGCCGCCACGTTATCCGCCTCGCCCCGGCAGGGCACGATGGGAATCCCGTCCGCCCCGACGTGGGACAAATCCATGTCCTGGCCGCTACCACTTCCGGTATAAACCTTGGCCCGGCCCCGCAAATCCCGGGCGCGGTCCTGGCCGGTCAATTCGCCGAGCCCGGCGGGCAGTCCCTGGATGGCCGCCGGCCCATCCACGCCCTGCTGGTAGGCGCGGGCCTTGGCCCGGTTCTCAAATGCTCTTTCCTGGGCTGGGGCACCACCGGAGGGGGAAAGGAAGCCGCCCTCCTCCTCTTCCGGCAGAACCTCGGCGCCCCGCTGGTAGGCACCCGCCCGTTCCCGCTGGTTGCGGGCGCCAGGCGTGCGAATTTCGCTCTTGTCGGGTCCGACCAGGATTTCCCCGGCCCACGCCCCATGACCGACCATTAGCGCGAGAAAGAAACTCGGGATGGCGGTTTTGCAGGGCCTCATGGACGGCTCCTCAGCGATTGACCGAAATATCGACGATGCTGGTCACCAGGGACGGGTTGGCCTGGCGGTACTGGCCGAGCACGTCGTCCAGGGAGCGGACCGGCAGCGGCGTCAGGTCCCGAGCCCCCTTCAGGCTGCCGGGAACGACCACTTCCCGGTCGGCGCCGACGCAGGCGACCCGTTCCTTGCCGGGCTGGTCGAAACGGATACGGAAACCGCCGCTGGGCAGGCGGATGACGCTGCCCGAACGCAGGGTCGGGTTGGCGAAGAACTGGTTCGGGAAGATCCGGGCCACTTGGCGGGTGGCGTCTTCGTAATAGCAGAACACCGTGCCTTCGCCGGTCAGGGACAGGGTCATATTCAGGAACTCGCCCACCTTGTAGCTCGGCCGGGCACCCCGGTCGCTGTCCAGGTTGACCCGGAAGGGAGTGGTCTGGGCCATGCCCGGCGCAGGGGCGGCAGCAACGGCAACCGGCGCGGCGGAAGACATCTGGAGCGGCGCGTGGCTGGCCGGCGGGGTCGACGGCACGGCCGCCAGGACGTTCATGGTGTCGTCGAGCAGGCTGGCGTACAAGTCGAAATTCACCCGGCCATCGGCGATGAGGTGCGTCTGGGCCTGGTACTCCATGATGGCGTCCTTGAGGTCGTCGTTCATCATGCCGTTCATGGGGCCCTTGTAGCGCTTCATGCTGCCGCCGAGCTTGCGCTGGACGAAGAGAATCTTCTCGTTGTCCTTCATCAGGTCGAAGTTCTCCCGGGCCTGGTCGCGGATGATCGGGTTGGTGATATCCGCATCCAGGCAGCGCCAGTAGGGCACCTGGGTGAATTTGCCCAGGGTTTCGATGAGGCTCAGTTCCAGCAGGGTGCGAGTGGTGGCGCCCAAGCCTTCGGTCTTGCTGAGGTCCAGGTTGAAGCTGAAGCCCACCTTGCCGAGGCGGCCGCCGCCTTCCATGGAGTTGCCGCCCTTCATGATGACCATGCTGTTGGAGGTGCTGGTCTGGGGCAGGATGCGGCGGGTGGCGGCATCGCCGACGCTCATGTCCATGCTGATGAGGTCGTAGGAATCGTCCTTGGAGGAGCCGAGGTCCAGGAAGGGCAGGGAAAAGCCGAAGCCCTTGCTCTTCCTGACCGTGTTGTCGTCCATCTGGGTGATGGAACCGCGGATGTAGTAGTCGGGCAGCTTGCGGGCGGCGTCGCCCTTGGCGGCGAAGAGGCCGCCCAGGTCGTCGGCGGCACCGTGGAAGTCGATGAA
>DASRUX010000007.1:0-5478 GCA_035655235.1 Rhodocyclaceae bacterium | reverse complement strand
ATTGCGTGGCGCGGTCGGTCAGCGCGGCGACGTAGTATTCATGCTTGATGTCGGCGCCTTCTTCGATCAGCAGGTGACGGACCTTCTGGCCTTCCGGGCCAGTCTGGTGCGTGATCAGCTGCATGCCCAGGATCTGGCTGGCGTATTCGCGAACTTTTTCGAGCGAGGTTGCGACCTTGACGCCGCCGCCCTTGCCACGGCCGCCGGCGTGAATCTGGGCCTTGACCACCCAGACCTTGCCGCCCAGGGTTTCGGCTGCCTTGACCGCGTCATCGACGGTCGTGCAGTGAATCCCGCGCGGAACCGTAACGCCGAATTTCTTCAGGATTTGCTTGCCCTGATATTCGTGAATTTTCATGCGCTTTCCTTGCGTTTAGTTAAGTTGCGAGCAAATGGGCCTAGGTAAAAACCCGCCCGGTTATACGTTGTTCGAACCGAGAATACTAACACAACCTTGCATGAACCTTACCACCAAAATTCATAATTACGGATTGAATTCAGTGGCCTGCATGGTCCGCCGCAGCAGGCCGCCGAGCAAGATGGCGGCGACCACCAGACTGGCGACCGAGGCCAGCCAGAAGCCTCCCACCCCCAGGGGCGGCTGCCAGCGGTAGCACAGCCACCAGCCCCCGGCGAGACCGATGCCCCAGAAGCAGAATGTCTGGGCCACCATGGGCAGGAAGGTCACCCGATAAGCCCGCAGGGCAAAGGCGGCGACAGTCTGGATGGCGTCGAAGAACTGGTAGAAAGCGATATAGGCCACCAGCACGACCGCCACATTCCGCACCGCCGGGTCGTTCGTATACATATTCACCACGGCCCCCGCACCCAGCCACAGGAGGACCGCCACCGTCGTGGACAGCCCAACCGCCAGGGCCAATCCCGCACCGATGGCGGCGTGGGCCCGCTTCCAGTCCCTCGCCCCGACCGCCTGCCCCACCGCCGACATGGCCGCGATAGCCAGGGACAGGGGCAGCATGTAGCAGAGGGCCGCCAGATTGGCGACGATGCGGTGGCCGGCCACCACCGTTGCCCCCAGGGAAGCCACGAACAGACTGATGAAGGTGAAGGAAGTGATTTCCACCAGATTCGACAGGCCCATGGGCAGCCCCAGGCGGAGCAGTTCCCGCCAGGTCGGCCAATGGGGCAGTCGCCACCCCGCGAAAGGCCGATACTTGCCGCCCAGGGGGCCGAAGGCCAAGTAAGCGGCGGCCGCCAGGCAGGCCGCCCAGGCGATGATGACGTTGGACAGGCCGCAACCCAGCGCCCCCAGCCGCTCCCCGGTCCAGCCCTGGAAGGCGAATCCCCAGGCCAGGACGGCATGGACCGCCAGGCTGGCGAGGCCGATGAGCATGAGGGCTCGGGGCCGGCCGAGGGCGTTGCAGAAGCCGTAGAAGGTACGATAGCAGAGGGCCGCCGGCACGCCCCAGGCCAGCAGCCGGAGGTATTCCCGCACCCGGGCCTCCACCTCGGCATCCATGGCGGAGAGCCCGAGCAGCGCATCCGGGTGGCAGAGAAAAGCAATGCCCGGCACCGAAAAGATCAGCGCCATCCAGAAGCCCTGCTGGAGTACGCCGGCCACCTCCGCATCCCGCTTGGCGCCGTGAAGATGGGCGACCACCGGCCCCACCGCCTGAAGGATGCCCACCAGGGAAAAGATCACCGATATCTGGATGCCGCCGCCAATCGCCACCGTGGCAAGGTCAACGGCACTGTAATGGCCGAGCACCGCCGTATCCACCAGCATCATGCCGATGGAGGACAGTTGGGCGATCAGGATAGGGAGGGCGTGGGCGATGAGCCCGCGGGCGGCAGCGGCGAACATGGACCTCAATTCTCCCACGGTGGCCGTGCTAAATTCCGCCTCTTTCACCCTGCCTGGCGCCATGCAGAACAACACCCACGACTACACCCCGGAAGAATTGGCGACCGCCGTGGCCGCCGCCATGTATAAGAAGGACGCCACCGCCGACCATCTCGGCATCGTCATCGAGGAAGTCCGCCCCGGCTACGCCCGGGCCCGGATGAAAATCCGGGATTTCATGCTGAACAGCCACGGCACCTGCCATGGCGGCATGCTCTTCGCCTTCGCCGACACCACCTTCGCCTACGCCTGCAACAGCTACAACGAGAATGCCGTGGCCGCCGGATGCACCATCGATTTCCTGGCCCCCCGGCCAGGCGGGCGACACCCTGACCTCGGTGGCCATCGAACGCTCCCGGGCTGGCCGCACGGGCATCTACGACGTGGATGTGAGCGACCCGCGGGGCAATGTCATTGCCGTCTTCCGGGGACGTTCCTATCGCATCAAAGGCAACATCGTCGGCGAACCGTCTTCCGAACAGCCCTGATATGCCGCAAGGGGCATCAGGTGAGCGATAATAGCGGGCTCAGGGAGGAGTCATCACAATGAGCCAGAAACAAGGCTTCGAAGCCATCGAAAACGCCAGCCGCGACGAAATCGCCGCTCTCCAGACCGAGCGCCTGCGCTGGACCCTTCACCACGTCTACGAGAACGTCCCCCACTACCGGGCCAAGTTCGACGCCGCCGGCGTCCATCCGAACGATTTCAAGACGCTTGCCGACCTCGCCAAGTTCCCCTTCACCACCAAGCAGGATCTGCGGGACAACTACCCCTACGGCATGTTCGCCGTGCCCCGGGAGAAAGTGGTTCGGGTCCATGCTTCCAGCGGCACCACCGGCAAACCCACCGTGGTCGGCTACACCCAGAAGGACATCGACACCTGGGCCAACCTGATCGCCCGCTCCATCTACGCCTCCGGCGGACGGCCCGGCGACATCGTCCATGTGGCCTACGGCTACGGCCTGTTCACCGGCGGCCTGGGCGCCCACTACGGCGCCGAGCGCCTGGGCTGCACCGTCATCCCCATGTCCGGCGGGCAGACCGAGAAGCAGGTGCAGCTCATCTGCGATTTCAAGCCCAACATCATCATGGTGACCCCGTCGTACATGCTGAACATCGCCGACGAGTTCCGCCGCCAGGGCATCGACCCCAAGAGCACGGCCCTGAAGATCGGCATCCACGGCGCCGAACCCTGGACCGACCAGATGCGGACCGAGATCGAGAACACCTTCGGCATCGACGCCATCGACATCTACGGCCTGTCCGAAGTCATCGGCCCGGGCGTCGCCAACGAGTGCGTCGAGACCAAGGACGGCCCGGTCATCTGGGAAGACCATTTCTACCCGGAAATCATCGACCCCAACACCGGCGAAGTGCTGCCGGAAGGCAGCCAGGGCGAGCTGGTATTCACTTCCCTCACCAAGGAAGCCATGCCGGTCATCCGCTACCGCACCCGGGACCTCACCCGGCTGCTGGCGCCGACCTCCCGCAATATGCGCCGCATCGGCAAGATCACCGGCCGCTCCGACGACATGCTCATCATCCGGGGCGTGAATGTCTTCCCGACCCAGATCGAGGAACTGATCCTCAAGCAGCCCAAGCTGTCGCCCCACTACATCATCGAAGTGAGCCGCGACGGTCATCTGGACTCGATCAAGGTCAATGTGGAGCTGAAGCCCGAATTCCAGTTCGCCACCAGCGTGGAGAAGGAATACGTGGCCCACGACCTGCAGCACCACATCAAGTCCTACATCGGCATTTCCGCCCGCATCGACGTGGTGGAAGTGGGCGGCATCGAGCGCTCCATCGGCAAGGCCAAGCGGGTCATCGACAAGCGGCCGAAGTAACGCCCCTTCGAGAAGCACATGGATATTGGGCCTCCAGGCAATGCCTGGGGGCCTTTTTGATGGCTGAAATCAGCCGACGATACGGGCTTTAAGGCCACACACGCCGTCGATCCCGCCTTCCAGGACATCCCCGGGAACCACCGGGCCGACGCCGGCCGGCGTGCCGGTGTAGATGAGGTCCCCGGCCGCCAGACGCACCGACTGGGACAGGTTGGCGATGATCTGGGCCACCTTCCAGCCCATCTGGGACAAGTCGCCGTCCTGGCGCATCTCGCCATTCACCTTCAGCCAGATGCGCCCAGCGGAAGGATGGCCGCACAACGCCACCGGCTGGACCACGCCGGCCACCGCCGACTGGTCGAAACCCTTGCCCATGTCCCAAGGATGCCCCTTCTCCTTGGCCTTGCCCTGGATATCCCGGCGGGTGAGGTCGAGGCCGGCGGTGTAGCCGTAGACGCAGTCCAGGGCCTTGTCCTCCGGAATGTCGGCACCTCCGCCACCCAGCGCCACTACCAATTCCATCTCGTGGTGCAGGTTATTGGTCTGGGGCGGATAAGCGACGGCGATCTCCCCTTCACCGGCCACCACCGCATCGGCGGGCTTCATGAAGAAGAAGGGCGGTTCCAGGCCATCGGCCTGGGCGGTGGCGCCCATCTCCCGGGCGTGGTCGGCGTAATTGCGGCCCACGCAGAAGATGCGACGGACAGGGAAGCGGGCGTCGGTGCCCTGCACCGGCAGGGAGGGCAGCGGTGCAGGAGAAAAAACGTAGGTCATGGCAATTCCTGAAGGGATCGATCAAGCCCGCCAGTGTGCCCCAAGCTAAACCGGATTGGGAATATCGACGAACTCGCAGTCGAGGCCGAATTTGGCCGCCAAATGCTCCGCCAGGGCCTGGGCGCCGAAGCGCTCGGTGGCGTGGTGGCCGCAGGCCAGGTAGGGGACGCCGCTTTCCCGGGCAAGATGGGTGGTCTGCTCGGAAATCTCACCGGACACGTAGGCATCCAGCCCCAGGGCGATGGCCTGCTCGAAATAGCCCTGGGCACCGCCGGAACACCAGCCGATGCGGCGAATCTGCCGCTCCGGGTCGCCCACCAGCAAGGGTTCCCTGGAAAGGGAGGCGCCCAGCTTCCCGACCAGTTCCGCCGCCGACAGGGGCTCATCCAGGCTGCCGTACCAGGCGATGTCCTGCTCCCCGAAACGCCCTTCTGGCCGCCAACCGAGGCGCTTGGCCCACTGGGCGTTGTTTCCCAGTTCCGGATGGGCATCCAAAGGCAGGTGGTAGGCCAGCAGATTGATGTCGTGGCCGAGCAGGGTCTTGAGGCGATTGCGGCGCAGGCCGGTCACCCTCCCATCCTCGCCCCGCCAGAAGTAGCCGTGATGGACCAGGACGGTGTCCGCTCCCCGTTCAACCGCAGCATCCAGCAACGCCTGGCTGGCCGTCACCCCGGCCACTATCCGGCCGACATCGGGGCAACCTTCCACTTGCAGGCCGTTTGGGCAATAATCCCGGAACTTCGGCACCTCCAACAACTCTTCCAAATAGCGTGTCAATTCGTCACGTTTCATGATCTCTGGTCCCCAATGCGCAAGCTGTGGCTGATTTTTGCACAAACGGTAACGGTTGCGCTTGCCGTGCTTTTTGTGGTCGGCACCCTGAAGCCCGAGTGGCTGGGACGCCATCCCTCGGTCGTGGAGCTGCAGGAGGCCGCACCGGCCGGAGCCGGCGGCATGGGAGCAGCCGGTTACGCCTCCTTCCGTGACGCGGC
>DASRUX010000006.1:0-11386 GCA_035655235.1 Rhodocyclaceae bacterium | reverse complement strand
CGATCTTGCCGATGCGCCGCTTGGCGGCGCTGGTGTAGGCGCCGGCCTCGTGCCCGAAAATCTCGCTTTCGAACAAGGCTTCGGGCAGTCCGCCGCAGTTGATGGCGACGAAATTGCCCTTGCGGCGCGGCCCGGCGTCGTGCAGGCAGCGCGCCACCAGCTCCTTGCCGGTGCCGGTTTCGCCGAAGATGAGGATGTCGGCGGCGCTGTTGCCCAGGTCGGCGACCAGCTGCCGCACCTTGCCCATGGCCGGGGAGCGGCCGATGAGCTTGGCTTCCAGTTGGTCCCGGCTTTCCAATTGGGCGCGCAGCTGCCGTACTTCCAGGGTCAGGCGGCGCTTGTCCAGGGCGCGGCGCACCACTTCCACCAGATAGTCGGGGGAAAAGGGCTTCTCGATGAAGTCGTGGGCCCCGCCTTTCATGGCCTGGACCGCCAGGGAAATATCGCCGTGGCCGGTGATCAGGACCACCGGCAGTTCCGGATCGACTCCCTGGAGTTCCTTGAGGAGCGCCATGCCGTCCATCCCGGGCAGGCGGATGTCGCTGACCACCACCCCGGGGAAATCGCGGCTGAGGAGTTTGCGCGCCTTCTCGGCGCTGCCCACGCCGGTCACGGGAATATCTTCCAGGGCCAGGGCCTGTTCGCAGCCCAGGCGTACGTCCGGGTCGTCTTCGATCAGCACGACTTGCAGGGTTTGCATCATGTTCTTTGTTCTCCCGGGACGGCGGGGATTTCCAGGGTAAAGACCGCGCCGCCCTCCGGATGGTTGTCGCCGGAAAGGCTGCCGCCGAAATCGGCGACGATCCCGGCGGAGATGGGGAGCCCCAGGCCGATGCCCGCTTCCTTAGTGGTGAAGAAGGGCTCGAACAGATGGGAGCGGACCTCCTCCCCAAACCCCGGCCCCCGGTCCCGGACCTGGATGCGGATACGGGCCCCCTGGCGCTGGGCGCTGATGTGGAGGGCCGGTTCCGGCTGGCCTTCCATGGCATCCAGGGCATTGCCCGCAAGATTGATCAGGACCTGTTCCAGTCGATTGGGATCGCACCAAGCTTCCAGGTCCTCCGCCGGCAGGTCCACCTGGACCTTGACCCCGGCGCGCTTCAGGCGCTGCTCCAGGAGAAACTGGGCGTTTTCCACCGCCCGCCGCACGGATACCCCCTGGGGCCGGCCGGAGGACTTGCGGGCGAAGGACTTGAGTTGGCCGGTGATCCGGCCCATCCGGTCCACCAGCTCGGCGATGCGCGAGAGGTTGCCGGCGGCGGTGTCGATATCGCCCCGGGCCAGGAATTTCTCGGCATTGCCGGAGAGGGTGCGCAGGGCCGCCAGGGGTTGGTTCAGCTCGTGGGCGACGCCGGTGGAGAGCTGGCCGATGACGGCCAGCTTGCCGGCCTGGACGAGTTCGTCCTGGGCGGCCCGCAGGGTGCGTTCGGCCCGGGTGCGTTCGCTCACCTCTTCCTGGAGGCGGGCGTTGGCGGCCGAGAGGTCGGCGGTGCGTTCCTCCACCTTGCGCTCCAGTTCGTCGTGGGCCCGCTGCAGGGCCTCCCGGGCGGCGAGGCGGTCCTTCAGATGGCGGCGCCGTTCATTGACCATGAGCGCCGCCAGAAACAGGAAGGCCGCGCCCCCGCCGGCCAGGGCTGCCCGGCTGGCGGCGATTTCCCGCTCCTGCTCCTGGTGGGAGAAGACGGTGATGGTCCACGGGGTGCCGGGCAGGGGCTGGGTCTGGGCCAGGAAATCGCCGGTGACCGGGAAAAGGGAAACCATTTCCGGCCCGGCCTTGGGAAGGTGCACCAGGCGGGCGCCGTGGCCCAGGTCGGCCGATTCCACCACACCGAGGGGATGGAGGGCCCGGCCGTTGTATTGCAGGGTGCGGTCGAAGGTCTTGCGGGTGGCTTCGTCCAGGGGCCTCAGGGTGGTGAATTTCCAGTCCGGCACCGAAGCCAGGATGACGACGCCGTTCTCGTCGGCCACCAGGGCGGGGGCTTCCGCCGTCGCCCAGGATTTTTCCAGTTGCTGCAGGCCCACCTTGACCACCGCCACGCCGACGGTGCCCTGGGCGTTGGTGAGGGCGGAGGCCAGGTAGTAGCCGGGCTCTCCCTGGGTGGTGCCGATGCCGAAAAAGCGGCCGGTGCCGGTGGCCATGGCTTGGCGGAAATAGGGACGGAAGGCGAGCTCTTCCCCGACGAAGCTGTCCGGGCGCCGCCAATTGCTGGCCGCCAGCACGCGGCCGCGGATGTCCAGGACGTAGATGGACAAGGTCCCGGCCAGTTCGTTGAGCTGTTCCAGGTACTGGTTCACCTGCTCCGTCTGGGCCGGGGTGGGGGCCGGATCGGCCAGGAGGCGGACCACGTCCCTTTCCAGGCCCAGGGTATTAGGGAAGTAGGCGTACTTGTCGATCTCCCGCTCCAGGCTGGTGGCGTAGAGGTCCAGGCGATGGCGTCCAGTGGTCTGGAGGTCGGCCAGGCCCAGGTTGAGACTTACGCGGAAGGCCAGGAAAGTGCTGGCGGCCACCAGGGTAACCAGGGTGAGGACCAGGGCCAGGATGCGGATCGGGCGTCGTCCAGGGAGCATGGGAGGCTGGAGCGTTCGGATTTCCGGATTATGCAGGCTTGGCGATCCTCAGACCATGTCCCAGGCCAGTCTGGCGATGAGGATGGCGACCATCACCAGGAAGACCTTGCGCACGAAGCCGGCGCCCTTGCGCAGGGCGATGTAGGTGCCCATCTGGGCTCCCGCCAGGTTGCAGGCGGCCATGACCAATCCTACGGTCCACAGCAGGGGGCCGTGGCTGGCGAAGAAGGCGATGGCGGAGAGGTTGGTGGCGGCGTTGATCACCTTGGCGCTGGCCGAGGCCCGCAGGAAATCCATGCCGAACAGGCGGACGAAGCCGAAGATGAGGAAGCTGCCGGTGCCGGGGCCGAAAAAGCCGTCATAGAAGCCGATCACCGCCCCCAGGGCGAGGCCCCGCCAGCGGTCGGCGGGCTCCAGTTCCCGGGTGGCGGCATGGCCGAAATCCTTGCGCCGGAAGGTATGGATGGCCACCAGGACCATGAGGACCAGGACCAGGGGGCGCATGGCTTCCCGGGGCAGCCAGGCGACCACGGCAGCCCCCAGCCAGGCGCCGCCCAGGGCGGCGACGGCGGCCGGCAGGACCACCGCCCAGGGAATGGGCACGGCCCGGGCGAAACGCCAGAGGGCGGCGCCGGTGCCGGCGATGCTGGACACCTTGTTGGTCCCGAACAGGGTGGGGATGGGCGTGGTGCCGAAATGGGAGAGGAGGACGGGAACCTGGATCAGGCCGCCGCCCCCCACCACCGCATCCACCATGCCCGCGAAGAAGGCGGCGGGGGCGAGAAGAAACCAGTTGTATTCCATGGAGGCAAAAAATAAGCCGCCCGGCCCGGGTGGGCGCGGACGGCGGAGTTTAAGGGAAATCAGGCGGCGCTGGCGACGGGGGCATCTTCCGGCACCGGGAGCATTTCCTCGGCCTCGGCCAGTTCCTCGCTGACCGGGTCGATGGCCTTCTCCCACTTGGCGACCGCCGCCGTGGCGATGGCATTGCCCAGGATATTGGTGGCGGTGCGGCCCATGTCCATGAAGTGGTCGATGCCCATCACCAGCAGCAGGCCGGCTTCCGGCAGGTGGAAGAGGGGCAGGACGGCGGCGACCACCACCAGGGAAGAGCGGGGCACCCCGGCGATGCCTTTCGAGGACACCATGAGCACCAGCAGCATGGTCACCTGTTCGGTCAGGGACAGGGGGATGCCGTAGGCCTGGGCCACGAAGAGGGCGGCGAAGCCGGTGTACATCATGGAGCCGTCCAGGTTGAAGGAATAGCCCAGGGGCAGGACGAAGCCGGTGACCCGGTTGCGGACGCCGAACTTCTCCAGTTGCTCCATCAGCTTGGGATAGGCCGATTCGCTGGTGGCGGTGGAGAAGCCTACCAGCATGGGGCTCTTCACCAGCTTGATGAGGCGGAAGACATCCCGGCCGAGGACCAGGTAGCCCGCCCCGATGAGCACGGCCCAGAGGGTGAACAGGGCGATGTAGAAGCTGGCCAGCAGCTTGCCGAACACCGTCAGCATGCCCACGCCCTGGACCGTCACCACCGCGGCCACGGCGCCGAAGACGCCGAGGGGGGCGAGGCGCATGACATAGTCGGTCACCTTCAGCATGACGTGGACCACCTCGTCCATGGTATTCACCAGGCTGCGGGCCGCCTGGTTATGCAGGTGGCCGAGGGCCAGGCCGAAGAAGACGGCGAACACCAGGATCTGCAGCACCGAATTCCCCGCCATGGCTTCCACGATGCTCTTGGGGAAGACCTGGGTGATGAAATCCTTGATGTTCAGGGCGCCGGTCTTGAGGTTGGTGGCCGTGCCTACCTCGGGCAGGGGCATGTTGATGGCCTCGCCGGGCTGCAGCACGTTGGCGAACACCAGGCCGATCAGGAGCGAGGCGAAGGAGGCGCCCAGGAACCAGCCCAGGGCCTTGAATCCGATGCGGCCGACGGTCTTGGAGTCGCCGATATTGGCGAGCCCGGCGACCAGGGTGGCGAACACCAGGGGGGCGATGATCATCTTGATGAGGCGCAGGAAGATGTCCGTCATCATGTTGAAATAGCTCGCCACCTCCTTGGCGGCCGCCGGCGAGGGCAGGGCCTGGTTGCAGACGTAGCCGGTGATGACGCCGAGGACGAGGGCGGCGAGGATCAGCGTCGATGATTTGTTGGCTTTCATGGGCGTTTCCTTGGATTGAATGGAGGATCAGGCGGCAGCGGTTTGGCGCTGGGGCAGGGCGCGGGGCTGGGTCAGGACTTCGGGGCGCAGCGCCTCGGCCAGGGCGGCTTCGGTCATGAGGCCGCGGGCGAGGACGACTTCCGCCACGCCCAGGCCGCTCCGGAACGCCTCGGCCGCCACGTCGGTGGCATGGGCATAGCCGATGTAGGGGTTGAGGGCGGTGACGATGCCGATGGATTTCTCCACGCTGGCCCGCAGGGCCTCCCGGTTGGCGGTGATGCCATCCACGCAGAGATCGGCAAGGGTGGTGCAGCCTCGGGAAAGATGCAGGACGCTCTTGAACAGGCTGTGGGCGATGATGGGTTCGAAGGCGTTGAGCTGGAGCTGGCCGGCTTCCGCGGCGAAGGTGACGGTGAGGTCGTTGCCGATCACCTCGTAGGCGATCTGGTTCACCACTTCCGGAATGACCGGGTTCACCTTGCCCGGCATGATGGACGACCCGGCCTGGCGGGCGGGCAGGTTGATCTCCCCCAGGCCGGCCCGGGGACCGGACGACAGCAGGCGCAGGTCGTTACAGACCTTGGAAAGCTTCGCCGCCACCCGCTTCAGCACCCCGGAGAGCTGGATGAAGGCGCCGCAATCCTGAGTGGCCTCGATGAGATTGGGGGCGGTGACCACCGGAATGCCGCTGGCCTCGGCCAGGCGCCGGCAGACCAGGCCGGCGTAGTCCGGATGGGCGTTGATGCCGGTGCCGATGGCCGTCGCCCCCAGATTGATCTCCCGGATCAGGAGGGAGGCTTCCTTGAGGCGCTCCTCGTCCTCGGTCAGCATGGTGGCGTAGGTGGAAAACTCCTGGCCCAGGGTCATGGGAACCGCGTCCTGGAGCTGGGTCCGGCCCATCTTCAGCACGTCGGCGAATTCCAGGGCCTTGCGCTCGAAGGCGAAGCGCAGGTGGGCCATGGCATCCACCAGCCGGAAGATGCCCGCGTAGGTGGCGAGCTTCAGGGCGCTCGGATACACGTCGTTGGTGGACTGGCTCATATTGACGTGCTCGTTGGGGTGCAGGAACTGGTACTCCCCCTTCCGGTGGCCCAGGATTTCCAGGGCGCGGTTGGCGATCACCTCGTTGGCGTTCATGTTGGTGGAGGTGCCGGCCCCGCCCTGGATGACATCCACCACGAACTGGTCGCGGTACTTGCCGCTGGCGATCTCCCGGCAGGCGGCGACGATGGCATCGGTCCGCTTCTTGTCCAGCAGGCCCAGTTCCCAATTGGCTTCGGCGGCGGCCAGCTTGATCTGGGCGAGGGCCCGGATCAGGTCCGGATAGACGGCGATGGAAATGCCGGTGATATTGAAATTCTCCAGGGCCCGCAGGGTATGGACGCCGTAGTAGGCCTCGGCGGGGACCTCCTTGTCGCCGAGAAGATCGTGTTCCATGCGGCTGGTGGCGGTGTTCATATTTGTCTCCGTTGCTTGATTGTCGATTGTCCGGCCCGGATGAAGCGGGCTTCGGCCTGATCTATTGCAGAAGGCGTGCCAAGCGGAGACTTGCTTGGCTGGATTCTATGTTGTTGGTTTTTCGACATATTTTTATCGGCGAGCCGCGCGCCGTCCGGATTTCCGAATGGCGGCCGATTTCGCCGTCCGAAAAACCGGATGTTTGGGGTGTATTACAATGGCATCTTGTTCGCCGCCGGGCGCAACCCCAGACCTGAAAGGACCCTTGCCATGACAGTCGCTATTGCCGGAAAGCCGATTCAAAACCCGGGAAACCTCTCCGACTTGGCGCGGACGGTATTGGCCTTCATCGACGGGGGCATGGAGTGGCTGGCCTGGGCCGTGGCGAGTCCGTCCGTCAGGCACGATTTTCCCGATGAGACGGCGTTGGCGGCCACCGTGCAGTTCAACCTCCATGCCTCCCGCTTCGCCCTGTTGCCGAGCCTGGGCCTTTGCGTCAGCCCGGTGAAGCTGATGACGCTGGGGCTGGCGGACCTGCGGACCCTGGCGCATGCCGAGGGCGGCGACAACAGCCCAAGGACCGAGGCCCAGGTCCGGCGCATTTGTGACAGCAATCGTCTCGCTACGCAGGAAGACCTGGCCGCGGGGACGGCCCTGCTGGATTCCTTCGGGATGGCGAAGCTTCCCGTCTTCCAGATCCTGGACTTCGACGACCGGCTCGCCCTCCATGAGCTGGCGCAACTGACCTCGGCCGGCGACGCTTCCCTGGGGCAGGAGGCCGCTGCCTTCGCCGTGGAGCAAGCCCGCACGCCGCTGGAATTTGTCGATTACTGCCGCTACTACCTCGCCCTCGCGGGGAAGGACGGGGCTTCGGGCGATACGCCGGACGGCCGCCGGCAAAGGGCCGAGTCCGCGCTCCAAACGCTATTGCCCCTGCTTTTCGATGATCTCGGCGGCCCCGAGTTGTCCGTTTCCCCCGTGTTCGGTTCTCCGCCGGCGTACGAAGTCGCCAGTGCCCTCGACGACTTTTTCTCCCGGGGCGGCCGGGTCGGGTTTTCCCGGCTTTCCGAAGGGGCGAGGCAGATCGCCGAGTGGGCGGATTACCGGGGCGAGACGGGCCCTGAGGCGAAGCAATTGGTGGCGCGCTACGTTGCCGGCGCCGTTGCCTTCCTGGCCTCCCGGCCTTCCATCCAAGGCTTCGTCGGCCAGGATGGTGCCTGCCGGTACACCGTGGCCGGCGGCGCCGGGCGGGCGGAATTGCGGCTTGGAATGACCGGCGTCCTGACCCTCGGCGAGTGCCGCCTTCCGCTCTAATCCGGCAGGGAAAAACTGAAGCAGGCCCCTTGGCCGGGGCTTGCGGCGGCGGAAAGGGTGCCGCCGTGGCGCTCGACGATGCGTTGCACCGTCGCCAGACCCACCCCCGCTCCCGGGAATTCGCCATAGCTGTGCAGGCGCTGGAAGGGCTTGAACAGCCGATCAGCGTACTGCATATCGAAACCCGCCCCGTTGTCGCTGACGCAGAAGCGCTGCCGGTCGCCATCCGGCCGGGAATGGAAGCGGATCACGGGGGCCTCCGTCCGGCCCGTGTATTTCCAGGCATTGGAGAGCAGGTTGAACATCGCCTGTTCCAGCAGGCGGGCGTCCCCATGGGCGAAGAGGCCCGCTTCGATGTCGAAGGTCGCCGCACGCCCCGGCTCGCCTTCCGCCAATCCGGCCAGGATGCGGCGGGCCAGGGCGGACAGGTCCACCCGGTCCCGGCGGAGCTCGTCCCGGGATACCCGGGCCAGGGTCATCAGGCCGTCGATCTGGTCGTTCATGCGCTGGCTGGCGGAGACGATCTGCTCGAAATAGGCCTGGCCGGCGTCGTCCAGCTGCCCGTCGCACTGCTGCCGGATCAGCTGGGAAAGGAAGGAAATGCTGCGCAAGGGCGCCCGCAGGTCATGGGCGACGGAATAGGAAAAGCTCTCCAGGTCGGAATTGATGGCCTGGAGTTCCGCCGTCCGCGTGGCGACCCGCTGTTCCAGCTCCGAATAGACCTGGACGTTTTCCATGGCCACTGCCGTGGTATCGGCGAGGACCTGCAGCAGCCGGACCTGCTCCGGGCTGGGGCGATAGGGCTTCGCCCAGTAGTTGCCGATGGCGCCCAGGGGAGCCATGGTACGGATCGGCACCATGGCCAGGCTCTTCACGAAGGTCGGGCGGTAAGCATCCGCCGGGATGCGGGGGTCGGCGTAGATGTCCTCGATGACCACCGCCTGGCGGTTGAGCATGACCCAGCCGCTGATGCACATCTCCATGGGAAAGCGCATGCCCTTCCAGAGCGGGCTGACGGCGTTCTCGTCGGCGTAGTGGCAGCGGTTGCCGTCCCGCAGCACGAAGGTCGCCCCGTCCGCCCCCGTCAATTCCCGGGCCGCCTGGCGGACGATGGCCATGATGGTGCCCAGGTCCCGGGCGAGGGACAGTTCCTGCACCACCTCGACGAGCCTTTCCATGGGGGACGGATGGCCGACCCCACCGCCTGTCCGGCCGGGGGCGATGTCTTGAACGGGAGTGGATGATTCCATTGAAAGTATCCCCGGATCGAGGCTCCCGCAGCGGCTATGCCAGGGCCTCGGCTGGCACGGAACGGGCACGATAGGACGCCGGGATCGGCGGCCATGCATTCTTTTGGGGGCAGTCTAGAACAAACGGTTCGGCCGGGAAATCCGTCCGCCATGAAATACGGTGAACACTGTAGTTACGCAGGCGGTCGATTCCGGTGAAAGGCGCTGCCGGGGCGGCGCAGCCGGATCAGGTCGGCGACCCAGGCGGATTGCCCCCATCCCTCAAGGCTTGCCGAAAGATACACCGCCTATCCCATTGGTATCGCTGGGCCGGGCTCCTATGCTTCGCAACTAGAGTGTCCCGGACTGGCGCTTGCCGATGTCTTGGCGGGTGCGACGAGTCCTCATGCCATGGAGGTCACCGATGTCCAGTTCCCAGTCGCCCCATGCCGTGGCGGAGGCCGATGGCCAGTCCCGGGTCGTTCCTCCCCCGTCCAGACGGATGCCGGAACCGCCGCGGGCAATCCCGGCGCCATGTCCCACGGTCGGCAGCCCCGGCCTGGGCGGCATCCCCCTGGGGCGGCAGGCCGAACTCCTGCGCTGGGCCCTGGAGGCGAGCGGCGAAGGGGTGATCATCACCGATAGCAGCCTGGCGATCATCTTCGCCAACCCCGCCGTCACCGACATCACCGGCTATACCAATGGCGAAATCATCGGCCAGACGCCCCGGCTGTTCGCCTCCGGCCGGCACGATCGGGAGTTCTACCGGAATATCCGCAAGCAGCTCTCCGAACACGGGGCCTGGCAAGGGGAAATCTGGGACCGGCGCAAGAATGGCGAGGTGTATCCCAAGTGGCTGGCGATCCGGACCATCCGGGACCCAGTGGGCGACGTGGGCTACTACATCGGCACCTTCTCGGACATCTCCGAACGGAAGGCCACCGAGCTGCGCATGCATTTCCTGGCCTATTACGATCCCCTCACCGGCCTGCCCAACCGCCTGCTGCTGCGGGACCGCTTCCAGCAGGCGAGCGCCGCGGCTCTGCGCAACGGCTCCACGGTGGCGCTGCTCTCCCTGGACCTGGACCGCTTCAAGGACATCAACGATTCCCTCGGCCACCCCCTCGGGGACAAGCTGCTGCAGGCCGTCGCCCGGCGCCTACAGCGCTGCCTGCAGGATACGGATACGGTCAGCCGCTCCGGCGGCGACGAATTCACCATCATCCTGGCCGACGGTCGCGGGGCCGAGGATGCGGCCCTCGTCCTGGACAAGCTGCGGCAGCGGCTGGGGGAGGAATTCCAGGTGGAAGGCCACGGCCTGCATGTGACTTTCGGCATGGGCATCGGCTTCTTCCCGGAAGACGGGGCCGATTTCGACGCCCTGATGCAGAAGACCGACCTGGCCATGTACCGGGCCAAGGAGGCCGGCCCCAACAGCTATCGCTATTTCACCGACGACATGAACGCGGCGGCGGTCGAGAAGATCACCCTGGAAAACGGGCTGCGCAAGGCCCTGGAGCGCCAGGAACTGATCCTCCACTACCAGCCCCAGGTCGATATCGCCAGTGGGCGCATCATCGGTCTGGAAGCCCTGATCCGCTGGCAGCACGGGCAATTGGGATTCATGGGGCCCGGGCGCTTCATCCCGGTGGCCGAGGAGACCGGGTTGATCGTGCCCATCGGCGAATGGGTCATCCGCGAGGCCTGCCGGCAAGTCCAGGCCTGGCGGCGGGCGGGCAGGGGGGAGGTGTCGGTGGCGGTCAATCTCTCCGCCCTCCAGTTCGCCCGCAGCAACCTGATCGAGGTGGTCGCCTCCGCCCTGGCGGAAAGCGGCTTGCCGCCGGCCTGCCTGGAGCTGGAACTGACCGAGTCCATCCTCATCCAGGACCAGGACAACGTCCTCGCCACGGTGGATCGGCTGAAGGAGCTGGGCGTCCAGCTCTCCATCGACGACTTCGGCACCGGCTATTCCAGCCTTTCCTACCTGAAGCGCTTCAAGGTGGATCGGCTCAAGATCGACCAGAGCTTCACCCGGGGGCTGCCCGCCAGCGAGGACGACGCGGCCATCGTGCGGACCATCATCCAGATGTGCGCCAGCCTCAAGCTCGGCGTCATCGCCGAGGGGGTGGAAACCCCGGAGCAGGCCCGCTTCCTCCAGGAGGCCGGGTGTTCCATGGCCCAGGGGTATTTCTTCGGCAAGCCGGCGGCCGATCCCTGGGCGGCCCTGCCCGTTGCCCTGCCGTAGGGTCTTTTACCCCCGAAGGGCTACACGTTCGCCGCGGGCGGGTTGTAGGGCTTGACCCGATTCGTATTGAAAGTGGTTGTCATTAAATTGGGAATCGTCATGGACAACGGCATTTCCGCTGTATGCCGATTGATCCATGCCAGCCGATCAGCCCAATGCGGAGGTCCTATGCGCCCGACAACCTCATCCCAGCAGCCCATGCCCATGAACCGCCGGGCTTGCCGGCGCAGCGTGCTGGGGGCGGCGGCCATCGCCGCCCTGGCGACGGTTGCGCAAGGGGCCGCGGCGGCCACGGCCACCACCACCTTCCAAGTCGATGCCACAGTGGTCAGCAGCTGTTCGGTGGCGGCCACCAACCACTCCTTCGGCAATTACGATCCCCTGGCGGTATTGCCCACCAACGG
>DASRUX010000005.1:0-23089 GCA_035655235.1 Rhodocyclaceae bacterium | reverse complement strand
GATGCGCTCCGCATCTCGTACCGACAGGCCTTTCTGGACGATGCGCTGGGCCAGCTGCACCTGGGGAGCGCCGGAAATCGGCAGCAGGGCGCGGGCGTGGCCCATGTCCAGCTTGCCTTCCATGAGCATGTCCTGGACGGGAGCGGTGAGCTGGAGGAGGCGCAGCAGGTTGGAGGCGGCGGGCCGGGAACGGCCGACCGCATCGGCCGCCTGCTGGTGGGTGAGGCCGAATTCGTCGATGAGGCGCTGCAGGCCCATGGCTTCTTCCAGGGGATTCAGGTTCTCCCGCTGGATATTCTCGATGAGGGCCATGGCCAGGGCCTGCTCGTCCGGGATGGCGCGGATGAGCACCGGCACTTCGGTGAGCCCGGCGATCTGGGCGGCACGCCAGCGCCGTTCGCCGGCGACGATCTCGTAGCGCTCGGCCCCCGGAGTCGGGTCGATGATGCGCACCAGGATGGGCTGCATGATCCCCTGGGCCTTGATCGACGCCGCCAGTTCGGCCAGAGATTCCTGGTCCATGTGGGTTCGGGGCTGGTACTTGCCGGGCTTGAGGCGTTCCACCGGCAGGCTGCGCTGCTCGTCCTTCTCGGCAAGGTCGTTGCCGGCCAGGAGGGCGTCGAGGCCCCGGCCGAGGCCTTTCATCTTGACGATCATGCGGGCACCTTGGAGCGTTCGAGGATTTCCTGGGCCAGGGAGGTATAGGCCTGGGCTCCCCGGGAGTTCTTGTCGAAGGCGATGACGGGCTTGCCGTAGGACGGCGCTTCCGCCAGCCGGACGTTGCGGGGGACGATGGTCTTATAGACCTTCTGGCCGAAGTGGCTCTCCAACTCGCCGGACACCTGCTGGGTCAGGGTGCTCTGGGGGTTGTACATGGTCCGCAGGAGGCCCTCGATCTCCAGGCGGGGATTCAAGTGGGAGCGCACCTTGCGCAGGGTTTCCACCAGGTCCGACAGGCCTTCCAGGGCGTAGTACTCGCACTGCATGGGGATGACCACGGCGTCGGAAGCCACCAGGCCGTTCACCGTGAGCATGTTGAGGGCGGGCGGGCAGTCGATGAGGACGAAGTCGTAGGTGTCCTTGCCGGCCTGGAGCGCGTTCTTCAGGCGGTATTCCCGGTGGGGAATCTCGATCAGCTCCACTTCCGCCCCGGCCAGTTCCCGGTTGGCGGGCAGCACATCGAAGGCGAATTCGGTCTTCAGGCAGACCTGGGAAAGACTGGCCATGCCCAGGAGCAGCTGATAGACGGTGGGCAGGGCGTCCTTCTTGAAAATGCCGCAGCCCGTGGTGGCGTTGCCCTGGGGGTCGAGGTCGATGAGCAGAACGCGCTGGTCCTGGGCAGCCAGGCAGGCGGCCAGGTTCACCGCCGTGGTCGTCTTGCCGACCCCGCCCTTCTGGTTGGTGATGGCGAGTACTTTCATTCCTCGGCTTTCAAAATGATCAGATGTCTTTCGGCATCGAGTCCGGGGACGGCCAGGGGCTCGATGGCGTCAATGCGGATGCCTTCCGGCAGGGCGGCCATTTCCTCTTCCGGGCGCACCCCCTTCATGGCCAGCCAGCGCCCGCCGGGGGCCAGCAGATGGCGGGTGAGGCGGGTGAATTCGGCCAGGTCGGAAAAAGCCCGGGAAGTGATCTGGGTGTATTGCCCGGTCAGGGTTTCCACCCGGGCGTGCAGGGCGCGGGCATTGGGCAGCGCCAGCTCGATGGCGGCCTGCTGCAGGAAGGTCGCCTTCTTCTGGACCGCGTCCACCAGGGTCACCTGTAGGTCGGGGCGAGAGATGGCCAGGGGAATGCCCGGCAGGCCGCCGCCGCTGCCCACGTCCAGCAGGCTGCCGGCTTCCACCCAGGGCAGGATGGCCAGGGAATCCAGCAGATGGTGGGAAATGGCCTGCTCCGGATCGCGCAGGGCGGTCAGGTTGTAGGTCTTGTTCCACTTGAGCAGCAGGTCCCGATAGGCCAGCAGCTTGGCGGGGGCCGGGTTGGGCAGGTCAAGTTCAAGGGCGGCGAGGCCCGCTGCGAGTTGGTTCTGGCTCATGCTGCCGCCCGGGAAAGGCCGAGACGCTTCAGGTGGATGAGGAGCAGCGAAATGGCCGCTGGCGTGATGCCCTGGATGCGGGAAGCCTGGCCCAGGGTCTGGGGCTTGTATTGGCGGAGTTTCTGCTGGACCTCGTTGGAGAGGCCGGCCACCTTGGCATAGTCCAGATCGGCGGGCAGGGGCGTTTCTTCGTAGGCGGAGGCCTTGGAGACCTCCTCAGCCTGGCGGTCGATGTAGCCCTGGTACTTGGCCTGGATTTCCACCTGTTCGATGGCGAGAGGGTCGTCCAGAGACTCGCCCGCATTGGGCAGGGTCAGCAGGGCCTGGTAACTCACTTCCGGTCGGCGCAGCAGGTCGAAGAGGCTGTACTCCCGCTCGATGGGCTTGCCCAGGACGCGGGTTGCATCCTCGGACGGCAGGGTGGCGGGATTGACCCAGGTGGATTTCAGCCGCTCCTGCTCCCGGGCGATGGCATCGCGTTTCTTGCAGAAGCCGTCCCAACGGGCATCGTCCACCAGGCCCAGGTTCCGCCCCTGTTCGGTGAGGCGCAGGTCGGCGTTGTCTTCCCGCAGGCTCAAGCGGTACTCGGCCCGGCTGGTGAACATGCGGTAGGGCTCGGAGACGCCCCGGGTGATGAGGTCGTCCACCAGCACGCCGAGATAAGCCTCGTCCCGGCGGGGGCACCAGCCTTCCTTGCCTTGGGCGTAGAGGGCGGCATTCATCCCGGCCAGCAACCCTTGGGCGGCGGCTTCCTCGTAGCCGGTGGTGCCGTTGATCTGGCCGGCGAAGAACAGGCCCTGGATGGCCTTGGTTTCCAGGGTGTTCTTGAGGCCCCGGGGATCGTAGAAGTCGTATTCGATGGCGTAGCCGGGGCGCAGGATGTGGCAGTTCTCCAGGCCCTTGATGGAGCGCACGACAGCGAGCTGCACATCGAAGGGCAGCGAGGTGGAGATGCCGTTGGGGTAGACCTCGTGGGTGGTCAGGCCCTCCGGCTCCAGGAAGACGTTGTGGCTGTCCCGGTCGGCGAAGCGATGAATCTTGTCCTCGATGGACGGGCAGTAGCGGGGGCCGACGCCTTCGATCACCCCGGTGTACATGGGGGAGCGGTCCAGGCCGCCGCGGATGATGTCGTGGGTGCGCTGGTTGGTCTGGGTGATCCAGCAGGGCAACTGGGCTGGGTGTTGGTCGGGGCGACCCAGGAAAGAGAAGACCGGCATGGGCTCGTCCGAGTACTGGGGCGTCATGGACGAGTAGTCGATGGTCTTGCCGTCCAGCCGGGGCGGGGTGCCGGTTTTCAGCCGCCCCTGGGGCAGCTTCAATTCCTTGAGGCGGGCAGCCAGGGACACCGACGGGGGGTCGCCCATCCGCCCGCCCGTGTAGTTGGACAGGCCGACGTGGATGAGGCCGTTCAGGAAAGTGCCGGCGGTCAGCACCACAGTGGGGGCCTCGAAGCGGATGCCCAACTGGGTGACGGCGCCCACCACCCGGTCGCCCTCCACCAGCAGGTCGTCGCAGGCCTGGGCGAAGAGGGTCAGGTTGGGCTGGTTCTCCAGGCGGGTGCGGATAGCCTGGCGGTACAGGACCCGGTCGGCCTGGGCGCGGGTGGCCCGCACGGCGGGGCCCTTGGAGGCGTTGAGGATGCGAAACTGGATGCCGCCCTCGTCGGTGGCGGCCGCCATAGCGCCGCCCAGGGCGTCTACTTCCTTGACCAGATGGCCCTTGCCGATGCCCCCGATGGACGGGTTGCAGCTCATGGCGCCCAGGGTTTCGAGATTGTGGGTGAGGAGCAGGGTCTTCGCGCCGGCGCGGGCGGCCGCGAGGGCTGCCTCGGTGCCGGCATGACCGCCGCCGACCACAATGACATCGAAACGGGTGGGAAAGAGCATGGTGTTGAGCCTGAAACGGAGGTTGCTGCGGGCGGGGCCGGAAAGGCGGATTTTACGTCAGGGGGCTGAAAAATAATAGAAATTGCCCATTGCAGACGGAATCTGGCCGGCTGCCGGGAGGGTATCCGGGCGGCTCAAGGGGGCGACGCCTTGTCCGGCCTATCGACTTGGCGTATTTTCGGGCCATTGAACCCACCCTCCGGAACGGCATGGATGCCCTGAACAACGAAGAGATGCTGCTGGTCCTGCAGCAGTCTCTCACCACCAAACGAGTCCTCATCGTCGATCGCCACCCGCCGGCCCGGGATTCGCTGCGCATCATGCTGTCCGCCCTGGGGGTGACCACGGTCCATGGCGCCGGCACCTCGGCCGAGGTCATCCGGCAGGTAAATAACCACAAATTCGACATCGTCCTCTCGGACTTCATCCTCGACGACGGCCGGGACGGCCAGCAGCTCCTGGAAGAACTGCGCCACGCCCACCTGATCCCGCTGTCCACCGTCTACATCATCATCACCAGCGAGCGGGGCTACAACAACGTGGTCTCCCTGGCCGAACTGGCCCCGGACGACTACCTCATCAAGCCCTTCACCGGCGATCAGCTCCAGGCCCGGCTCATCCGGGCCATCTACAAGAAGCATGTGCTGCGCAAGATCTACCACAACCTGGAAAAGGGCGCCCTGCAGGAGGCCATCGCCGCCTGCGACCGGGTCATCCAGCAGCAGCCCGCTTACATGTACGACGCCCTGCGCTTCAAAGGAGAAGTGCTCCACGCCCTGGGGCGGGACGAGGAGGCGGAGGCCGTCTATCGCCAGGTGCTGGCCGGGAAGGCGGTGCCCTGGGCCAAGATGGGTCTGGCCGCCGCCCTCAAGGAGCGGGGCAACCTGGACGAGGCCGAAAAGCTCGCCCAGCAGGTGACCGATGAGGCGCCCCAGTTCCTGGCCGCCTACGATTTCCTGGCCTCGGTGCACGAAGCCCAGGACCGCCTGGCCGAAGCCCAGAAGGCCTTGCAGCGGGCCGCCGAGGTGTCCCCCAACAATACGGTGCGCCAGCGCATGGTGGGCGACATCGCCGCCCGCAACAAAGACTTGCTGACGGCGGAACGGGCCTACGGCAAGGTGCTGGAGCGCCACCGGGGCTCCTCCCTGAAGACGGTAGATGACTTCGCCAACCTGTCCCGGGTCCTGGTGGAAAAAGGCGACACTGCCACCGCCCGCAAGGTGGTGGCCGACATGAAACGGGATTGGCGGGGCGACAAGCAGGCCGACATGGCGGGGCTGGTGGTGGAAAGCCTGTGCCTCCACGCCGAAGGATCGGCGGACAAGGCCCAGGAACTGGTGGACCAGGCCCTGGCCGTGCGCCGGGAACTGGAGTCGAACGTTGCCGACGGCGGCAAGGGGTTCTCCCAGCGTCTGGCGGTGGATCTGGCCCACGCCTGCTATTCCACCGGCAAGCCGGAGGCCGCCCAGCAGATCATGCGCCAGGTGGCGGCCGAGAATAACGACGACACCCACCTTCTCAAGCACATCTCCAGCGTCTTCGAGAAGACCGGCCAAGTGGATGCGGGCAAGGCCCTCCTCGACCAGGTGGGGGCCGAGATCGTGCAGCTCAACAACCGGGGCGTCATGGCTGCCCGGGCGGGCGACCTGGAGGCTTCGGTGGAACTGCTGTCCCAGGCAGCTGACCAGGTGCCTAACCTGCAATTCCTGGTCAACGCCGCCAAGGCCATCTTCACCCTCCTCGACCGCAAGGGTTGGGACGGCGAACTGGCCGAACGAGGGGCGCGCTACCTGCAGCGCGCCCACCAGAAGGACCCCCGCAATGCCAAGGTCGCCTCGGCCCGGGAGCTGTACGCCGAGGTGGCCAAGAAGAACGGCATCGACGTTCACATCTGACCCCGCCGGACCGCCGGTATTTTGTAACCGCGTATATCTCCGGCCCTTCCGGAAACATCCTGAAACCTTTGCCGGATTCCCCGGCCGTCCCGCCGGTCCAATCCGGCATTGGGCAAATTGAGGAAGGATGTCGCCGTGTCGCCGTTTGTGCGGATGCTTTGCCGGTTCGCCGCCGTGGCGGCGATGCTGGCGTCCCTGTCGGCCGCCGCCGATCCGCCGGCCCGGGTCGGGCGCTTGAGCCTCGCCGAAGGGAGCGTGACTTTCCGGATCAACCGGCAGGACCCCGGCAATCCGGCCAGCTACAACTGGCCCGTCAGCGGCGGCGCCCTCCTCGACACCGGGCCTGACGGACGGGCGGAAGTCCAGGTGGGCTCCAGCGTCTTCCGCCTGGGGGGCGACAGCAGCGTGGAATTCACCGCCCTGGACGACAGCCAAATTGCCCTCCAGGTGTGGCGGGGCGCCCTGGCCGCCAATATCCGGGATAGGGACCAGGCGGACCAGATCGACGTGGGAACCCCGACCGCCCAGGTCCGCTTCGCCGGGCCGGGACGCTACCGGGTCGATGTAGACGATCAGGGCGGCAATACCCGGGTGGCCAGCCGGCAAGGCACCGCCTACGTCTATCGTGCCGGCGAGCAGATTCCGGTGCCCGACGGGCAGCGGGTGGTCATCGCCGAGGGCGGCTGGATCCAGGAGGTCCCCCGGCGGGACGGTTTCGATGCCTGGGTCGATGCCCGGGATGCTGCCGGCGACACCATCCAGTCGCTGCGCTACGTCTCGCCGGAAATGACCGGCTACGAGGACCTGGACCGCTACGGCCAGTGGACCAGCGTCCCGGACTATGGCGCGGTGTGGTATCCCTGGTCGGTGCCGGCGGACTGGGCGCCCTACCGCTACGGGCGCTGGGCCTGGGTGCCGCCCTGGGGCTGGACCTGGGTGGACCAGGCGCCCTGGGGATTCGCCCCCTTCCACTATGGCCGCTGGCTCTTCCTCGATGGCCGCTGGGCCTGGGCGCCCGGCGGCTATATTCGCCGTCCGGTCTATGCGCCGGCCCTGGTAGCCTGGATCGGCGACCCGGGCGGGGGATTCGGCGGGTTGCCGGCGGTGGGGTGGTTCCCCCTGGCGCCCCGGGAAGTGTTCATCCCGGCCTACCGGTGCAGCCCAGGTTACATCCGGCGGGCCAACATCAACCAGGGAAGCAGCCCGGCGGCCATCAACCAGGCGCTGGCCGATCCCCGGCCCCACCGGGCTTTCGCCAACCGGGCCCTGCCCCAGGCGGTGACGGTGGTGGCAGCGGATGTCCTGCGTAGCGGCGCCGCCATCAGCCAGGCCCATGTGCTGCGTCCGGACCATCGGGACTTGGCCCGGGCGCCCGTCAGCCATCGGGTGCCCGATCCCGTGCGTGGTGCGGCCACGCCGGTGCCGCCGGCTGCCGCGCCGGCGCTGTTCCCTCCCCGGACCGGGCATGCCTTCTCGCCGGTGGAGAACCGCCCGGTCCGGCGGCAGGCGCCGCCCGTCGTGGCCCATCCTGCCTTTCCGGCCGGGGCCGCCATCGTTGCTCCGCCGGCGGGGCGGCCCGTGTCACCCGAACCGGCGCCGGCAATCCGTCGCCATGATCGGCCGGAGGTGCCCCGGAGCGCTCCCCGCCCGTTCCTTCCGCCGCCCCTGGCTGCGCCTGTCCGCCCGGCCGCAGTCACTCCCACGCTTCCGCCCACGGTGCCGGCGCCCAGGGAAATCGCCCCCTCGCCGACCTTGGCTATTCCCCAACCCGTACCTCACATGCCGGCCATCCGGGAACCCCGGGAGCCCCATCATGCTCCCGGCAACCCGCCCCATGCGCGGTGAGTTGCGGTGGTTGCGATAAGTATTTGTCTGCTCCAGAATGCTGCGACAAGCGCGGACGGGAGGGGCCATTCGGCCTTCGCCTGGCGCTCCTATAAAGACATGAAGGAGTAGTTATGGACTATCGTTGGGTTGCCGCGGCGGCGGCGTGGATGGTGATCGGCGCTGCCGGCGCCGATGAACTGAAGACCGGCATCGTCGGTGCCGTAGGCGGCGCGGCTGGCGCGGCCATCGGCCAGTCGGTGGGCGGCAAGAACGGCGCCATCATCGGCGGCGCGGTGGGCGGCGCCACCGGCGCGGCTGTGGGCAGCGACGGCAAGGCCAAGACCGGTGCAGTCATCGGCGGCGCGGTGGGCGGTGCAACCGGTGCTGCCGTAGGCCAGAGGGCTGGCGGTTCCACCGGCGCCATCGTCGGTGCCGGGGTTGGCGCCGGTGCGGGTTCCGCCATTGGCGAAGCGGTCACCAAATCCAGTAGCCGGAATTCCGGCGGCATGCGGGTCGGCGGCGCGCCCATGGCCGGCGGCGGCTACTACTACGCCGACGAAGGCCACGGCGGTCCCTGCAACGGCCGCAAGGAAGGCCACCACAAGCACGGCAAGCACAACAAGCACGGCTGCTGAACGCAGCTCCGTCGGTTGTAAAAGAAAGGGGAGCCTCGGCTCCCCTTTTTGCTGTCAGCGGTGCTTGTGCCCCAGTCCCAGGTAACTCTCGATGACCCGGGGGTCGGCGGCCAGCTCCTTGCTGGGGCCGGCCAGGGAAACTTCGCCGGTTTCCAGCACGTAGCCGTAGTCGGCCACCTGCAGGGCGGCCCGGGCGTTCTGCTCCACCAGCAGGATGGCGACGCCGGTTTCCTTCAGCTCGGCAATGATCCGGAAAATTTCCTTGATGATGAGCGGCGCGAGGCCCAGGCTGGGCTCGTCCAACATCAGGAGCTTGGGCTTGGCCATGAGGGCGCGGCCCATGGCCAGCATCTGGCGCTCGCCGCCGGAAAGGGTGCCGGCGGCCTGGGCTTTGCGTTCCTCCAGGCGGGGGAAGATTTCGAACACTTCCTCCATGGTCTCCAGGTGGTCCCGGTGGCCGCAGCGGTAGCGGTCGAAGGCGCCCAGAAGCAGGTTGTCCTCGACGCTCATTTCGGCGAACAGCTCGCGCTTCTCAGGAACCAGAGTCATGCCCTGGCGGACCAGGGTTTCCACTTCCCGGTTGCGGCCCTGGTTGTGGCCCATGTAGACGATGTCGCCGTCGGCGGGCAGCAGGCCCATGAGGGCGGAGAGCAGCGTGGTCTTGCCGGCGCCGTTGGGGCCGATGACCGTGGCGATCTCGCCCCGGCGGATGGTGAGATTGACGTTGTGCAGGGCTTCCACCTTGCCGTAGGAGACGCACAGGTCCTTCACTTCCAGGATGATTTCGTGGTCGTGGAGATGGGGGTGCTTCATCATTCGATGCCTCCCAGATAGGCTTCCAGGACCCGGGGATTGGCCTGCACCTCTTCCGGCTTCCCTTCGGCGATCTTCTGGCCGAATTCCATGACCACCACCCGGTCGGCGAGGCCCATGAGGAAGTCCATGTCGTGTTCCACCAGCAGGATGCCCATGCCCTCGGCGCGCAGCTTTTGCAGTAGCTCGGACAGGGCTTGCTTTTCCAGGTAGCGCAGGCCGGCGGCGGGCTCGTCCAGGAGCAGCAGGCAGGGATCGGAGGCGAGCGCCCGGGCGATCTCGACGATGCGCTGCTTGCCCAGGGCGAGGCTGCCCACCGGGTCGAACAGGTGCTCGGCCAGGCCCACCCGCTCGATCTGGCGGGCGGCTTCGGCCAGCAGGCGGGCTTCCTCGGCCCGGTCGAGGCGCAGGGACGAGGCGACCACGCCCTTGTTGCCGCGCAGGTGGGCGCCGATGGCGACGTTCTCCAGGACCGACATCTGGGGCAGGAGGCGAACGTGCTGGAAGGTCCGGCTCATGCCCCGGCGGGCGATGCCCCGGGATTCCAGCCGGTCCACCCGTTCGCCCAGGAAGCGGATTTCCCCCTCGGTGGCGGGATTGACGCCGGAAATGCAGTTGAACAGGGTGCTCTTGCCGGCGCCGTTGGGGCCGATCAGGGCCATCACCTCGCCGGCCTGGACGGTCAGGCTCATGTCCTGGTTGGCCACCAGGCCGCCGAAGCGCTTGGTGACGTCCTTCACTTCCAGGAGCACGGTGCCGGCGGCGGCCGGGGTGCGGCGCTCCATGGCTTCGGCCTGGGGCACGGTCCGCTTGGTGCGGCTGGCCGGGACCAGCTTCATGATCACCGGCCACAGGCCGTTCCGGGCCCGTTGCAGGATGAGGACCATGGCGAAGCCGAAGACGATGATCTCGAAATTGCCGCTCTGGCCCAGGAGCTGGGGCAGGATGTCCTGGAGCCACTGCTTCAGGACGGTAATCAGGCCGGCCCCTAGGACGGCGCCCCAGACGTGGCCGATGCCACCTACCACGCCCATGAACAGGTACTCGATACCTTGGGTGAGGGAAAAGGGCGTCGGATTCACGAAGCGTTGCAGGTGGGCGTAAAGCCAGCCGGAAACGCTCGCCAGCAGCGCCGCGATCAGGAAGATGACGATCTTGGCCCGGGGCGTGTTCACCCCCATGGCCTCGGCCATCACCGCCCCACCCTTCAAGGCCCGGATGGCGCGGCCCGAGCGGGAATCCAGCAGGTTGCGGATGGTGAGGATGCCGAGCAGCACCACCAGCCAGATCAGGTAATAGCACTCCCGGCCGGACTTCAGCTCGAAGCCGAACACGGAAATGGCCGGAATGCTGGTGATGCCGGTATGGCCCCCCAGGAATTCCACATTGCCGAACAGGAAGTAGAGGCTGATGCCCCAGGCAATGGTGCCCAGGGGCAGGTAGTGGCCGCCCATGCGCAGGGTGATGAAGCCCAGGGCCAGGGCCACGGCGGCGGTGATGCCCAGGCCGATGGCCAGGGTCGCCCAGGGGGAGAAGCCGTGCACCGTGGTGAGGTAGGCGGTGGTGTAGGCGCCGAGGCCGACGAAGGCCGCCTGGCCGAAGGAAGTCAGGCCGCCGACGCCGGTCAGGAGCACCAGGCCGACGGCGACGATGGCGTAGAGGCCGATGTAATTGAGCAGGGTGACCGTGAATTCCGGCAGGAAGGCCGGTCCGGCGGCCAGGGCGGCGATGAAGGCGAGCAGGGGCAGGTGACGCATCATTCCTCCTCCTCCTCGACATGGCGGGAGGTGAGGGAACGCCACAGCAGCACCGGGATGATCAGGGTGAAGACGATCACTTCCTTGAAGGCGCTGGCGTAGAAGGAGGAATAGGACTCCAGCAGGCCCACCAGCAGGGCGCCCAGGGCGGCCACCGGGTAGGAGGCCAGGCCGCCGATGATGGCGCCGACGAAGCCCTTGAGGCCGATGAGGAAGCCCGAGTCGTAATAGATGGTGGTGATGGGGGCGATGAGCACCCCGGAGAAGGCGCCGATGGCTGCGGCCAGGGTGAAGGACAGCTTGCCCGCCATGGTGCTGGAAACGCCCATGAGGCGGGCGCCGGTGCGGTTCATGGCGGTGGCCCGCAGGGCCTTGCCGTAGAGGGTGCGCTCGAAGAAGAAGTAGAGCCCGGCGATGAGGACGGCGGAGGCCAGCACCACCAGGATGGTCTGGCCCTGGAGGGGCGCTTCGGCCAGCTCGAAGGTGATGTCGGTGAAGGCCGGGGTGCGGGAGCCCTCCGCGCCGAAGAAGAGGAGGCCCAGGCCGATCATGGCCAGGTGCACCGCCACCGAAACGATGAGCAGCACCAGGACGGAGGCGCCGGCCAAGGGCTGGAAGGCGAGGCGGTAAAGCATGGGGCCGAGGGGAATGACCAGGGCCAGGGACAGCACCACCTGGACCGCCAGGGGCAGGCTGGTGGGCGGCACCACGAACAGGGCACCGGCGGCGGCCAGGGGCAGGCCCACATTGAATATGACCAGGGGAATCAGCTTGCCGTAGCGCCCTTCCCGCAGGCATTTGGCGCCATCCAGCACGGCCACGGCGATGCCAGCGGCCAGGAGCAGCCAGACGGTGCCCGGCACCTTGCCGGCCTGGAGACTCGCCAGGGTGAGGGCGCCGTAGGCGACGAACTCGCCCTGGGGAATGAAGATGACCCGGGTGACGGCGAAAACCAGTACCAGGGCCAGGGCCAGCAGGGCGTAGATGGCACCGTTGGTGATGCCGTCCTGGCCGAGGAGAAGGAGGATTTGGAGGTCCATGATTACCTATAGCGGTGAAGCGAAGCGCCGGCTAGGCGCTCCCCGCGAAGACAGTACGAGCCGTACGGCGAGCGGGGGGCAACGCCGCCGGCGCGAGCCCGCTACTTGACGAGTTTCCAGGTGCCCTTTTCGATGGTCACCATCACCCGGGCGCGCTGGTCGAAGCCCTGGTGATCCTGGGCGCTCATGTTGAAAATGCCATGGGCGGCGGGCAGGTTCCTGGTGCCTTCCAGGGCATCCCGCAGGGCGCGGCGGAATTCCTTGGTGCCCGGCTGGGCTTTCTTGAGCGCTTGGGGAATGGCATTGCCCAGCAGCACGCCGGCATCCCAGGCATGGCCGCCGAAGGAGCTGATGCTGCCGGCGCCGTGGGCGGCCTCGTACTTGGTGACATATTCCAGGGCGGACTTCTTCACCGGGTTGTCGTTGGGCAGCTGGGCGGCCACCACCATGGGGCCCACCGGCAGGAAGGCGCCTTCCACATCCTTGCCACCGACCCGCAGGAAGTCGTTGTTGGCGACGCCGTGGGTCTGGTAGATCAGGCCCTTGTAGCCCTTCTCTTTCAGGGCCTTCTGGGGCAGAGCGGCCGGGGTGCCGGCACCGCCGACCAGCACCGCGTCGGGCTTGGCGGCGAGAATCTTGAGGACCTGGCCGGTGACGGAAGTGTCATTGCGCTGGTAGCGTTCGCTGGCCACGATCTTGAGCTTACGGGCCTCGGCGATCTTGGCGAATTCCTTGTACCAGCCCTCGCCGTAGGCATCGGCAAAGCCGATGAAGGCCACGGTCTGGACACCCTTGTCGGTCATGTGCTGGACGATGGCGGTGGCCATGTGGGCGTCGTTCTGGGCGGTCTTGAACACCCATTTGCGCTTGTCGTCCATGGGTTCCACCACGATGGCGGAGCCGGCCATGGAAATCAGCGGGGTCTCGTTCTCCACGGCCACGTCCATCATGGCCAGGGAATTGGGGGTGGTGGTGGAGCCGATGACCACGTCCACCTTGTTCTCGGAAATGAGCTTCTTGATGTTCCGGGTGGCGTTGGTGGGGTCGGTGCCATCGTCGAGGACGATGTAATTGACCTTCTGGCCGCCGAGGGTCTTGGGCAGCAGGTCGATGGTGTTCTTTTCCGGGATGCCGAGGGAGGCGGCGGGGCCGGTGGCGGAGACGGATACGCCGACATTGACATCGGCAAAGGCGGCGGTGGAAAGGGCTGCCAGGACGGCGAGGGCCAATTTGCGGCTCATATCGGAATCCCCGGTGAGTAGAAACGGAAAGGGCGGGATGATACCACGCCCGCCCTTCCCTTCCGGCTGTTTCACCTGCCGATTCAGGCGCTTACTTGGCCACTCACTTGACCAGTTTCCAGGCCCCGTTTTCCACCTTGACCATGACCCGGGCCCGCTGGTCGAAGCCCAGGTGGTCGTTGGCGCTCATGTTGAAGACGCCATGGGCCGCCGGCAGGTTCTTGACGTTCTCCAGGGCGTCCCGCAGGGCTTTCCGGAAGGCCGCGGTGCCCGGCTGGGCGGTCTTGAGGGCCGTGGTCGAGGCGGAGGTCACCAGGATGGCCGCATCCCAGGGGTGGGCGCCGAAGGTGGTGGCGCTGCCCTTGCCGTGGGCGGCCTCGTACTTGGTCATGTACTCCAGGGCCGACTTCTTCACCGGATGGTCGGCGGGCAACTGGTCGGCGACCAGGACCGGGCCGGCGGGCAGGAAGGTCCCTTCGCAATCCTTGCCGCACACCCGCAGGAAGTCGGCATTGGCGACCCCGTGGGTCTGGTAGATCAGGCCCTTGAAGCCCTTTTCCTTGAGGGTCTTCTGGGGAAGCGCCGCCGGGGTGCCGGAGCCGCCGATCAGCACGGCATCCGGCTTGGAAGCCAGAATCTTGAGAATTTGGCCGGTGACGGAGGTGTCGGTGCGGTTGAAGCGCTCGTTGGCCACGACCTTGATCTTGCGGGCCTCGGCGATCTTGGAGAACTCGTTCCACCAGCCTTCGCCATAGGCGTCGGAGAAGCCGATGTAGGCCACGGTGTGCACATTGCTGTTGGTCATGTGCTCGACGATGGCCGTGGACATGTGGGCGTCGTTCTGGGCCACCTTGAACACCCACTTCTTCTTGTCGTCCATGGGCTCGACGATGCGGCTGGCGGCGGCCATGGCGATCATGGGCGTCTCCCTTTCCGCGGCCACGTCGATCATGGCCAGGGAGTTGGGGCTGGTGGTGGAGCCGATGATGACATCCACCTTGTTCTCGGAAATGAGCTTCTTGGCGTTCTTCACCGCCGTGGTGGTGTCGGAGCCGTCATCCAGAAGGATGTAGTTGATCTTCTGGCCGGCCACGCTGGTGGGCAGCAGGGCGATGGTGTTCTTCTCGGGAATTCCCAGGGAAGCCGCCGGCCCGGTGGCGGAAACGGTGACGCCGACGTTGATGTCGGCCAGGGCGCTGCCCCCCGACAGCAACAGGGCGGCGAGGGCGGTGAGTCTGAATCTTTTCATTATCTCTCTCCCTTCGGATGGACTTACTTGGCCAGCTTCCAGGTGCCTTCCTGGATGGTGACCATGACCCGGGCCCGCTGATCCAGGCCGAGGTGATCGTTGGCGCTCATGTTGAAGACGCCGTGGGCGGCGGGCACGTTCTTGGTGGCTTCCAGGGCGTCCCGGAGGGCCTTGCGGAATTCCTTGGTGCCGGGCTGGGCCTTCTTGAGGGCGGCCGGCACGGCGTTGGCGAACAGGAGCCCGGCATCCCAGGCATAGCCGCCGAAGGCGGTGACGCTGCCCTTGCCCTGGGCGGCTTCGTACTTGGCCACGTATTCCTGGGCGGACTTCTTAACCGGGTTGTCGTTGGGCAACTGGGCCGCCACCAGGACCGGGCCGGTGGGCAGGACGGTCCCTTCGCAATCCTTGCCGCACACCCGCAGGAAGTCGTTGTTGGCGACGCCGTGGGTCTGGTAGATGAGGCCCTTGTAGCCCTTTTCCTTGAGGGCCTTCTGGGGCAGGGCCGCCGGGGTGCCGGCGCCGCCGATCAGCACCGCATCGGGCTTGGCGGCGAGGATTTTCAGGACCTGGCCGGTGACGGAAGTGTCGGCCCGATTGAAGCGCTCGTTGGCCGCCAGCTTGAGCTTGCGCACCTCGGCGATCTTGGAGAATTCGTTCCACCAGCCCTCGCCGTAGGCGTCGGAGAAGCCGATGTAGGCCACGCTCTGGACCTTGTTGTTGGTCATGTGCTCGACGATGGCGGTGGACATCTGGGCGTCGTTCTGGGGCGTCTTGAAGACCCATTTGCGCTTGTCGTCCATGGGCTCGACGATGCGGGCCGAGGCGGCCATGGAAATCATCGGGGTCTCGCCCTCGGCGGCCACGTCCACCATGGCCAGGGAGTTGGGGGTGGTGGTGGAGCCGATGATGACATCCACCTTGTTCTCGGAAATCAGCTTACGGGCGTTCTTGACGGCGGAAGTGGTGTCCGAGGCGTCGTCCAGGACGATGTAATTGACCTTCTGGCCGGCGATGGTCTTGGGCAGCAGGTCGATGGTGTTCTTTTCCGGGATGCCCAGGGAGGCGGCGGGGCCGGTGGCGGACAGGGTGACGCCGACATTGATGTCGGCCTGGGCGGCCGTGGCCAGGGCCGCGAGCAGGGCGGCGAGGGTGGTTTTTTTCATGGGTCTCCTCCGGTTTTTTTAAAAGGCAAAACCCTACTGTCAACGCTGTATTCCTGCAACCGATTCGGTCAAGGCAGGCGTGGTAAAATCCGACCCTTCTCCCCCCATCCCAATCTGCCCATGTTCTCCGGAATCGTCGCCGCCGTCGGCCGCCTTACCCATGTCACCCCCCGCGAGGCGGGTTATCGCCTTACCGTCGAGTCCGGCACCCTGGGCCTCGACGATGTCAGCCTGGGCGACTCCATCGCCTGCAACGGCGTCTGCCTGACCGTGGTCGCCACCGAAGGCACCTGCTTCATGGTGGATGTCTCCCCCGAGACGCTGAGTTGCACGGTGGGCCTGGACGCCCCCGGCGAAATCAACCTGGAAAAGGCCCTGCGCCTCTCCGACCGCCTGGGCGGCCACCTGGTCTCCGGCCATGTGGACGGGGTCGGCGAAGTGCTGCGCTTCGACCCGGTGGGCGACAACCGCTTGTTGGAAATCCGTGCCCCCGGCGACCTGGGCCGCTACATCGCCCGCAAGGGCTCCATCACGGTCAATGGCTGCAGCCTCACCACCAACACCGTGGACGGCAGCGTGTTCACCATCAACCTCATTCCCCACACCCTGGAAATGACGAACCTCAAGCACCTGAAGGCAGGCAGCAAGGTCAATCTGGAAGTGGACCTCATCGCCCGCTACTGCGAGCGCCTGCTCAATCCGGAGGCCTGATATGGCACCCTCACATCCCGCCATCGCCACCACCGCCGAAATCGTCGCCGAGCTCAAAGCCGGCCGCATGGTCGTCCTGGTGGACGAAGAAGACCGCGAAAACGAAGGCGACCTGGTCCTCGCCGCCGAACACGTCACCCCCGAGGCCATCAATTTCATGGCCAAGTACGGCCGGGGCCTCATCTGCCTGACCCTGACCGAGGAGCGCTGCAAGAAGCTCGGTCTCGTCCAGATGGCCCGGGACAACAAGGCGCCCCACAGCACCGCCTTCACCGTCTCCATCGAGGCCGCCGAGGGCGTCACCACCGGCATTTCCGCTGCCGACCGGGCCAAGACCGTGCAGGTGGCGGTGGCCAAGAACGCCACCCCGGACGACATCGTCCAACCCGGCCACGTCTTCCCCATCATGGCCCGCCCCGGCGGCGTCCTGGTGCGCGCCGGCCACACCGAAGCCGGCTGCGACCTGGCCGCCATGGCCGGCCTGGAACCGTCCTCCGTCATCTGCGAGATCATGAACGACGACGGCACCATGGCCCGGCTCCCCGAACTGATCGAGTTCGCCAAGGAACACGGCCTCAAGATCGGCACCATCGTGGACCTCATCCACTACCGGGCCGCTTCCGAATCCCTGGTCAAGCGAGTGGTTTCCAAGCCCGTCGCCACCCCCCATGGCGAATTCACCCTGCACGCCTACGTGGACCAGGCCTCCGGCGCTACCCACCTGGCCCTGGTCCGGGGCACCATTCCGGCCGGCGGCGAGACCCTGGTGCGGGTGCATGAACCCCTGTCGGTCCTGGATTTCCTGGACCCGTCCAGCAAGGCCCAGTCCTTCTCCATCGACCAGGCCCAGGCGGCGCTCGCCAAGTTCGGCCACGGCGTCATCGTCCTCATGCACCGGCCCGAGGACAGCGAGGCGCTCTTGAACCGCCTCACCAGCCAGAGCCCCAAGTCCCAGCAGAAGTGGGACCCCCGTACCTACGGCATCGGCGCCCAGATCCTGCGGGATCTCGGCGTCACCAAGATGCGGCTCCTCTCCAGCCCGCGCAAGATGCCTTCCATGACCGGCTTCGACCTGGAGGTCACCGGTTTCGTCACCTCTCCTTCGGAACTCTGAGATGCCCCGCTTCGACAACATCTACGAATACGACCAGAACCTGAAAGGCGCCGGCCTCAAGGTCGGCATCGTCATGAGCCGCTTCAACCAGGACGTCTGCGAAGGCCTCCTCTCCGCCTGCGTGGCCGAGCTGAAGCGCCTGGGCGTCGCCGACGACCACATGACCATCGCCACCGTCCCCGGCGCCCTGGAAATCCCCCTCACCCTCCAGACCCTGGCCCAGAGCGGCAGCTTCGACGCCCTGGTGGCCCTGGGTGCCGTCATCCGCGGCGAGACCTACCACTTCGAGGTGGTCTCCAACGATTCCTGCCGGGCCATCATGGAAGTGCAACTGGATACCGGCGTGCCCATCGCCAACGGCATCCTCACCTGCGAAAACGACGACCAGGCCATCGCCCGCATGCAACCCAAGGGCACCGACTGCGCCCAGGCGGCGGTGGAAATGGCCAACCTCCTGAGGACGATGTCCGAATGAACGATCAAGTCAAGAAAGCTCCCCCCAAGTCGGCTCGCCGCCGCTCCCGGGAATTCGCCCTCCAGGGCCTCTACCAATGGCGCGTCGGCGGCAACGACGAAGCGGCCATCGAGGCCCACCTCCAGGACCAGGACGAGTTCGGCAAGGCCGACCGGGACTTCTGCCTGCGCCTCATCCGCGGCGTTCTCGGCCAGCGGGAAGTGCTGACTGCCCAGGTCGCCAGCCACATCGACCGGGATTTCAGCGAGCTGTCCCCCATCGAGGCCTGCATCCTCCTGATCGGCGCCTTCGAGCTGGTGCATTTCCCCGAGACGCCCTACCGGGTGATCATCAACGAGGCCATCGAGCTGGCCAAGGCCTTTGGCGGCACCGACGGCCACAGGTATGTGAACGGCGTCCTCGACAAGCTGGCCGCGGACATCCGGCCGGCGGAAGTGGAAGCCAAGCGGCAGCAGTCCCGGTAAGCATGCCGGGGGAATTCGACCTCATCGCCAAGTACTTCGCGCGGCCGACCCCATCGGCCGCCCTTGGCCCCGGGGACGACTGCGCCCTCCTCCAGCCCACCCCGGGCCTTGAGCTGGCCATAACCACCGACATGCTGGTGGCGGGCACTCACTTCCTCCCCGACACCGATCCGAAGAACCTGGGCTGGAAGGCTCTGGCGGTGAATGTCTCCGACCTTGCCGCCATGGGTGCCAAGCCCCGCTGGGCCCTGCTGGCCGGCAGCCTGCCGGAGGCCGATGAGGCCTGGATTTCCGCCTTCGCCGAGGGCTTCTTCGCTTGCGCCCAGGCCTATGGCGTCGATCTCATCGGCGGCGACACCACCCGCGGGCCGCTCAACCTCTGCATCACCGCCATGGGCGAAGTGGCCCCCGGCCAGGCCCTGCGCCGGGACGGCGCCAAGGCGGGGGACCTCATCTTCGTTTCCGGCCGGCCGGGCCTCGCCGCCCTGGGGCTCGCCCATCTCCTGGGCAAGGTGGAACTGCCCGAGCCCTGGCGCCGCATCTGCATCACCGCCCTGGAAAAGCCCAAGCCCCGGGTTTCCCTGGGGGTCGCCCTGCGGGGCGTGGCGAGCGCTGCCATCGACGTTTCCGACGGGCTGCTGGCCGACCTCGGCCATATCGCCGAGCGCTCCGGGCTGGCCGCCGCGGTGCAGCTGGTGCAGCTTCCCCACCTGCCCAAGGGCATCGACCGGGCCCTGGCCCTGGATTGCCAGTTGACCGGCGGGGACGACTACGAAATCTGCTTCACCGCCCCGCCCGAGCAGCACCTGGCCATCGGAAGAATCGCCGCCGAGCTGGAACTGCCCCTCTGGCACATCGGCACCCTGCAGGCGCCGGGCGCCGATTTCACCATGGAAGACTGGAATGCCGTCGCCGGCGGGGCCGGCAGTGTCACGGTGTACGATCCCGATGGCAAGCCCGTCGAGTTCGATCGTCGCGGATACGACCACTTTGGCTAAGCGGCCTCCCCCCTCCCTGCGCTTCCTCTTCGCCCATCCGGCCCACTTCATTGCCTGCGGCTGCGGCAGCGGCCTGTCCATGTGGGCGCCGGGCACCGTCGGCACCCTCTTCGCCTGGATGACCTACGTCCTGATGAAGCCCCATATCGACGACCTCCAGTTCGGCATCCTGCTGGGGATCGCCTACCTGGTCGGCATCTGGGTGATCCAGAAGACGGGCCGGGCCCTGGGGGAACCGGACCACGGCAGCATTGTCTGGGATGAGATCGTGCCCTTCTGGGCTGTGCTGCTCCTCACCCCACCCCTCTTCATGTGGCAATTGACAGCCTTCTGCCTGTTCCGCTTCTTCGACATCACCAAGCCCCAGCCGGCCCGCTGGTTCGACCGGAACATGAAGAACGGCTTCGGGGTGATGGCCGACGATGCCGTCGCCGCCTTCTACACCCTGCTCGTGGTCGCAGCCCTCAAATGGATGCTGGGATAAGCCAGGCCGACCTGGAAGCCCTCGCCAACCGGCTGGGGGGCGTCCTGCGCTCCCGGCGGGAGTGGTTGGCGACGGCGGAATCCTGCACCGGCGGCTGGGTGGCCCAGTGCGTCACCGCCATTTCCGGCAGTTCCAACTGGTTCGACCGGGGATTCGTCACTTACTCCAACGAGGCCAAGATGGAAATGCTGGGGGTGGCGGAAACCACCCTGGAGCGCCACGGCGCCGTGTCCGAAGCCACCGCCCGGGCCATGGCCCAGGGGGCGCTGGAGCACAGCCGGGCCGACTGGGCCCTGGCCATCACCGGCGTCGCCGGCCCCGCGGGGGGAACGGCGGACAAGCCCGTGGGGATGGTGTGTTTCGCCTGGGCCCAGCGGGACGGGGGCTGCGAGGCCCTCACCGCCCATTTCACCGGCGACCGGGAGCAGGTGCGGGCCCAGTCCGTGCGCCAGGCCCTGACCGGCCTGCTGTCCCGGCTGGCGGCCGATACGCGGCTCGCCTGAAAGGCCCCCTGGCCGGACATCACCCCAGCATCTTCTCCAGCCGGTCCTTGAGGCCCTTCAGCATCTCGGTGGCCTCCTCGCCGTAGTCGTAAAGGGCGATCAGGCTCTGAGTCTTGGTGCGGGTGATGGTGGCCAAGTCCTCTTCCAGGTCGTCACTGAGTCCCAGGTGGGCGAAGGCGACGGACAGCTCCTCCAGCAGTTCCCGGCTCATCATGGCGCTCTCATAGCGGGCCCGGTTATGGCGCTTGATGTAGGCGTCGATGGTCTGGCGAACGTCATCCAGGAGCTGGCTGATGTCGCTCCGGGTGCGGGAATTCTGCCGGGCCAGGAGGAGCGCCTGGAGCCGGGCGTCGGCCATCTCGGCGGCGATGGCCAGATGGTCCCGGAGCCGGCCGCAGAGGTCGGCATCCTCGTAGGGCATGTTGTTCACCAGCACGGTGACGTGGTCGTAGTTGTAGACGCAGCGCTGCTTGAACTGAAAGATCCGCTCCATGTCCCGCACATGGTTCATCACCGAGGTTTCCAGGGGGCGGTTGCGGCCGTAGGGGCTCAAGGTGAATTCCACCCCGGGCAGGCGTACCTGCACGGCCCCCTCCAGGCGGAAGCCGCCCAGGGCGGAGAGCAGGGCTTCGGCCACCCCGTCCTCGTCGGTGCACTCGTTCAGGGCGCGCATGAACTTGATGAGGACGGCGTACTCGTCCATGTTGGAGAGCAGCAGGGAGCTGAGCTGTTCCGAGTCGGACACCAGGCTCAACAGGGCCGCCGATTTTTCCAGGGCGGCATGGACCACCTCGACCCGGCGCTTCACCTCCTCGACGGCATAGGGTTTCAGGATGAAATCCTCGCCGCCCGAGTCGTAGCCCAGGAGGCGGGTTTCCAGGGTCTCGTCCCCGGAGATGAAGATGACGGGGATGCTGGCGGTGGCGGGATCGTCCTTGATCCTGCGGCACAGCTCGAAGCCGTTCATCCCCGGCAGGCCCACGTCCAGGAGCAGGATGTCCGGCTTCCTTTCCTCCAGCCGGGCCAGGCAGCTTTCGGCGGAATCGAACAGCTCCACCTCGTAGTCCTTGCCGAACATGGACTTGAGCATGGTGCGGGAAAGGGCGTCGTCATCGACACCGAACATCAGCAGGGAGCCAGTCATCTTGTTGTCCTATTGCTCTTTGGGGAATGCCGGGCCGCAGCCTGGGAGGGGCGCTTGTGATCCCTGCCCGAAATCCCAGGATAGTCCAGTGATCCTGGGATAGGCAAACTAAGGGAGGGGCGCCAGGAGGGCCTGGAGATCACCCTCGCTGAATTTGGCCGTGACGTTGGCGTCCTCGGACAGGATGCCGGCGGCCAGGTCGGCTTTCTTTTCCTGGAGGGCCAGGATGCGTTCCTCGATACTGCCGGAAACCACCAGCTTATAGACGAACACCGGCTTGTCCTGGCCCAGGCGGTGGGCCCGGTCGGTGGCCTGGTTCTCGACGGCCGGGTTCCACCAGGGGTCGAAGTGGATGACGGTGTCGGCAGCGGTGAGGTTGAGGCCCACCCCGCCAGCCTTGAGGCTGATGAGGAAGAGGGGCACCTCGCCGGCCTGGAAGCGGTTCACCACGCCGGCCCGGTCGGTGGTGCTGCCGTCCAGGCGCACATGGGCGAGGCCGGCCTTCTTCAGCTCCGGCTCCATGAGGTCCAGCATGCTGGTGAACTGGGAGAAGACCAGCACCCGCCGGCCTTCCTCGATCAGTTCCGGCAGCATGCCCATGAGCATCTCCAGCTTGGCCCGTTCCTTCACCTTCTGGGCGGCGGCGCTTTTTAGCAGGCGGGGGTCGCAGCACACCTGCCGCAGCTTCAGGAGGGCGTCCAGGATGACGATCTGGCTGCGCCGGAATCCCAGGCGGGCGATCTCGTCCCGCACCCGGGCGTCCATGGCGGCCCGTACGGTTTCGTAGAGGTCCCGCTGGCCGCCTTCCAGCTCGACGCTGCTGACGATGATGGTCTTGGGCGGCAGCTCCTGGGCCACGTCCTCCTTGCGGCGACGCAGGATGAAGGGCCGGATGCGGCGGGCCAGGAGGTTGCGGCGCAGGGTGTCCCCCTGCTTCTCGATGGGGGTGCGCCAGCGCCGGGTGAATTGCTTGCTGTCCCCCAGGAAGCCGGGGAGGAGGAAGTCGAACTGGGCCCACAGTTCCCCCAGGTGGTTTTCCAAGGGGGTGCCGGTCAGGCACAGGCGGTGCCGGGCCTTGATCTTGCGGACCACCGTGGCGGCCCGGCTGGCGGCGTTCTTCACCGTCTGGGCCTCGTCCAGGATGAGGACGTGGTACTCGTGCTCGGCCAGCAGCTCCCCGTCCCGCCAGAGGAGGGGGTAGGTGGTCAGCACCAGGTCGTGGCCGGGGATTTCCTCGAAGCGGGACTTGCGGTCCAGGCCGTGCAGGCTCAGGACCTTGAGGCCGGGGGCGAAGCGCTCGGCTTCCTGGATCCAGTTGAAGATGAGGGAGGTGGGCAGCACGGCGAGGACTGGGCGATCCAGGCGGCCGGCCTCCTTTTCCAGGAGGAGGTGGGCCAGGGCCTGGGCGGTCTTGCCCAAGCCCATGTCGTCGGCCAGGATGCCGGAAAGGTTGTGTTCCCGCAGGAACTGTAGCCAGGCCAGGCCTTCCCGCTGGTAGGGGCGCAGCTCCAGGGTGAAGCCGGCGGGCGGGTCGATGGGGCTGATCCCCTGGGCCTCCCGCAGACGCTCGGCCAGGGCCATGACCGAGGCATCGCCCCGGAATTGCCAGCGGCTCCTGTCCTCCAGGATTTCCAGGCGGGTGGCGTCGAAGGCGT
>DASRUX010000004.1:0-2563 GCA_035655235.1 Rhodocyclaceae bacterium | reverse complement strand
GCCCATGAGGCTCTCCTTCACTGGGGCGGTTTCCTCGTTGTCCGGCAGGGTCTGGATGGTTTCGGAAATCATCCGCATGTAGCCGGCCATGGTGGTGAATGAATCGGTCAGGACATCTACCGAGGAATTGCTGTCCTTCATGGCGGTTTCGATCTGGACGGCAGCCAGTTCGATCATCAGCACGGTCTCGCGGACTTGGCTCCAGTTGAGATCTGGGGTGTGGGCGGTGGTGCCGCGGGGTTGGGTGGGGTTGTCGCTCATTTTTGCATCCTCCGAGGTCTTCCCAATATATAACCCGGTGCAGGTTAAAGGAACACGGGTTCCGGTGTCAGCCGGACGCCGAAGCGGGCCTCGACGTCGCTCTGGACTGCGGCCATTGTCCGCTTCACGTCGTCACCCCGGGCGCCACCTCGATTGACCAGCACCAGAGCCTGTTTCTCGTACATGCCCACTGGGCCGAGGTCCCGCCCTTTCCATCCGGCCTGCTCGATGAGCCAGCCGGCGGCCAGCTTCACCCGGCTGTCGGGCTGGGGGTAGCGTGGCAGGGTGGGGAATTTTTCGGACAAGGTCTGTGCGATGCCGGCGTCGACCACGGGATTGTGAAAGAAGCTGCCGGCGTTGGGAATCCGGGCCGGATCGGGGAGCTTGCCCATGCGGACGGCGCAGACAGCATCGGCCAGATCCTGGGCAGTAGGGGCGGCGATACCGCGGCGGTCCAGTTCCCGGGCGAGGTCGGCGTAGCCGGCAATGGGCGCCCAGGTCTTGGGCAGGCGGAAAGTGACTGCCGTGATGGCGAAGCGCCCAGTCAGATGCCAGCCCTCCTGCTTGAACAGGCTGTCCCGGTAGCCGAAGCGGCAATCGTCCCGGTTGAATGCGACCAGGCAGCCGGTCTTGAAATCGAAGGCGGTGAGGGAATGGATGCGTTCCGCGACTTCCAGGCCGTAGGCGCCGATATTCTGGATGGGCGCGGCGCCCACTGTGCCGGGGATGAGGCTCAAGTTTTCCAGGCCGGGCCGGCCCTGGGCCAGGGTCCATTGCACGAAGTCGTGCCAGTTCTCTCCGGCGCCTGCCTCCACGTACCAGGCATCGGCATCCTCGCCGGCGAGCCGCTTGCCGGGGATGGCCATGTGCAGGACGAGGCCGTCGAAATCCCCGGTCAGGACCAGATTGCTGCCGCCGCCCAGGATAAAGCGGCGGGAGCAGCCAAACTCGGGTTCGGCCAGCTGGTGCGGGTCGTCGATGCGGGCGTAGAGGGCAGCCCGGCCGGGAAGGGCAAGGGTGTTGCAGCCCGTGAGATCGACTTCCCGCTGGATCATTACAGGATCGGCGCCAGCCAGCGTTCGGCTTCCTTGAGGTCCATGTCCTTCCTGGCGGCCCAGGCTTCCAGCTGGTCGCGGCCGATCTTGGGAATGGCGAAATACTGGGCGGCCGGGTGGCCGATGTAGAAGCCGGATACCGCAGCGGCCGGGGTCATGGCGCAGGACTCGGTGAGACCCATGCCGGCGTTCTTCGGCGCATCCAGTAGGGCGAACAGGTCGCGCTTGGCGGTGTGGTCCGGGCAGGCGGCATAGCCGGGGGCCGGGCGGATGCCCTGGTATTTCTCGGCGATGAGGGCGTCGTTGTCCAGGGATTCGCCGGCGGCGTAACCCCAGTAATCCTGGCGCACCCTGGCGTGGAGCCATTCGGCGGCGGCTTCCGCCAGCCGGTCGGCCAGGGCCTTGAGCATGATGGCGGAGTAGTCGTCGTTGGCCGCCTCGAACTCGGCGACCTTCGTTTCGATGCCGAGCCCGGCGGTGACGGCAAAGGCGCCGGCGTAGTCCTTCTCGCCGACGAAATCGGCCAAGGCCAGGTTACGGCGGCCGGCAGGCTGCTTGTGCTGCTGGCGCAGGCCGACCCAGCGGGCGAGTTCCTTGGCGCGGGAGTCGTCGGCGTAGAGGATGACATCCTCGTTCTCGCCCTGGGCGGGCCATAGGCCGAACACAGCCTTGGCAGTCAGCCACTTCTCCGAAACGATCTTGTCCAGCATGGCCTGGGCGTCGGCGTAGAGCTGGCGGGCGGCCTCGCCTACCTTCTCGTTGTCCAGAATGGCGGGGAAACGGCCGGCCAGGTCCCAACTCTGGAAGAAGGGCGACCAGTCGATGTAGGGCACCAGATCGGCCAGATTCAGGTCCAGAGCGTGCAGGCCGGGCTGCTTCGGGGCCACAGGAGTGTGCTCTTGGTTCCACGTGAAACCATTGGTCCGGGCTTCCTCCAGGGACACCAGGGTAGCGCCCTTGCGGCCGGCATGCTCGGCTCGCACCGCCTCGTACTCGGCGGCGATTTCGGCCTGGTAGGCGGCGCTGCGTTCATTGGAGAGCAACTGGGTGGCGACACCGACAGCGCGGGAGGCGTCGGGCACGTAGACCACCGCTCCGTCGTAGTTCGGGGCGATCTTGATGGCGGTGTGGGCCCGGCTGGTGGTGGCGCCGCCGATGAGCAACGGCTGGTTCATGCCCTGGCGCTGCATTTCGCCGGCGACGTGGGCCATTTCTTCCAGGGACGGAGTAATGAGGCCGGAGAGGCC
>DASRUX010000003.1:0-18889 GCA_035655235.1 Rhodocyclaceae bacterium | reverse complement strand
AGAGGCCGCCCAGGTCGTCGGCGGCGCCGTGGAAGTCGATGAACTCGAAGGCATTGCTCTTCACCGTCATCTTCGCCACGGCCGAAATCAGCATTTCCTTGGTGCCGGTGCGGACCTTGCCGGTTTCATCGGGGATGCCGGTGGAGGTGATGACGATGCCGTTCTTGCCGTAGGCGAGGAAAAGCTCGTCCATGCAGCGCAGGGCCTGGGTGAAGCTGGTCACTGTCTTGATGGCCGGCGTCTTGGGCGCCGCCGCGGTCGAGGTCATGGCCCCGATATCCTGGGCAGAGGCTGCCGAAGCGAGCAGCAGCATCGGGAGAATGGAAGATGCGCGAATTGACGGAGTCATAACCAACCCTTAGCTGAAGATGATGAAGTCCCTGACGCTGGGGAACGACCGATCATGTTTATGTACTGTACATCATGCCCTTTGGGCAGCAAGCGTAATTTTCCACATCCCATTCGAATCTGGCGGTACAAGTGGGAATGGCCGCCGCGGCGGCCATTCCCGGGTCCCTGCTACTTGTAGGAACGGGTCTCGAACAGGTAATCGCCACCCGGGGCATGGCCTGCGGATACCGCACCGCCATACTGGGGCGTCTGCGGGAAATCCTTGGAGACTTCGTTCCTGACGTTCTCGAACAGCTTGGCGCCGGCATCCACCTGTTTCACAGACTTCAGGGCGCTCATGAAGCTGTAGGCGAAGATGGAGTGGCCTTCCTTGCCCTCGTCGGACACCGGCTCTTCGCCGCCTGAGGACATCACGGTCACCGAGCGCTTGGACAGGATGCCGGACGGGTCCAGGGTACCGGCGGCACCGGTGATCTTCTGCTCCTTGGTCAGGGAACCGGAGTAGCAGGAGTCGGAAACCAGCATCACCTGCTTGGCGGGAATGTTGGAAAGCAGCTTGCCGATGTCGCTGTTGGAAATCCAGTTGTCCGGGCTGGTGACCTTGGCGTCGGCGGGAATCCAGTAGCCGGTCTTGGTCTTGTCGCTCAAGTAGCCGTGGCCGGCGTAGTACACCGTCACGCTGTCGTTGGGCCCCACTTCCTGGCTGAGCTTGTTGAGGTTGGTGACGATGTCGGCGCGGGTCGCATTCGGCACCACCCGCACGTCGTAGCCCAACTGCTCCTGAAGCTGCTGGCCCACGGCCTGGGCATCCGGGAGGGCGGAATCCAGGGATGGGATGGAGGGATCGGAATACTTATTGACCCCGATCACCACCGCCACCTTGCGCTGAATCTGGGGCAGGGCCGCGAACTTCGGCACTGGCGGCATCGGCAGGGACAGCACCGCGGCCTGGGGAACCGGCGCGGCCGGGATACAGACGGTGCTGCCCGCACTGCAGGGCGGAAGGTCGGCGGCAGCCGGATTGGCCTTCAGCACATTGAGGGCCGGCTTGAAGGTCTCGGTCTTGAGCTGGTGGCGCAGGACGGCCAACTCTTCCAGGGCGGCCCGGTTGGCGCCGGCCGTCACGACCGAAGCGAACGCCTTAGCGGATTCGACCCGGCGCTCTTCCTTGCGCTTCGTCTCGGCCAGCCGGTGTTCTTCGGCCTTCTTCTCGGCTTCGATCCGCTTCTTCTCGGCCTCGGCCCGCTTGGCTTCGACCTCGGCCTTCTTGGTCTGGGCTTCTGCCCGCTTGGCCTGGGCTTCGCCCTTCCTGCCTTCCGCTTCGGCCCGCTTGGCTTCGACTTCGGCCTTCTTCGCCTGGGCTTCGGCCTGCTTGCGCTCGGCGTCGGCCTGCTTGTGCTCGGCTTCGGCCTTCTTGGCCTCGGCCTGCTTCTCGGCGACGGCGCGCCCGCCAGGGGAACGGGTGTCCTTGGCCTCGGCTTCGGCCTGCTTGGATTCCGCCTTGGCCTGCTTGGCGTCGGCTTCGGTCTTCTTGGCCTCGGTTTCCGCCTTCTTTACCTCAGCTTCGGTTTTCTTGGTTTCCGCCTTCTTTTCCGCGGCCGCTTTCTCAGTCGAGCTCTTGGCCGTCTTCGCCTCAGCCTCCGCCTTCTTGGCTTCCGCCTCCGCCTTCTTGGCCTCAGCTTCGGTCCTCTTGGCATCCGCTTCGGTCTTCTTCGCCTCGCCCTCGGCCTTCTTGGCCTCGGCTTCGGTCTTCTTGACGTCCGCCTTCTTCTCCGCCACGGCCTTCTGTTCCGGCGTCTTGGCCGCCTTGGCGTCGGCTTCGGCCTTCTTGGCTTCGGCTTCCGCCTGCTTGGCTTCCGCCTCGGCCTGCTTGCCCTTGGCTTCCGCCTGTTTGCCTTCGGCCTGGGCTTGCTTGGACTCGGCTTCGCTCTTCTTGACTTCGGCCTCGGTCTTCTTGGCTTCGGCCCGCTTCTCGGCTGCTGCCTTCTGCTCCGGCGTCTTGGCCGTCTTGGCTTCAGCTTCCGCCTTCTTGGCTTCGGCTTCCGCCTGCTTGGCCTGGGCTTCCGTCTTCTTGGCCTCGGCTTCCGTCTTCTTGGCCTCCGCCGTCTTCTGGGCAATGGCCTTCTGCTCCGGGGTCTTGGCCGACTTGGCCTCGACCGCCGCCTGTTTGCTTTCGGCTTCCGCCTTCCGGGCTTCGGCCTGGGCCTGCTTCGCCTCGGCCTGGGCCTGTTTCGCCTCTGTCTGGGCCTGCTTGGCCGCCACCGGAGTAGCGGCGCCGTTCTTCGCATTGGCGGCTTCAGCCTGCGCTTCGTGGCTATCGGCTTCCGCCTGCTTGGCCTGGGCCTCCGCCTTCTTGGCTTCGGCCTCGGCCTTCTTGGCTTCGGCTTCCGCCTTCTTGGCCTCGACCTTTTGCTTGGCCGCCGCCTTCTCCGCGGGCGTCTTGGCCGCCTTGGCTTCCGCTTCTGCCTGCTTGGCTTCACTCTCCGCCTTCTTGGCTTCGGCCTCGGCCTTCTTGGCTTCGCTTTCCGCCTTGCCGGCCTCGTCCCGCGCCTTCCTGGCCTCGACCTTCAGCTCGGCGGCCCCCGTGTCGCCGGCCGATTTCACGGTCAGCTTCGATTCCTGCACCGCGGTGGTCTGGGTGGCGGAGCCGTTGTCCGTCGTCAGGGTCTGCTTGGAGTCGATGGACAACGGCGCCGACAGGGTCGTGGTCTGCGCAACCGGCGTAGCCGTTTGGGTGGCGGTCACAACGGAGGCATTCGACGAGTTAACCGAACAGGAACTCGGATTCAGCAGGCACGGGTCGGTCAGGCTGGACGGCGGAGTCGTCGGGGTACCACCGAGATCCCCAATGTACAGATTGGCGTTCGAATAGTTGGCGGCTTGGTACTGCTGACAACTGATGCTGGGGCCACAGAGGAGGGTTGAAAATTCCGAGAGAGTCTTCTGGGACGTTGTAAACCCACCCCAGGAAATCGATCCGGAGGTAGGAGACTGCTGGACCAGACTCAGAATGCCACCTGCAGCGGTGGTGCGGAATACGGAGGCCCCCTCCTGGTTGTCGAGGGAAGCTCCATTCTCCAGGAGGAGTTCGATCCCGGGGTGGACGCTGCCATAAGTGTCTGTGTAACTGCCCCCGGTCGAGATTATGCTGGCCCCAGGAAGCAAATTGATGGCCCCGGTTCCGATTGCGCCGCCGATACCCGCAGCACCTGCGTGAAGATAGACGGTTTCGGCTTCGACCGAGCTGGAAATCCAAAGGATGTTCCCGATTAGGGCGATATCGTCGGTGCTGGACCCCGTCATCGGCGCATTGACCTTAACGTAGTCAGAGCCAAGCATCGCGATGAAGCCAGCGGTGTTGGAGAACGGCGCATTGACATATATCCGCCTGCCGCCAAGCATTATGCCGTCACTGAGCGAGAAGGAAGTAGCACTGTCGATCCACTGATCGCTGCCACCGCTGGATACATTAAGATTGATCGTGCTGGCCGGCAGAACCGGAGCGCCGGCCCAATGGATATCGCCACCGCTGTAACTCAGATTGATATGCGGAATGGAGCCCGCGAACCGGTGGGAGACATCGTCAACACATGCCTGAGTGGTGCCGGTGCAGGCATTCGGTCCGATCAGCATCCCGCCCGGCTGGGTCACGCTGACAATCATGTCGTTGACCGTCAGGTTCCAGGGGGCGGTGCTTGCCGATTGGTCGATATCGTAAAAGCTCAGGTTCATGTAGGGTGCATGAACATTGACACCCCCATTCTTCACGAACAACGTACCGGTCGCCGGGCCGGTAACCTGCAGGCCGCCGTTGTACGAGTAAGAGTTCGTACCCGCCGGATTCGTAAACGGCATCCTGATCTCGGAGCCGCTCACAAATTCCATGCTGGAACCGCTTAGCATGACATTGCTGTAACTGGAGGCGCCACTGACCTGCTGGGGCAGGAGCAGCTTGGCACCACTGCCGAACAGCAGTCCGGCAGCCGAGGGGAACGAAGCCGAGGGATTGGATTGCTGCAACAGATTGACGTGGGCCTGAACGTTATTGGTCTGGAAATCGAAAGTGCCGTTGATGAAAACGTGCGGCGCACTGACGTACACACTAGTACCGGCCGGCGTCCCTACAGGGGCGGTATATACCCCCCCATTGGGCAGGAGGGCAGCGTAGTCGGAAGCATACAACTGCACGTTCGCAGTCAGCATCATGCCGTCCAGAGCCGACGGAGTGACGTAAACCACGACGCCATTGGCAACATCGGCCGTGGTATAGCCGTGGGACATCGGGTCGTAGGCTCCGGAACAGCTTCCGGTATCGAAACATACGACAGCGGGGTCAAGCAGCCAGAAACCCGTAACTCCCTTGGGAGCACGCGTGTCCACCCGGCCGCCGAGGAGCAGTCCGCGCCCGGAAGTTTCCACTTGGCCGCCATTGCCGCCATTGGCGCCGCCCCGGGCGAAGATGTCGCCCTTGAAATCGGTCCGGTTGTCCGACCACAGGACGACCTTGCCGCCGTTGCCGCTGGCGGTGGCATCGGCCTTTATCACCGCGCCGGCCTGCATGGTCGTGGTCTGAGCGTTGGCGACGGAGGGGTTCTTGCCCTGCCAGTCGCCGCCCACCAGGATCTGGCCGCCGCCGGCCGTGCCGGAGGCATCGATATTGGCGGTGGCGGTGAGGGTGACATCCTTGCCCAGGACCTGGACCGAGCCCCCTTGGCCGGCGCTGTTGGTGGCGCTGATGGCGCCGGAGACGGTGGTGCTTTCGGTGGCCTTGAGGACGATGCGTCCCTGCTCGTCCACGCTGGCGCTATCGGCCCGCAGGATGCCCTGCTGCTCGATGAGGGCACCGAAGATATCGATCTTGCCGCCGCTGGCGTTGATCTCGCCCAGGTTCACCGCCTTGTTACCGCTGGCGGTGAGGGTCACGGAAAGCTCGGGACCGGCAGTGTCGACCAGGCTGACGCTCTTGCCTGCCGCGAGGACCACCTGGCCCTGGGGCGTCGTGATTACCCCCTCGTTGCGGACATCGCTGCCGATGAGCATGACACTACCGCCCAGGGGCGTGCTGATGCGCCCCTGGTTGACCAGGGGACCGAAACCGCCGCCGGAGAAATTGAACTTGCGGGCCAGGAAGTCGCTGTCGGACAGGTTGAGGGTGGAGGCGATCAGCCCCGGCACGTCGATGATGGCGCTCTTGCCGAAGACGATGCCGTTGGGGTTGATCAGGAAGACCTGGCCGTTGGACTGCAGGGTGCCCATGATCTGGCTGGGATCGACCCCGACCACCCGGTTCAGCACCGTGGATTGGGCATTGGGCTGGAGGAAGCGGGTCGTCTCATTGGCGCCGATGTTGAACTGTTGCCAGTTGATGACGGTGCCGTTGTTGTTGGTGACGGTGAGGGTGTTGCCCTGGTTGACGAAGGTGGCGTTGCCGTTGGCGACGGTGGCGCCGGTCGGGTTGGCCAGGGCGACGGGGGCGATGCTTCCCAGGCAAGCCGCAACGGCCAGGCTCAGGGTCTTGAACTTGAAAGTGCTGTGCAGGCTGGAATGGCCGGCAACCGGATTCGCGTGGCGTGTCATGACGCAGCTCCTGATATTTCCTGGGTTCAGAAGGAGTAGTTGATGGCGAACTGGCCATAGGCATCGCCGCGGTCGCGGCCGACACCCGCCGTCTGGCTCACCAGACGATCCTGAGCTACCCCGAAGTCGAGTCGGGCGGAGAGGTCGCGCTGGATATTGAAGCGCAAACCGGCGCCGACACTGGAAATATGCCGCTGCGAGAGCGTGGCGGCGGCACCAGGGCGGTGGTTGTAAACCCGTCCGGCATCGTAGAAGACGACGCCGCGCATCCCATAACCGGTCGGCAGGGACACCAGGCCGGCCAGTTCGGGCGTATAGAGTTCCAGGTTGCCCGAATAGCCCTGATCGCCGGCAATGGCACGCTCGGTGTAGCCGCGGACGGAAGTGGCGCCGCCGGCGCCGAATTGCTCGCCCGAAATCAGCTTGAACTCGGTCAGCTGAGCGGAGGCATTGGCGCGGAACTGCCAGTCGGCCGGCAGGGGCACGCCCACAAAGGCGTTGAAGCGCCACAGGTTCCAGTTGGAACGCCAGCCGGTAGCGTTGGTCTGGTAATCGCCGGGATTGCCGTGGGGGCCACCCGGCACATTCATGGCAAACATGGCGCTGCCGCCCACCTGGTAGCCCGGGGTGTTGTACTGGGCCACGTAGCTGACGCTGGCCGGCTGGCTGGTGATGGTGCCGCAGGTCACGTTGGCGCAGGGCACGCCGAACTGGTTGACCCGGTTGTCGAAATCCTTGTAGTCGAAGCCGTACACCAGCTTGTGGCGATATTCGCCGAAGCTGGCGAGGGGCTGGTTCAGGCGCAGGCCGAAGATATTGCCCTTGCCGGTGAAATTCATGGTGCCGCCAGGAACGATGGTGCTGCCGGAAGCGCTGTCGGAATAGGCGGCGATCAGGTCGAGGGACAGGCCGTAGTCATAGAAGGGAATCCGGTAACCGGCAGAGAAGCTCAGGGTCTTCTGGGGAAAATCGGTGGAAGTGGTGACCTGGCCGGTGACCATGTGGTCGCGATCGAACAGGTTGGCATTCTGGTACCCCAGGGAGACCCGATGGACGCCGGTGCTCTTGCTCCCGCCGTTATCGAAGGACGCCATGAACTTCTCCGGGCGATCCTCCTGCACATTCACCGTGGCGTCGATGGCGCCAGCCTGTTCGCCGGCCTGGAAATTCACCGCCACCTGCTTGGCGGGGTTCTCGTTGGCCATGGCGATCTCGGCAACGACCTTGGGCGCGTTGGGAGAGGTTCCGACTTTCAGGGACGGCAAGCTGCCCAGGATGTTGGCCTGGTCATAGGCCTTGTTGCCCTTGACGGCGATGGTGGCCAGCTTGCCTTCCACCACCTTGAGGCGGATGTTGCCGCCGCTGGCGGCCTGCTCGGGCGGGAAGATCCGCACCACCGGATAGCCGGCCTGCTCGTAGGCTTTACGCAAGGCTTCGGCGGCTGCGTTGATATCGTCCAGGCCGCGATCGGCGCCGGTATAACCGGCCAGGATCTGCTGGACCTCGGTGTCCGGCAGCAGGGTATTCCCCTCCACCTGGTAACCGGAAATACTGAACTTGGCGCCCTGGCCCCAGGCTGCCGATGCAAACAACAGCATGGCGCCGGCCGCAGAACGTGCGAACCCCTTCCCCATAAAACCCCCTGTTAGGCTCCCGGCCCGGCCGCCCCCCGGCATCCGCACCGCTTAATCTTGGTGAATTCGATTTAACTAATCTTAATCGGGCTTATCTTAATGCCCCGAAATTACAGCTGGCAAGCATCACGGATTGGCCGCCTGGCGGGCATTGTTGATTGCCCGGACATAGAGCTTGGCCAGGACCTGCATGGACTCATCGTTCGGATAGTCCTTCCTGACCCGATCCAGCTCCTGCTGGAGCCGCTCGAAGGCGCTCTTTTCGAACAATCCGGCCAAAAAGAAGATTTCGGGCCCCCTGTCGTCGGCGGCAGCTTGACTGCGGAGTTCCTGGTACTTCTGCTCCAGGGCAGCCAGGGCATCCGGGGTGGCAATGGCCCGCATGCGCACCATTCCCGCCTTGCCGGTGGCGTCGGCGAGGGGGGTACGGGACATCTGCTGCACCACCTGTTTCGGCAATTGCTTGGTCTGCACACTGGGCGAACCGGAGACGGCCGTGCTCTGGTCCTCTCCCGCGACGATGACCCCGGCACCGGACCACATTTCCTGGCGGCCGCTGACGGCGTACACGATGGTGAGCTTGCCGTCGGCGCCGAGCTTCACCCGATCACCCTCCAGCAGGCGGCTGAAGGGCTGCACCTTGCTGGCCTTGCCGAAATTTTCCACCACCACGTCCCCGGCCACATTCAGGACGATATTGGTATCGGCCGCCCTAACCACCGACACCAGCATGGCCCACAGGGCCAGCCCCACCAACAGATATCTACGCATTCCCCTCTTCCTCCCCAATGCCAACGATTTCCCAAACATCGACCGGCTGAGCGCGGCCCTTGACCGTCACCGTTCCGGATTTCCCGAGCTGGACGCCATCCCCTGCGGCTTCCAGCGTTTCCCGGCTGGCCAGGATAACGCAGCCCATGGTCTTGGTCATGCCCTCCAGCCGGGAAGCCAGATTGACGCTGTCGCCGATGGCCGTGTATTCCATTCTAGCGGTGGTTCCGACGTTGCCAACTACGGCCGACCCCGTATGGATACCAATGCCAACGGCAAATTCCGGCAGATTGCGGTCGCCATAGCGCTGATGCATCCAGCCCTTGAAATCCGCCGCCACGTCCCTGAGGCGGATGGCCGCCCGCAGCGCCCGCCGGGCATGATCGTCGCAGTAGAGGGGCACGCCGAACTCCACCATGATGGCGTCGCCGATGAACTTGTCGATGCATCCCCCCTCCGCCGCCAAGACGGCGCAGGCCCGCTCGAAATAGGCGTTGAGCATTTCCACCACCTCCTCGGGCTTCATCTGCTCGCTGATGGTGGTGAAGTTGCGGATGTCGGTGAACAGCACCGTCATCTCCACCGCCTCCCCACCCAACTGGGGAAGCCGGGAGGACGCCAGCAGCGCCTCGATGACCTGGGGTTCGATATAGCGGGAGAAGATGCCCCGCAGCCGGTCCCGTTCCCGCTCGCCGTGGGTGAAGCGCCAGCCGTAGATGCCGCCACAGGCGAGGACGGCAGCCACCTGGATATGGGCGGCCGGCAGCAGGAGATCGCTGCGGAATGCGAGGTAACCGGCGGCGGCAGCCAGGAAAAGAGGAACAACGAGGAAGGGAATGCCCAGCCACAGGCGCCGACCGGACCAGAAGCCGGCGGCCGGCAGCACGATGGCCAGGGTCAGGGCGATGCGCCAGGGGGCCGGCCATTCGTCCATGAAGCGCCCGGAGAGGAGCGCTTCCACCGTCTGGGCCTGGATTTCGGCGCCGAGCATGGGGGGCGCATCGAACAGGCCGCGGCCGTAGGGGGTCATGTGGGCATCGTTCATGCCGCCGTAGCTGGCGCCGATGATCACCACCTTGCCCTTCAGGGCCTGGACCCGGGGATCCTTCAGGGCGTCAGGCCGCAATAGGTCGCGCAGGGACAGGGAAGGCACCGTCCCCGGCGGACCGGCGTAGGACAAGGTCACCGCCTCGCCCAGGGCGATGGAACGGCCGCCGAAGGTCCATTGCCCGGCGTCCGGCGATTGGCCAGAGGCATGGACCGCCAGCAAGAAGGGCAGGGACAGGAGACGCAGGTCGTCCGCCCCCCGGTCGATGGGCGGGGCCGGATAGAAGCGCCGCTGGGTGCCGTCAGGGTCGGGGACCAGATCGGCGGCGCCGACGAAGCGGCCGGTATCGAAATCCGGCAGGGCCACCAGGTAGTCGGCGGCCGGCAGCAGGGTTTCCTGGGCACTCTGCATGCCAGCCACCACCACCTTGCCGGAGGCCAATTCCTGGCGGAAGGCCTGGTCGAAATTGCGCGCCCCGCTGGCACCCAGGACGCCGAGCTTGGCCAGCCACTGTTCCGGACTGGCGCTGAACAACATGTCCATGCCCACCACTGCGGCGCCCGCCTCCCGGAGAACGGAAGCGGCCTGGGCGTAGCGGGGGCCCCAGAAGATCAAGGGCTCGTCGGGATAGGCGGACAGGGTGGCCTCGTCCACCTTCACCAGCACCACCTTGTCCGGCGCGGCACGCTGCCCGGCAAGGCGATACCAGAGGTCGCCGTAGAAATACTCGAAGCCGGCCAGGGCGCCGGCCCGGGTCAGCCCTTCGGCCGCCAGGACAGCCAACAAAGCAATGACCGCTACCCAGAGGGCGAAACGCCGCCTGGGCGGGGAATCCTGCCGGGGAGAGGTCTGCTGGGGCATCGGCCGGTCGGGGCTCAATCGGAATGCCGCCATCTTACGGGCATTCGGCCCGCGGTGGACATCCATAGGCCGCGCCCGCGCCGGTGTTGCACATGTCATGGGAAGCCGTCATGATGCCGACTGCCCGAAACACGCCAGCCGCCGGAAGCCCATTGAAGGAAATCCAGTTCATCGACCGCCGCCGCCCGGAATGGGAAGCCTGGGACCAATGGCTTGCCCGCCCGCGCAAAAAGAAAGGCCAGGAGGCGGCAGCGCCGGCCATCCCCCTGGACGATCTGCCCGGCAGTTTCCGCCGGCTTTCCCGGGACCTGGCCCTGGCCCGGGACCGGCAATACTCCGCCAGCCTGGTGGAAGCCCTGCACCGGCGGGTCCTCGCCGCCCACCAGCGGATCTACGGGGCCAGCCCCGCCGGCCGCAGCACGGTTCTGGAATTCATCGGCAACGGCTTCCCGGCACTGGTAAGGCGGGAATGGCGCCTGGTGCTGGCCGCCCTGGTCCTCTTCTTCCTGCCCATGGCCATCATGCTGGTGGCGCTCCAGCATTACCCGGAGGGCGTCTATCTCATCCTTTCCCCGGAGCAGGCGGGCCAGTTCCAGGACATGTACGCCCCCGACGCCCGCCACCTGGGCCGGCCCCGCTCGGCCTCCAGCCAGTGGGGGATGTGGGGCCACTACATCGCCAACAACGTGCGCATCGATTTCCAGTGCTTCGCCGGCGGCATCGCCTTCGGCCTGGGCGCCATCTTCTTCCTGATCTACAACGGCCTGATGATCGGCAGCGTCGCCGGCCACCTCACCCAGTTGGGCTATATCGACACCTTCTGGGGCTTCGTCTCCGGCCATAGCGCCTTCGAGCTGACCGGCGCCGTACTGTCGGGGGCCGCCGGCCTCAAGATCGGCCTCGCCCTGGTCGCCCCGGGCAACCGGGGGCGCATCGCCGCCTTGAAGGAAAGCGCTGCCACTGCCGGCAGCCTGGTGGCCGGGGCGGCGGCCCTCACCTTCCTGGCCGCCTTCATCGAGGCCTTCTGGTCCCCCAGCCGCAGCGTGCCGGTGGAGGTCAAGTACGGCGTCGGACTCTTCCTGTGGCTGTGTACCTGGAGCTATCTCCTCCTGGTGGGAAAGGGCCCCCGTGGAGATTGAGCGGATCAGCCTGCGCCTGCGCCGGCGCACCCCCTGGGAAGCCCTCGACCTGGGCCATGCCATGCTGCGGGCCTGGGCCGGCCCGGCCTATCGCGCCTGGCTGGGTACCTATTGGGTCGTCGGGCTCATCCTCCTGGGCATCTGCTGGACCCGCCAGGAAATCGCCATCCTCATCCTGTGGTGGCTGAAGCCCCTGTTCGACCGGGTCCTGCTGTTCGCCTTCAGCCGCTCCCTGTTCGATGCGCCGACCACTTTCCGGGAAGTCATCAAGGCCTTGCCCGCCCTGGTCAGGAAGACCAGCCTGCTGTCCGCACTCACCCTGCGCCGCTTCAGCATGGCCCGCTCCTACCTCCAGCCCGTCTGGCAATTGGAGGAACAGCACGGCAAGGCCGCCCGGGCCCGCTTCAAGGTCCTGGGGCGGCGCACCCGGGGCAACGCCGTGTGGCTCACCTTCGTGTGCGCCAACCTGAGCAGCGTGATCTGGGTTTCCCTGGTGCTCATCCTGAATGCCCTCACCCCCCTGGGCGCCGGGGACGACCTCTCCGTCTCCCACTGGTTCAAGGGCGACCTCACCCCGGCCCAGCATTTCACCACCAGCGTCCTGCTCATGGTGGCCGAGTCCGTGGTCGAGCCCTTCTACGTCGCCAGCGGCTTCGCCCTCTACCTCAACCGGCGTAGCGAACTGGAGGGCTGGGATATCGAACTGGCTTTCCGCCGCCTGGCCCATCGGGTCGAGGCCGCCGCCAAGGCGGTGCCGGGCCTGACCGCCGCCCTGGTCCTGGCGGTGGCCCTCGCCCTGACGCCCAAGCCGGCCGAGGCCGAAACCGCCCTGCCCCCGAACACCGCATCTCCGGCCAAGCAAACCATCGAAAAAATCCTGGCCGACCCGGTTTTCGGCCACAAGTCCGAGGAAATGAAGTGGCGCTGGCGCCATGACGACAAGCCCGATCCCGAGTTCAAGCCCAGCAGCTGGATGGAGGCGCTGATGCGCTTCCTGGAATTCGCCAGCCAGGTGATGAAGGGCCTGGTGTGGATCGGCGCCCTGCTCCTGGCTGCCTGGCTGGTCTACCTGATCATCCGTTACCGGGAGAAGCTCTTGGGCGGCAAGGAAGTCCGTCCGCCCCCGCCGGATTTCCTCTTCGGCCTGGATGTGCGACCGGAATCCCTGCCCGCCGACATCGCCGCCGCGGCCCGGGCGGCCCTCGCCGCCGGCCAGGTGGAGAAGGCCCTCAGCCTCCTCTACCGGGGCGCCCTGGTGGCCCTGATCCACCGGGTCCGGGTGGAATTCCAGCCGGGGGACACCGAGGACGACTGCCAGCGCCGGGTGGACGGCCGGCTGGAAGCCGCCGCCGACCATTACTTCGGCCAGCTTCTCCAGGCCTGGCGTTGTGCCGCCTACGCCCGCCAAGTGCCGCCCCTGCCCCTGCTCGAAAGCCTCTGCCAGGACTGGGGACAGCACTTCGGCCTCACCCCGCCCCCGGCCGGGAAGGCGCCATGACCCGGCGCATCGTCTGGATTTCGGTAGCCGTGGTCGCCTTCCTGGTCCTGGTGGGCAGTTGGCTCGTGACCAAGTTCGAGCAGGTGCCGGTGGAAACCTGGACCCCGCCGGGCAAGGAGGCCCAGCGCAACCCCAACCTCGCCCTGGAGCGCTTCATGGCCGCCATGGGTCGCCCCTTGGCCCGGGCGGACAACGCCGCCTTCCTGGACAAGCTCCCGCCCGGCGGCACCCTCATCCTCGACAACCACCGCCGCGCCCACATGTCCCCAGCCCGGGTGAAGCGCCTCATGGCCTGGGTGGAAGGGGGCGGCCACCTGATCGTCGCCCCGGAACTGCCTGGTGTCGAGGACCCGGTCCTGGCCTTCTTCCAGGTGGATTGCAGTTGCAAGGCCGATCCGCCCAGGGAAAAACGCCCGGCCAAGGACATGCGCCCGCCCGTGCCCAAAACCATCGACGTGGCCATTCCGAACACGCCCCGCCCCTTGAAGATCGACTTCCCCGGCAGTTCGATGAACCCCGGCAATGTCCCGCCCGATTGGCAGGCCGGCGCCCCGGGCTTCCCGGACCAGATACTCCACTTCCGGCACGGGGCCGGCCATGTGACCATGGTTCCCGGCTTCTCCCGGCTGTTCGACAACCGCAACATCGGCCGCTACGACCATGCCGAATTCCTGTGGGCCCTAGTGGAGGCCTACCAGCCCGACCGCGCCCGGCCGGTCACCCTGGTCAGCCGCCTCTCCATCCCCAGCCTTTGGGAGTGGCTGGCGGATTCGGCCTGGACGGCCCTGATCAGCGGTACTGTCCTCATTGCCCTGTGGCTGTGGCGGGTGGTTCCCCGCTTCGGCCCGGTCCGTCCCGAGCCGGAGCCCGCCCGCCGGGAAATCGGCGAACACCTGCGGGCCGTCGGCCGCTACGTCTGGCGCCAGGGCGGCCTGGAGCATTGGCTGGAGGCGGCCCGGGAATCCTTCCGCAAGCGCCTGGCCCTGCGCCATCCGGCCATCCTCGCCCTGCCCCCGGCCGAGCAGGCCGCCGCCCTGGCCGAGATGACCCGGCGCCCCGCCACCCTCATCGCCGCTGCCCTCCACGGCCCGGCCGCCTCGCCCCACGCCTTCACCCAGGCCCTGCGCACCCTGTACAAACTCGAACGCACCCTTTGAGACCTCGCCCATGAACGCCCCCGTACTGCTCCCCGAAGACAAGCTGAACCAGGCCAACCAGGTCATTGCCGGCCTGCGCGCCGAACTCGCCAAGGCCCTGGTGGGCCAGCGCCAGGCCATCGACGAAGTCCTCATCGGCCTCCTTTGCGATGCCCACGTCCTTATCGAGGGTGTTCCCGGCCTGGGCAAGACCCTCCTGGTCAAGGCCCTGGGCAAGACCTTCGACGGCCAGATGAAACGCATCCAGTTCACCCCGGACCTGATGCCCTCCGACGTGGTGGGACACACCTTTTTCGACGCCTCCACCGGCCGCTTCACCACCCGCCAGGGGCCCATCTTCACCAACCTGCTCCTGGCCGACGAAATCAACCGGGCGCCGGCCAAGACCCAATCGGCCCTCCTGGAGGCCATGCAGGAACGGCAGGTGACCCTGGAAGGCAATGCCCAAGCCCTGCCCAAGCCCTTCATGGTTCTGGCCACCCAGAACCCCATCGAGCAGGAGGGCACCTACCCTCTGCCGGAAGCCCAGCTCGACCGGTTCCTCCTGAAAATCCTCATCGACTACCCCAGCGCAGAGGAGGAGGCCGCCCTCGCCCGCCAGGTCACCGAGCGCCGCACCGGCGCCGACTTGTCAGTGGAGGAGGTGCGCACCCTGATCCGCCCCGACACCATCCTGGCCCTGCAGCAATACACCGCCCATGTGGCCGTGGAGGAGCGGGTCCTCAATTACGCGGTGGCCATCGTCCGGGCCACCCGGGAAACCCCGGGCCTCTCCTGCGGCGCCGGCCCCCGGGGCAGCATCGCACTGGTGCGGGCTGCCCGGGCCTGTGCCCTCATGCAGGGGCGGGCCTACGCCACCCCCGACGACATCAAGGCCGTCGCCCTGCCCGCCCTGCGCCACCGGGTTACGCCCTCCGCCGAGGCTGCCATCGAGGGGCTGTCCACCGACGGCCTGCTCACCGTCCTCCTGGACAAGGTACCGGCCCCCCGCGCCTGATGCCGATCCCCAATCGCCCCCTCCTCTGGCTCGCCGCCGCCTGGCTGGCCCTCGGCATCGCCGTGGTCCTGGTGCCGGCACTGCTGCCCGTCTGGCAGGCGGTGGGGGCGGGCGCACTGGTCCTCGCCCTGGGGGATGCCCTGGCTGGCCGCCGGCAACGGGGCCGGATCACCGCCAGCCGGCAACTGAGCCGCACCCTGCCGGTGGGCACCTGGCAGACGGTTGGCCTCAAGCTCGTGGCCGAGCAGCCCTGCGCCGGTTGGCTCCAGGACAAGCATCCGGCCGGCTTCGCCAGCGACGGCCTGCCCCTCTTCTTCCGCCTGGCCGCCGGCCAGTGGATACGGGCCGGCTACCGGCTGCACATCACCGAACGGGGCCGCCACGATTTCAGCGGGATGGAGCTGCGCCTCCTGTCGCCCCTGCGCCTCTGGCTCATCCCCGAAACCCTCGCGGTGGCCGATGAGGTGCACGTCTATCCCGACTTCGCCCGCATTTCCCAATACACCCTGCTCGCCACCGACAACCGGCTCTCCCAGTTGGGGGTGCTCAACCGCCGCCGCCGCGGGGAGGGCATGGAGTTCCACCAGCTCCGGGACTACCGCCAGGAAGACCCGCCCCGGCGCATCGACTGGAAGGCCAGCGCCCGCCTGGGCAAGCTCATTTCCCGGGAATACCAGGACGAGCGGGACCAGCAGATCGTCTTCCTCCTCGATTGCGGCAGCCGCATGGCCGCCAAGGACGGCGACCTTTCCCACTTCGACCACACCCTCAACGCCCTTCTGCTCCTGGCCTATGTCGCCCTCAACCAGGGGGACGCGGTGGGGATGCTCACCTTCGGCCACGAGTCGCCCCGTTACCTGCCGCCCCGCAAATCCCTGGGCACGGTGAACCAGCTCCTCAAGGGGGTGTACGACCTGCAGCCATCCCGCCAGACGCCGGATTACCTTCAAGCCGGGGAAGGGCTCCTGAAGCGCCTGTCCAAGCGGGCCTTCGTGGTCCTGGTGACCAACCTGCGGGACGAGGACGACGACACCCTGGGCCCCGCCATCAACCTCCTGGGCCGGCGCCATGCCATCACCCTGGCCAGCCTGCGGGAACCGGTGCTGGAAGAGGTGCTGGCCGCCCCGGTGACCGATTTCGACGCCGCCCTGACCCGTGGGGCTGCCCTGCAATATTCCCACGCCCGCCGCCAGCAAGCGGCTATGCTGAGACAGGCGGGCGTGCAAATCGTGGACGTGAGTCCGCGGGAATTGCCGACTGCGCTCATCAACCACTACTGGGAAAGAAAGCGCGCCGGCGCCCTTTAATGACAGACGGGAGGATCAAACCATGAGCAGCGAAAGCAATCCCTTCAAGGCCCCCGAAGCCCGGGTGGAGGACGTCATTGCCAATTCCGGCGAGTTCATCCCGGACGGCCAGCAGGTGCCGGCGGGCAACGGCATCGGCTGGATCGGCAAGGGCTGGGACATGTTCCGGGAGGCCCCGGGCACCTGGATCGGCCTGTCCCTGACCTTCCTCCTCATCACCATCGTCATCGGCATGATTCCCCTGGTCAATTTCTTCTTCAACCTCATCCTGCCAGTCTTCATCGGCGGCCTGATGATGGGCTGCAAGGCCCAGGAGGAAGGGGAGGAACTGCGGGTCGGCCACCTCTTCGCCGCCTTCTCCAGCCATGCCGGCAAGCTGATCCTGGTGGGCCTGGTGTACCTGGTGGGCATCATCGCGCTGATCATCGTCATGGCGGTGGTCGGCGGTGGGATCGGTTTCGGCGCTGCCATGATGGGCTCCGGCAAGCCGCCGATCCTCGCCATGCTGCTCATCGGCCTGCTGGCCTTCGCCCTGATGGTGCCCCTGGCCATGGCGGTCTGGTACGCCCCGGCCCTGGTGGTCTTCCATGAGGTGCCGCCGGTCCAGGCCATGAAGTCCAGCTTCTTCGCCTGCCTGAAGAACTTCCTGCCCTTCCTGGTCTATGGCCTGGTAACCATGGTCCTCGCCATCCTCGCCTGCCTGCCCATCTTCCTCGGCTGGCTGGTGCTCTTCCCGGTGCTCCAGGCCTCGATTTACGCCAGCTACAAGGACATGTTCACCCGCAGCTGATGACCCGCCCCACCGTACTCGACACCGTCCGTCCCATCTCCACTCCCGAGGGCTGCGAGCTGGAATTGCGTATTGCCGGCCCCATCACCCGGGTGCGGGCCTGGCTTTACGACTTCCTCATCCGCCTGGTGGGATGGTTCGCCCTGGGGATGGCGGCGGCCTTTGCCGGGCGGGTGGGCCTGGCCATCTTCCTGGTGGGGACCTTCCTGCTGGAGTGGTTCTACCCCATTCTGTTCGAGGTCTACATGGGCGGCCAGACCCCGGGCAAGCGGACCTGCGACCTCATGGTGCTTCACGACGATGGCCGGCCGGTGGGCTGGAACGCGTCATTCGTGCGAAACACCGTGCGCTTCGTGGATTTCTTGCCCTTCCTCTACGCCACCGGCTTCGTCGCCAGCCTATTGAATGCCGACGGCAAACGCCTGGGCGACTTGGCGGCCGGCACGGTGGTGGTCCATGCGGATGCCCTCAAGCGGGACAAGGCGGGAACCCTGGAACCGGAGGAAAAGGGCAGCGAACCGCCCCCCCTGCTGCTCTCCCTGGAAGAGCAGCAGGCGGTGATCGAATATCACCGCCGGGCAGGTCAGCTCACCGAGGAGCGAGCCCTGGAACTGGCCGAAATCCCCCTGCCCCTGACCGATGGCCTGCGGCCCGACCAGGCCCGGCGCCGGCTGCTGCGCATCGGCAATTTCCTCCTGGGACGCCGTTAGCATCCGGGGTCCGGCGAGGTAAAATAGCGCTTTTTTTCGGGAAGAGCACCATGGCCGGACACTCCAAATGGGCCAATATCCAGCACCGTAAGGGCCGCCAGGACGAGAAGCGCGGCGCCGCCTTCTCCAAGATCGCCAAGGAAATCACCGTAGCCGCCAAGATGGGCGGCGGCGATGTCGGCTTCAACCCGCGCCTGCGCGTGGCCGTGGACAAGGCCAAGGGCGTCAATATGCCCAAGGACAAGATCGACACCGCCATCAAGAAGGGCACCGGCGAGCTGGAAGGCGTCGATTACGTCGAAATCCGCTACGAGGGCTACGGCATCGGCGGCGCGGCCGTCATGGTGGATTGCCTGACCGACAACAAGACCCGCACCGTGGCCGAAGTCCGCCACGCCTTCTCCAAATACGGCGGCAACATGGGCACCGACGGCTGCGTGGCCTTCCAGTTCAAGCACTGCGGCCAGATGCTCTTCGCCCCCGGCACCGACGAAGCCGCCCTCATGGACGCCGCCATCGAGGCCGGCGCCGAGGATGTGGTGACCAATGACGACGGCTCCATCGAAGTCATCACCGCACCCGCCGACTTCATCACCGTCAAGGACGCCCTGGAGGCCGCCGGCTTCACCCCGGAACTGGCCGAAGTCACCATGAAGCCGGAAGGCGAGACCGAGCTGGCCGGCGACGACGCCGTGCGCATGCAGAAGCTGCTGGACGCCCTGGAAGGCCTGGACGACGTGCAGGAAATCTACACCACGGCGGTGATGGACGAATAATCCGTCGCACCGATGTGATAGAAAGGGCGGCCCCGTGCCGCCTTTTTGTTTGATGCAGCGCCTCTACCCCTTCCTCTTCGTCTTCCTGTGGAGCACCGGCTTCATCGGCGCCAAGTTCGGCCTGCCCCATGCCGAGCCCTTGTCGTTCCTGCTGGTGCGCTACGGCTGCGTCATCGTCCTGATGACCGCCATCGCCTTCGCCTCCCGCGCCCCCTGGCCCCGGGAACCGCGCCAGTGGCTGCACATCGGGGTTTCCGGCGTCCTGGTCCATGC
>DASRUX010000002.1:0-7947 GCA_035655235.1 Rhodocyclaceae bacterium | reverse complement strand
CGGCTGGGCATGGTGGAAACCATGGTGGCGGACGGGCGCCTTTCCGTGCTCAAGCTGCCCCGGCCGGGGCCGAGCGCCGACCATGCCTACTGGCTGATCCGGGCCGAGGCCGATCCCAAACCGGAGGTGCTGGAGGTGATGGCCTGGATTCGGGACGAGGCCGCAGCCTGCGTCGGCTGACCGGTCAGGCGGCGAGCCGGGCAGCGGCGTAGCGCGGGTTTTCCGGCTTCAGGATGGTGGCCTCGCCCCGTGGGCGCTGGGCGAGGCGGCCGTGGCGCAGCCATTCCAGGGGCAGCTTCCAGAGACTGTGTTCGAAGCGGCTGTGGAAGAAGGCGAAATGGCCGATCGTCTCCTCGCCGACTTCCTCCGGCTGCAGATGCAGATGGATACGCGGGCTGTTGCGGTAATAGCCCAGGAGGCGCCGGATGGCCGCCACCGTGCCGAATTCGTCATCGCTCAAGCTGACGGCCAGGGTTTCCCCAGCCATGGCGGCGAAGCGCTCCACCAGTTCCCGGCGCTCCGCCTCGGGGAGGCGCCAAGTGTCCTCGAAGCGGGGATGGCGGGCCGTCCAGTCCCGCACCACGCCCCGGGGCGTGTCCTCCAGCCAGCCCAGGCGCCGGCCCGGGAAGTAGCCGAACAGCCCGGCGAGGGCCGGCATCACTACATGCCACTTGAGGAACATGCGGGTCCGCTTGTGCGCGGCGTAGTCCCGCCAGTAGGCGTACTGGGCGCCCATGGTAAACACCCGGGAAACCTTGTGGCTGGATGCCGCCAGGCCGATGAGGAAGCCGCCGACGCTGTGGGCCACCACCTGGATGGGCTGGCCGGGGAAGGCGTCGGCCACGTATTGGAGGGCGGCCTCGAAGTCCAGGCGGCCCCAGTCGATCCAGCCCGCTTCGAAGCCCCGTAGGCTGGCGGGCCGGGATTCGCCGATGCCCCGGTAATCGTAGATGAGCACGTCGAAGCCGTGGGCGTAGAGGAAGGCGGCGAAGCGGGAGTAGTAGCGGCAGCGGACCGAGGTGGCCGGGTTGATGATGACCACCGGCCGGTTGCGGTCCGGCTGGGGATGCTTCCAGCAGAAACCCCGCAGGGTATAGCCGTCGTCGGCAGAGAATGAGACTGAGGAATGGATCAGGTAATCGTGGCTCATGGCGCATCCAAGGCAAGGATGAAGGGAGTGCCTTGGATGGTATGGGCCGGATGGCGGCGCTTCAAACGATCATTTTCCCAGGTACGCATGCGTACCGGGAATGTGTTGCCAGCCTCAGGAAAGGGGGGCAGCCTCGCCCTGGAGCAGGCGGGCGATGTCCGCAGCCGGCACGGCCGGGCTGTACAGGTAGCCCTGGATGGCGTTGCAGCCGAAGCCCTTCAGGAGGTCGCACTGCTCCTGGGTCTCCACCCCTTCCGCCAGGGCAGTGAGCCCCAGGCTGCCCGCCACGCCGATGATGGCCTGGACGATGGCCCGGCTGCTGGCGTCGGTGCTCACGTCGTCTACGAAGCTCTTGTCGATCTTGAGCTTGTCCAGGGGCAGTTTCCTCAGGTAGGCGAAGCTCGAATAGCCGGTGCCGAAATCGTCGATGGCCACCTTCACTCCCAGGCGGCGGATGCCGGCCAGGCAGGCGATGGTGCGCTCGGTGTCGGTCATCAGCATGCTTTCGGTGATTTCCAGTTCCAGCCATTCCGGGGCCAGCCCGGAATCTTCCAGCACCGATTGCACGTTGCTCGCCAGGTTGGCGGCCGCCAGTTGGGCCACGGAAAGGTTCACCGCCATGACCAGGGGCGGCAGGCCCTGGCGCTGCCAAGCCGCCGCCTGGTGGCAGGCTTCCTTCATCACCCAGGCGCCGATGGGCTTGATCAGGCCGCTTTCCTCGGCGATGGGGATGAAGCGGGCCGGGGAGATGTAGCCGTCCTCCGGGTCGAACCAGCGGAGCAGGGCTTCCACTCCCACCATCCTGCCGTCGCTCACCCGGATCTGGGGTTGGTAATGGAGCTGCAGCCGCCCCTCGGCCAGGGCCTTGCGCAGCCGGGATTCCAGGCGGACCCGCTCGCCGACCCGCTGGTTCATCTCCTGGGTGAAGAAACGGTAGGCGTTGCGGCCGCTGGCCTTGGCCTCGTAGAGGGCCGCGTCGGCGTGCTGGAGGAGGGCGTCGCTGTTGGTGCCGTCGTGGGGATAGAGGCTGATGCCGACGCTGCAGGTGATGTGCAGCTCCTGGCTGTCTACAGGGAAGGGGCTGCTCGCCGCGTCCAGGATGCGCTGGGCCATGTGGGCCGGCACCGACTCGCTTTCCCAGTTGCCCACCAGGAGCACGTACTCATCGCCCCCGAGGCGCACCAGGGTGTCGTCGTCCCGGACGATGGAGCGCAGGCGGTCGGCGAACTGCTGGAGCAGCCGGTCGCCCACGGAGTGGCCGAGGCCGTCGTTGATGTTCTTGAACTGGTCCAGGTCCACCAGCAGCAGGGCGAGCCGGTGGCCGGGCCGGGGCGTGCCCTCCAGGGCGTCCGCCAGGGTTGCCGTCAGGAATTGCCGGTTGGGCAGGTCGGTGAGCACGTCGTGGGTTTCCACGTAGCTGGCATGGCGGGCCAGGTGGGCGTATTTGTCCTGGAGGACGTGGGCGGACTGGACGGCAGAGCGGTAGTTCTTCTGCCAGGACCAGATCAGCAGGCTCACCACCAGGGTGAGCAGCACGGCGCTGATGCCGTAGAAGCGGGCCTTGACGTACCAGTTGGCCAGCATGTCCTTCTCGCTCTTGCCCACCAGGATGACGAAGGGCAGGTTGGGGGTGGCGCGGAAGAGGTAATGGCGCTCGACTCCGTCCACCACGGAAACCGTCACGTACTGGCCCGTCGTCCGCCCTTCGTTCAGCAGGGACTGGAGCGGGGTGCCGGCGATGGGCTTGCCCAGCTGCTCCGGGGCCATGGGGGTGCGGGCGATCAGGCGCACTTCCCGGTCGTAGAGAGCCACCACGTCGCCCTCGTTGTGGACGATGCGGTTGAAAAGCTCGGCGAAGCGGTCGGCATTGACGGCGGCCTGGACATGGCCGACGTACTCCCCGCTCGGGTCGTACAGCCGGCGGCTCAGGGTGACCACCCAGTTGTGGGTGATGCGGGCGAAGATGGGTTCGGACATCACCAGTCCCGCTGCCGGGTCCGCTTTCAGGCGCTGGTAGTAGCCCCGGTCGGCGACGCTGCCCTTCCACACCTCGCCGGAAGCATCGAAGCGCATGCGGCCGTCGGCATTGCCGATGCGCAGGCTCTGGGAGTCGGGAATCTGCCGCAGGAAGGCCCCCAACTGGGCATTGACCTCGGCGGGCGGCAGCTTCTGGAGGCGGGGGTAATCCTGGGCGATGGTCCACAGCACCACGTCGATCTTGCCCATGGCGTCGCCGATGTGGCGCTCCAGCACCGCGGCCAGGGAGGACATCTCGTTTTCCTGGCGGGCGATCTCGTCCTGCCGGGACTTGGCCAGGTCGGCGGCCAGCAGCCCCAGGAAGGACAGCAGCACCAGGGCGGCGACGATGAGGAAGCTGTAATGGCGGAGGAAGTGGAAGGGACGCTTGCTCATGGGCTCAATCGTGGCTATGCAGCCGGTGCTGGATCATCTGGTAGGCGATGGTGGAGGGATGGGGCAGCTTGGGCAAAGCGTCGGGATCGAACCAGCCGATGTCCTCGATCTCCCCGGCCTGGGGCCGCAGTTCGCCGCTTTCGTAGTCTGCCAAGAAGCCGATCATCAGGGAATGGGGGTAAGGCCAGGACTGGCTGCCGAACCAGCGGATATTGCGGATTTCGATGCCGGCCTCTTCGCGGATTTCCCGGCGCAGGCAGTCCTCCGCCGACTCGCCTGCCTCCAGGAAACCGGCCAGGGCGCTGTAGATGCCCGGCGGGAAATGGGGCGAGCGGGCCAGCAGCATCTGGCGGCCCTTCACCACCAGGCCTACGCACACCGGCGAAATGCGGGGATAGGCGAGGAAGCCGCAGGACGGGCATTCCCGGGCCGGCTCGTTGGTCCGGGTCGTCATGGCGTGGCCGCAGGCGCCGCAGTAGCGGTTGGCATGGAGCCAGGCGGCCAGTTGGCGGGCTCGGGACATGGCTTCCAGCCGGCCCTGGGGCCACTTGCCCCACGATCGGCGGTAGTCGCCCCGCACCAGGCCCGGCGGCAAGGTTTCGATGGCGGGCCACACCTGCATGACGCAGGGCTCGCCGTCCAACTCCCCGATAACCAGGGCCTCGGTACAAGGTCCCAACGATGTCAGGGCTTCCGGCTCCGGCAATTCGCCGCTTTCATCGACCAGCAAGTCCTGCCCTGCGAAGGCCAACAGTGCCGACCTTCTTTGCGGGTCGGGTACGCCGTAGCCCGGTACGAAATTCGACATGGCTGTCACTCCCTTGCCGGGAGCATAGCAAGGCCCGGCGTGGGGGAGAAGGCCGTCGGCGGAATTTTCGGCTATTGCACGTCCCGGGCCACCCGGAACCCGTTGCGGGGATCGCGGACGCTGGGGAAATAGCGCCAGCGGGTGGCGGCCGTCACCAGGGGCACCCCCGCCAGCGTGGCTCCGCCCCGGATCACCCGCATCGGGCAGCCGGGCTCGTCCCAGGCGCTGCCGTCCGGCGGGGCGCCCATGTAGGAGCTGTGCCAGCAGTCGCTGACCCATTCCCAGACGCTGTCCGTCATGTCCTTGAGTCCGTAGGGGTTGTCGGCGAAGGGACCGACATCGGCGGTGCCGCCCCGGGCGGCGTATTCCCATTCCGCTTCCGTCGGCAGGCGGTAGGGCTTGCCGGTACTGCGGCTCAGCCATTGGACGTAGCGCTGGGCGTCTTCCCAGCTCACGTTATTGACGGGATCGGTATCCCGGGCCGTGGCTTCGTCGGTGACCGGGGGGCAGGCGCCGTCATCGGCGCAGGCTTCCCATTGCTCCATGGTGACCTCTGTCCGTCCAATGGCGAAATTGCTGCCCAGGGCCACGGAATGGACCGGCTTTTCCGGCGTGCCGGCGCCGTTGCTGCCCATGGTGAACAGGCTGGCGGGCAGTTCCACCAGGGCGGGGCAGTCGGCGCAGTCGCGGATTTCCTTGCCGGCGGAGGCCACAGGCCGGGGTACCGGGGCAGGCGGCGCGGCGATGGCGACTTCGGTCGCCACGGCCGCCGCCGGCTTAGCCGCAACGGGGCGGGGCCTTCTCCGGATCGGACGGGGGGCGGGAAGCGGTGCCGCCGCCAGGGGAGGGGGCTCCGCCTTGGGCTGGGCGGCGCGCAGGCGCTCGATACGGCCCCGGGCCAGGGGGGCGAAGCGGCCGTCGGGATAGGCTCGGAGATAGGATTCGTAATCCTCCGGGCGGGGGCTGTCCTTGATGGTTCTCCACAGGGAGAGCTCGGATTGGGCGGTGCTGTCCTTGGACAGGATGCCGGCCACTGCGCCCTGGCCGGGAACGGCGCCCAGGGCGCAACACAACAGAATGATTTTCCACACGTCCGGAAGTCTCCAGGCAGTCCCGATGCCGCTGTCCGGCTAGAGGAAGATGGGGTTGAGGGCGGTCTTGTCCGGGCTGTGCATCTCTTCGGCACGGACCACGACCACCGAGATGTTGTCCCGGCCGCCGTGCTTGAGGGCGAGGTCCACCAGGACTTCCGCGCCCTGGGCGCAGTTGCCGGCTGCCAGGGCGGCCCGGATCTGTTCCTCGCCCACCTCGTTGCTGAGGCCGTCGCTGCACAGAAGGAACATGTCCCCGTCGGCCACCTCCAGGCTGTCCTCGTCCAGCTCCAGCATCTCGTCGGCGCCGACGGCGCGGGTGATGAGATGGCGCAGGGGATGGTCGATGGCCTCCTCGGGACTCAGGGTGCCCAGGGCGAGCATTTCCTCCACCTGGCTGTGGTCCCGGGTGAGCTGGGCGAGCTGGCCGTTGCGGTACAAGTAGATTCGACTGTCCCCGGCCCACAGATAGCCGCAGCGGCGCTCGCAGGCGAAGAGGACGACCACCGTGCTGCCGATGACCTGGACCTCCCGCAGGGCCGCTTCCATGCGCAGCTGGCGATTGACCAGCTGGAGCTTGTCCCGGGCCAGGCGGGCGAATTCGGCCAGGCTCTCCGCGGTGGGCAGCTTGCCCAGGGATTCCACCACCGTGCGGCTGGCTACGTCCCCCAGGGTATGGCCGCCCATGCCGTCGGCGACGGCCCACAGGCCCGCGTCCGGGAGATTGAGGCAGGCGTCCTCGTTGAGTTCCCGGACCAGTCCCGTGTGGGTACGGGCGGCGGAGGTCCAGCGGATCAGGCCGGCGCAGGCCATGGCGGCGGCTTTCCGCTCAGGCGATCGCCGGAAGGGTCTTGCCGTTGGCGCCCTTCTGGTCCAGGCCGACGTTGATGACCGAGCCGGCCCCGGAATTCCGCACATCCACCACCTGGATCTGGTTCACGATCTGGTCGGCGTAGATGTTGGTGATCTCGATCGGATTGCCGCCGGCGAAGCTGCGCTCGTTGGGAACGTAGGGCCGAATCCAGCCGAACACCCAGGGGGCGCCGCCGCCCCGGATGGACGACATGGCCTGGCGGTCGAGGGTACGGCTGGCGGGAAGGTCCTGGATGGTGATGACGGCCATGGGGGTCTCCGGTGGGCGGGTGAGGGGGCTTACTTGCCCGGCTTGCCGCCGGGCTTGGCGGCGTTCTGGGCCGTGACGGACCGGAAGCCGGGCGGGTAATCCACGATGCGCCGGCTGCGCTGCAGGGCGGAACCGGCCAGGGTCTGGCGGCCCCGCAGGCGGGCGCCGCCCAGGATGGCGGTCATGGCTTCCCGGTCGAGTTCGACGCTGTCCGTCAAATCCTTGATGGTGATGGTGGCCATGTTGGTTTCCTCATAAGAATCAGCAGGGTTGACCCGGTTTCTCCGGCAGGGGTTTCCTGGCCGGAGGCCGGGTTGGGATCAGAAAGCGACGGCAGCCGCTCCCCGCTGGGTGGGGCTGACGTTGAGGCCCAGGGGGCCGAGGTCGGCGCCGATTACGCCGACATTGTTGAGGGCGGCCACATTGACCACCTGGTTCTGGCGGATGTCCTGGTTCACATTCACCTGGACGTTGGCCACGGGGCCGAGGTCCTTGAGGGAGCGGAAGCCGCCCCGCACGGCCTGGAGGGCTGGGCGGTCGAGGGATTGGCTGTGGGGAAGATCGCGGATGGCGAGGGTCATGGGATTCTCCTTGAGAGAGGGGAGCGGCCCCAGGGCCGCCCCGGGATGGGCTTAGATACAGGCTTAAATGCGGAAGACGTTGTTGCTGGCGGTCTGGGTGGGCTTCACCTTGGAGCTGATGCCGTCCGAGAAGGCCACGTTGTTGCCGTTGGCGTTGAAGGTTTCCTGGTTCTGGCCGATGAGTTGGTCCACCTTCAGGGAATTGTCGTGGGAGGACAGGTCCCAGAGGTCGGCACGGTAGTAGGTCGGGGCGCCCTTGTGGCCGCCTTGGACGGCCGCCATGGCCTTGGCGTCGAGGGTTTCGGTGCGGGACAGGTCCTTGATGAGCAGAATGCGCATGATGTTTCTCCTTGAATGGGGTCGGGGTGGGGATTAGGCGAAGACGGTGTTGGTGGCGGTCTGGGTCGGCTTCACCTTGGAGCTGATACCGTCGGAGAAGGCCACGTTGTTGCCGTTGAAGTTGAAGGTTTCCTGGTTCTGGCCGATCTTCTGGGAGACGGACAGGGAATCGTCGTGCTTGGAGGCGTCGTAGGCGGACATCCAGTAGTAGGACGGCATGCCTTTCATCATCCCGCCTTGCACGGCGGCCATGGCCTTGGCGTCGAGGGCTTCGGTACGGGGCAGGTCTTTGATGGTCAGGGTTTTCATTTCAGTGACTCCTAGTCAGGGTTGGGGTTGGTTGAATCGAGCTTTTTGTTTCGCTCGACAGACCTATTGCAGGGGGTGTACCAGCCCGTGATATGGAGACTGAAAAATTTTTAAGCTATTGAATATTTGGCGGA
>DASRUX010000001.1:0-4606 GCA_035655235.1 Rhodocyclaceae bacterium | reverse complement strand
GCGTAGCGGCTGCAATCCCCGCCCTCCCGGACCGAACCGTCGGACGGGGCGCCGGCATAGCTCTCGTGCCAGCAGTCGGCGGTCCATTCCCAGACATTGCCCAGAACATCGTGGAGCCCGAAGGCATTGGGTCCGAAGGTCCCCACCGGGGCCGTGTAGATATGGCCGTCGTTGCAGTCGTGGAGCGCCCAGCGGGCGAACATGTCGGCCAGGGACAGGTCGGCCACATTGGCGTAGGCGCAGGCATCCTGGGGCTTGTCGCCCCAATGGCGGGCGGCGGTGGTGCCGGCCCGGGCGGCGTATTCCCATTCCGCCTCGCTGGGCAGGCGATAGGATTTGCCGGTCTTCAGGTTCAGCCAGCGTAGGTATTCCCGAACATCTTCCCGATTGACGCAGGTCACCGGGTGATCGTCTCCCTGCTCGAAGCCGGGGTTGCGCCAGTTCTTGTCGGTTTCGAACTGCCACTGGTCGTTGCGCCACACGTAGCAGCCGGCTGTCGCGGGGTAGCCGGTGTCCGAGACGAAGCGGGCGAATTCCCGCCGGGTGACCTCGTAGCGGCCCAGGGCGAAAGGCGCCCGGATGGTGACCGTGTGCTGGGGGCCTTCGTCGGCCACCCGGCCGTCCTCCCCGGCCGGGGTGCCCATGGTGAAGCTGCCGGCGGGCAGGATGACCATTTCCGGACAGTCGGGGCAGTCCCTGAAGGTATTTCCGTTCGCTGCCGGCGTTGTCCTGGCGGGGGCGGCCGCCATGGCTGGCGCTGCGGCAGCCGGCGGCTGAGTGGCGGTTGAGGGGCGGGATGTGCTCCGCAGGCGGTTCTGGGCCAGCAGGGCGAACTTGCCCTCCGGGTACTGCCTCAGATAAGCGGAAAAATCCGCCGGGTCGCCGCTGGCCTTGATGCTGTCCCAGAATTCCATTTCGACCACCACCGGATCAACGCCGGCCGCCACCGGGGCGGAAGGCGCCGCCGGCGCCGGGCCGCTTCCCGCCAGATACAACTCGCCTCCGACCAGGGAGCCGTATTCCCAGGGTTCCTGGCGGCTTTGCGTCGCCTTGACCACCCGTTCCCGGACCCGGCGCAGCATGATGGCCACGTCCACCGGGTCGTCCGCGTGGGCGAGCAGGGCGGTGGTGTAGGGGCTGTGGTCGCCTTCGCCGTCTTCGGCGGTCTTGCCGTCCTTGGTGGCGTAGGAGATGAGGGTGCCGGTGGCGGCATCCACCGGCGCCAGGCCCCGGCCGATACCGGCGGAGCGGTTGCGGGCAGCCAGGCTGCGGGACAGGGGGTTGTCCCGGCAGGCGTCCAGGAAGACTAGCTTGACCTGGGCCTCGTCCATTTCGTCCAGGATGTCGGAGAGCTTGATCATCTGGTACTTCAAGTCCCGCTCGCTGGACAGCTTGGCATCCACCGGCACCAGGTAATTGACGCCGTTGGCCTGCATGCCGTGGCCGGCGTAGAAGAAGAGGGAGACGGAAGCCCCTTCCGAACGGCTGCCGAAGCGGCGGATGGCATCCTCCATGGCCTGTTTGCCGCCGTCGTTTACCAGTTCGGTGTCGAAGCCCAGGCGTTTCAGCTTGGCAGCCATGGCGGTGGCGTCGTTCCTGGGGTTGGGCAGTTCCACCGTGTTCTGGTAGGCGCTGTTGCCGATCACCAGGGCGATCTTCCGCGGCCCGGCGGCGCCGTGGGCACAGGCGATGGTCGTCAGCAGCAATACGAGGAAGGCGAGCAGGCGGCCCATGGGGTTCCCATGACTGTTGGATCAGGGGGATATTCTACGGGGTCCGGCGTGGGACCAGGCATCTCGTATAACATATCCCGCTTCCATACCCATTCTTCACGTTTGATGAACAGTCCTGCCCTGCCGGTATCGGAAACGCCGCCCGCCGAGACGGCTGTCCAGGCCCTGCTGGCCGACGGCCTGCTCTCCCGAGCCGGCTACCCGAGCCTGGCCCGGCTTCTGCCTCAGGCGGGGGAGCGGCGGGCGAAGGCGGGGGAAACCGTGTTCTCCAAGGGCGACAGTGCGGACTACCTGTACCTGGTCCTCGCGGGCGAGGTGGGCAGGCGGGCGGCCGATGGCAGTATCCAGCCGGTGGCCGGCGGCCGTTGCGGCGAGGAGGCCGCCACCGACTGCGCCGCCTATCTGGCGGATGCCGTGGCGATGAGCGATGTCCGGCTCCTGTCCATTCCCCGGACCGGCCTCGTCGTCCTGCTGGCGGGCAGCCCGGGACTGCGTTCCGACTTCTACTTGGCGCTGACTTCCCTCCTGGCGGGTGCGGAAGCCGGCCCGGCACGGGCAGCGAAAGCCGCTCCCACAACGGAACGGGGCGGCCCGAAAGCCGTGTTCGGCTGGCTCACGGCGCTCCTCGCGCCGGCCGCCATCCTGCTCTTCGGCAGCGACTGGGGGCTGGAGCGCAACGCCCTCTATTTCCTGGCCGTCTTCTCGTCGGCCATCGCCATGTGGATTTTCTCCCTGGTGGACGAGTACCTCCCCGGCATCTTCGCCCTGCTGGCGACCCTGGCCATGGGGCTGGTCCCGGTGCCGGTCATCCTGGCGGGGCTCGCCTCCGACGGCTTCATCCTGGCCATGAGCATCCTCGGCCTGGCGGCGGTGATCGTCTCGTCGGGGCTGAGCTACCGGCTGCTCCTGCTGCTCCTTTATCGCCTACCCAACACCCCCTTCTGGCAGAACTTCGGCCTGCTCCTCACCGGCTTCGCCCTCACCCCCCTGGTGCCCTCCATCAACGGACGGGTGGCCCTGCTGACGCCCTTCATGCAGGACATGGGGGAAATCCTCCGCCTCGCCCCCAAGGGCATGGCCGCGACCCGGCTGGCGGTTTCCGCCTTCACCGGGGCGAGCCTCCTGTCGGCGGTGTTCCTGTCCAGCAAGTCGGTGAATTTCGTGGTCTTCGGGCTGCTTCCCGACCAGGCCAAGGACCAGTTCCAGTGGCTGGACTGGCTGGTGGCCGCCGGCGGCACCGGCATTGCCCTGTTGGCCGGCTATTTCCTCCTGGCAGCGATCATGTTCCCCGGCGGCGGCGCCTCCGGGCTTTCCAAGGATCAGGTGGCGGCCCAGCTGTCCGTCCTGGGGCCGGTGAAGCGGCGGGAATGGGCGGCGCTCCTGGGCATCGGCGCTTTCATGCTGGGTATCGCCAGCGCGGGGCTCCACAAGGTCCAGCCCCCCTGGCTCAGCCTCGCCGTGCTCTACGCCCTGCTCCTCTTCGGGACCCTGACCAAGAAGGAATTCCAGGAGAAGATCGACTGGCCCTTCCTCATGTACCTGGCCGGTATCGTGGGGATCACCGCCGCCTTCGGCTATCTGGGCATCGACCGCATGATCGCCGCCCGCCTGCCGGAACTGGGCGAATACATGCGGACCAGCTTCCCGGCCTTCATCGCCATCCTTTTCGCCGTGGTCTTCGTCATCCGCCTGGCGGTCCCCATCAGCGCCACCATCGTCATCCTGGCCACCATCTTCATGCCCCTGGCCGAAACCTACGGCGCCAACCCCTGGGTGGTGGGCTTCGTCATCCTGGTGGTGGGGGAGATGTGGTTCTTTCCCTACCAGTGCTCCTATTACCTGCAGTTCCGGCAGCTCACCCACCACTGCGAGTCCTTCGATGAGCGCCGCTTCCTGGTCTTCAATGCCTTGGGCAACGCCGCCAAGCTGGGGGCAGTGTATCTGTCCATTCCCTGGTGGAAGGCGATGGGGCTGCTATGAACCGGCTGCGCAAGGTCCTCATCGTCCTCCTCCTGCTGGCGACCGCCGCGCTGGTGGTCGGCTTCAACCTGGACAAGCCCCGGGTGCTGGTGCTCCACAGCTACGACAAGGAGTACGCCTGGAGCCGGGACGTAAATGTGGGCCTGCGACGTATCCTGGACCAGAAGCCCCATTACGCGGTCCGCTGGTTCTACATGGATGCCAAGCGCCATCCCTGGCCGGACTACAAGGAGAACATCGGCCGCTCTGCCCGGCGCATGGTGGACGACTGGAAACCCGACGTGGTCATCGCCGTGGACGACGACGCCCAGGCCTATGCCATGAAGCACTACGCCGGGCGGACCGATATCCGGATCGTCTTCGCCGGGGTGAATGGCGAGCCGGCCGACTACGGCTACGAAGGCGCCGGCAACGTCACCGGCATCCTGGAGCGCAAGGAACTGGCCTTCGTGAAGGACACCCTGCTGGCCCTGTCCGCCGGCCGGCCGGTGCGGGTCGTGCATATTGGCGATAGTTCCGAGTCGGTGGCCAACGACGACCGCTACATGCGCAGCCTGGACTGGAAGCCGGTCCAGATGCTGGACTCCCGGCTGGTGGATAGCTTCGAAGCCTGGCAGGCGGCGGTGCTGGCTACCGCCGGCAAGGCCGATTTCATCATCACCACCAATTACCGCAAGCTCCCTCGTTCAGTCGGCGACAAGTCCCTGGTGCCGGCCCGGGAGGTGGTGAAATGGACGGTGGAACATAGCCCGGTGCCGGTGATCGGCACCAACGGCTTCTTCGTGGAGGACGGCGGCGCCCTGGCCATCGGTACTTCGCCCTACGAGCAGGGCGAAGTGGCCGGGAACCTGGCCGTTGAGCTGATCGAAAAAGGGACACCGCCCGCCAGCCTG